>CAZFGJ010000007.1:0-35580 GCA_964518445.1 uncultured Solirubrobacteraceae bacterium
AGGAACGTGAAGGCGTTGTGCACGGGATCGAGGTTCATCCGCTGCGGACGGTCGAGATCGGCATGATCGGCGGGCTCGTCGTGGGCATGACCTCCGTCGGGTCGGGCTCGCTGATGATCATCCTGCTGCTCTTCCTATACCCCATGCTGGGTGCCAACCAGCTCGTCGGAACCGACCTCACCCAGGCGGTCCCGCTGACCGCCGCCGCGGCGCTGGGCGCCCTGATCTTCGGCCACGTTGAATTCGGCGTGACCGTGTCGCTGATACTCGGCAGCGTCCCGGCCGTGCTGATCGGCTCGACGGTCTCATCAAGCGCTCCGGACCGCTACATCAGGCCCGTCATAACGTTCGTCGTGACCGCCTCGGGCCTGAAGTACATCGGCTTGGGCACTGAAGAACTCGGCTGGGTGCTCGTGGCGATCCTGCTCGGAGCGACCATCACGTGGGCCGCGATCAGACGCCCCTGGGCTCCCCCGGCGCCGGCGTTTCCGTCGACGCCGACGGATGTCACGCCGAGGCCGGACCTCGAGTGAGGCGCCGGACAGGCTCTCAAGCGATACCCCTTGCTTTAGGTTTGGCTGGTGTTTATAGTGCCGAACCTGAGCAGCGATCACTGAATCTCGACATCTGTTGGGGTTTGTTGGGCAACTATTCGCGGGGGCCGAATAGGGAATGCAAGGAGGCGGGGAGACGCGATGAGTGTCGAGACGGGGAGTAGATCCGAAGCGGGAGTGCCGTGGGCAGCCCCACCGCTGACCACGTCCAAGGGCTTTCTGGGACTCGGCTCCCGCAAGCGCGTTCTCATCCCGGGGATCTCCGAGGTACGCGGTCCTGCCGCCTCGATGCGCAGGGACGCGCTCTTCCGCCGGATGCTCGCCGTGGCGGACATCGTTGCGCTCGCCGGAGCCTTCCTGCTGACCTTCGAGCTCTCTCGCCGCCCCCTCGGCCTCACCTGGGGCGCGCTGATCGAGATCCCGATCATGCTGGTCGCCGCGAAGATGACCGGCCTCTACGACCGTGACGAGACGCTGCTTCGAAAGACCACCCTGGATGAGGCGCCGAAGCTCTTCCAGCTGGCCACCCTCTGCACCGTCGTCGCCTGGCTGGCCGGCGGCCTGGTCGTGTCCGGGGACCTCGGACGGCAGTCGGCGCTGATCCTCTGGCTGACGCTGGCCGCCCTGTTGATCCTCTGCCGCTCCGTCGCCCGGGCGATGGCCCTGGTGATCGCTCCGACAGAGCGATGTCTCTTCATCGGCGACGAGATGTCGGCTGCGACGATCCGCTCGAAGCTGGCCTGCAACGGCGGCGTGAAGGCGACAGTCGTCGCGCACCTCGACCTCGACAAGGTCGCTCCCTGGTCGACGGACTCCTTCTCCGAGCCTCGCCTGGCCGAGATTCGCGACCTGGCCCAGACCCTTGACGTCCACCGCGCGATCATCGCCCCGCGCAGCGCCGACGCCGGCGAGATGCTCAACCTGGTCCGCACCCTGAAGGCTGTGGGAGTCCGCGTGAGCGTCGTTCCCCGGCTGCTCGAGGTGGTCGGCTCATCGGTCGAGTTCGACGACCTGCACGGCGTCACCGTGATGGGCGTCCGCCGGTTCGACCTGACACGTTCCTCGGCGCTCTTCAAGCGCTGGTTCGATCGCATCGGCGCCTCGCTGGGCCTGCTCGCGGTCGCGCCTCTGATGATCGCCATCGCGATCGCCATCAAGCTCGACAGCCGGGGCCCGATCTTCTTCCGCCAGCAGCGGGTTGGACGCCACGGCAAACGCTTCGACATGCTCAAGTTCCGCACGATGGTCCCCGACGCGGAGTCGATGAAGGACTCGCTGCGTCACCGCAACGAGGCGATGGATGGACTGTTCAAGATCGCCGAGGACCCGCGCGTGACACGGGTCGGGCGGCTGCTGCGCCGCAGCGCCCTCGACGAGCTGCCTCAGCTGCTGAACATCGTGCGCGGTGAGATGAGCCTCGTCGGACCTCGGCCGCTCGTCCTCGAGGAGGATCAGCGGATCGAGGGCTGGCACCGCCGCCGCCTGGAGCTGATGCCGGGCATGACCGGCCCCTGGCAGATCCTCGGCCCGGCGCGGGTGCCGCTGCGCGAGATGGTCGCGATCGACTACCTCTACGTTGCCAACTGGTCCCCCTGGACCGACATCAAGATTCTTCTGCGCACCGTCCCGCACGTCCTCGGACGGCGCGGGCTCTAGCGATCAGGAGCGCCCCTGGGGCGCTCCGAGCCGATCAGTTGCCGCCGCTGGGCACCGTCACCGTGGGCGGCGCCGATTCCTTTGGCGTGGTCTGGGTCCTCGGTTTGGCGGGCGCCTGTTTCTTCACCGTGCTCGTCGGCGTGACCGGTTTCTTTTCAGCGGCTTTCCTGGCCGCCGTTTCGCTTGCTTCCTGTTCGCGTCGTTTGGCGGCTTTTTCGGCGGCAAGTTCGCGGCGCTTGGCCTTTGCGTTGGCGGTAGCCAGCGTGTGCCGGGCGCTGGATTCCGCGGCTTCTTCGCGCTTTTTCGCTTCGATGACCGAGAGGAGTTCGCGCTCTTTCTGGAATTCCGCTGATTCTTCGCCCTTGATGGCCGCAGCTTCTTCCTTTTCCACGGCCTGCGGCGAGAATTCCCCGGTTGTGCTGGATTTCGACGTGCCCGAGCAGCCGGCCAGGGCAACCGTCGTCAAGGCGGCCAGCAGGCTGGTTCCCGCGACCCTGCGCGTGCGGGCTGTGCCGAAGGAAACCCCTGGAAAACGTGGCATCAAACTGAAGCTAGCAGCCGCCCTGGAGGCCCTCAACCGGGCTTTCAGGCGATCCGGGGGGTTCGTGTATCATCCGCGCCCCGGCGCAGATGCGAGACCGGCTTTCCCGTGCTCCACATCGTAACTGTGCATTTTGGGTCTCCGCGCTGGATCGAGATCCAGGCGAGGCATCTGAGGGAGCACATCTCGGTGCCGTTTGAGACGTGGACCTCGTTGGAGCGGATCGATCCGTCCTATGGGTCTCGGTTCGATCATGTCTTTGAGCAGCGTGGTCGCCATCCGGGGAAGCTGAATCATCTGGCGCTTGAGATCTCTCATCAGGCGCCTGATGGGGATCTGCTGATGTTCCTGGATGGGGATGCCTTCCCGATCGCCGATCCGATGCCCCTGATTGAGGAGGGACTTGCGAAGGCACCGCTCGTCGCTGTGCGTCGCGCCGAGAACGTCGATCAGCCCCAACCGCATCCCTGTTTCTGCGTCACCACGGTCGGAACCTGGCGCAGGCTTCCCGGCGACTGGTCCGGCGGGCCGACATGGCCGGGCGCCCGGGGGATCAGGGTCACCGATGTCGGCGGCAGCCTGATGCGCGCCCTGGAGCTAGAGGGGCAGCCCTGGATTCAGGTGCTGCGCACCAACAAGCGAGACCTCGACCCGCTCCACTTCGCCGTCTACGGCGATGTGATCTACCACCACGGAGCGGGATTCCGGACCGGTGAACTGAGTGGAGCCCACAGCGACCATGGCCCGGAGCCGATCCGGATCCCCGGCCTGAGCCCGGTGAACCGCCTGATCAATCGCCGTCGCTGGGTGGCCTGGGAACGCTCCATGGAAAAACACCACGTCGAGCAGTCCGAGATGGTCTACGAGTGGATCGACGGCGGCCGGGCCGACTGGCTCTCGGAGTTCGTCTGATGCTCCACGTCGTCACCGTCCACTTCTCATCGCCTCGATGGGTCGATATCCAACTGCGTCATCTGAGGGAGCACATCTCGGTGCCGTTTGAGACGTGGACCTCGTTGGAGCGGATCGATCCGTCCTATGGGTCTCGGTTCGATCATGTCTTTGAGCAGCGTGGTCGCCATCCGGGGAAGCTGAATCATCTGGCGCTTGAGATCTCTCATCAGGCGCCTGATGGGGATCTGCTGATGTTCCTGGATGGGGATGCCTTCCCGATCGCCGATCCGATGCCCCTGATTGAGGAGGGACTTGCGAAGGCACCGCTCGTCGCTGTGCGTCGCGCCGAGAACGTCGGCGATCCACAGCCTCATCCCTGTTTCTGCGTCACCACGGTCGGAACCTGGCGCGGGCTTCCCGGCGACTGGTCCGGGGGATACACCTGGCCGGGGCACCGGGGCAAGCTGGTCACCGACGTCGGGGGCAACCTGCTGCGGGCTCTGGAGCTCTCCGAGCTCGAGTGGGTGCAGGTCCTCCGCTCCAACCGCGTCGATCTCGACCCGCTCTTCTTCGGCATCTACGGCGATGTGATCTACCACCACGGCGCGGGATTCCGCCCGGGCGAGCTGAGCCGTGCCTACCTCGACGAGGCTCCCCCGCCGCTGCAGGGGGGCGACTCTCCGCTGCTCGGGCCTGTCGTCAAGCGACTCAACGCCCGCCGCCGCTCCGCATGGGAGCGGGGAGTCCAGCGCAAATACCTCCAGCAGTCCGAGAGGATCTACGAGCAGATCAGCGCCGGTGGCCGGGATTGGCTGGATGAGCTGAAATGAGCGGCATGCCTGATCCTGGGAACGATGTGGGTGAGCGCGAGCGGGAGTTCTGGGACGAGCATGTTCCGGCCCTCGAGCGGACCCTGGAGCGCTACAACCGCGGACCGGAGCCCAACACCAGGGCGATGCTGGACGCAGTCGAGCCGCTGCAGGGGATGCGGGTGCTCGACTTCGCCTGCGGCGCCGGCGTCACAGCCAACTTCCTCGCTCAGAGAGGAGCTCAGGTGACGGCCATCGACATCAGTCCCGGCTCGGTCCGGCGAGCCGGCGAGCTGGCAGCCGAGGTCGGGAACTCGATCGAGTTCATCGCGGGCGAGCTCCGCCAGGGGACCTTCCCTCCCGAGAGCTTCGACGTCGTGGTTGGCCGCTACGCGCTGCACCACGTCGACATCCCCCTGATCGCTCCGACCCTCAACGAGATCCTGCGGCCGGGGGGGAGAGGGGCATTCCTCGAGACGATGGGCCTGAACCCGCTTCTGAACATCGCCCGCACCCGCTTGGCCGGACTTGCCGGGGTCGCACGCTACGGCTCAGAGGCCGCGCGGCCGCTCGACCGGGGGGACCTCAGGGTGCTCCGCCAGAGCTTCGGCTCCGTGGAGCTGTCGATCGGGGAGATGCGCTTTCTGCGCATCTTCGACCGAAACGTCCTGCGCTTCCAGAAGCCGGCAGTGGCACGCGCTCTGGGAGCGATCGATGACGGGCTGGGACGTCTCGGACTCGGCGTTCTCAGCTACCACCAGATCGTTCGAGTCACCAAGCGCTCGGGCTGACGGGCGCGAAGGGCGCCGCAGAGGCTCAGCCCGAGCGGGCCACGCTCAGCACGTGTTCGGTGATCCGGCTCTGAAACGTCTCCACCGAGAAGCGGGCTGCGTTCTCGACGGCCGCGGCCGGGTCGAAGTCGAGCTCATCGAGCGTCCGGATGGCATCGGTGAACGCATCCACGTCATCCAGCGGAACAAGCCTGCCGGTTCGTCCCTCGACGACGGTCTCGAGCGCTCCTCCGGCGGCTGCCGCGATCACCGGGCGCCCGGCCGCCTGGGCCTCGACCGCGACGATGCCGAACTCCTCCATGCTCGGTGCCACGACGGCCCGGGCGCTCGCGTAGAGCTCGGCCAGGCGGGCATCGTCTGCACGCCCCAGGAACTCCGCCTGCGGGAACGCCTCGGCCAGCGCGCCATGGTCCGGCCCCGAGCCGACGACCTTGATCGGAGCGCCGGCTCGCCGGGCTGCCTCGAGGGCCACCTCCAGGCGCTTGTGGCGGACCAGCTCGGAGACGACCAGCAGAGCCTCCCCGGGTACGCCGGGGGTGAAGCGGGTCGTCTCGACCGGGGGGTGGATCACGACCGAGTCGCGGCCGTAGTAGCGCTTGATCCGCTCGCGGCTCAGCTCTGAGATGGCGATGTAGGAGTCGACCCGCCGGCTGGCCGCCAGATCCCAGCGGCGGATCCGGGCGAGCTCGCGCCGGAGCAGCGGCCGCAGCGGCCCGGGAACCTCCGAGACGGCCCGGTCCTGCTCGTACCAGGCGTAGCGGAAGGGCGTGTAGCAGTAACAGACATGCACGGCTCCCGGCGGGATGCGGACTCCCTGAGCGAAGGCGCTGCTGCTCGACAGGACGACATCGCTGTGCGGGAGCTCGAGGCGGCCGATCGCCCAGGGGTAGAGGGGAAGAAGACGGCGGAAGCCCGCCTGCGAGATACCCAGGCGCTGGAGCGGCGAGGTGTTCACCGCGTGTCCGGCAAAGCGGCCGTCGGTGCCCTTCTCGTCATAGAGCAGTGTGAAGATCGGAGCGCCGGGATACGCATCGGCCATCGCCGCAAAGCTGCGCTCCGCCCCCCTCATGACCAGCAGGTAGTCGTGGGCAAGCGTGACTCGCGGCGCGGGCGGAGCCGTCCCGCTCACAGCGGCCTGCGCAGAACAACCAGGGCGAAGCTCGTCAGAGCGGCGACGGGGTGCGCCAGCAGCTGGGTGGTGAGCAGCCGGTGGAGCGAGTCAACCGGTTTCACCCGCCGGTAGTAGCCGTGTCCGAAGAAGCCGGTGTAGCTCTCCACCGTGAAGCCCACGCTCTGCAGGCGCGCGATCTGGGAGCGGCTCGGCCCGCGACACCAGGAGTAATAGGTGGGGAACTTCGGGTGTTGTCCGCCGCTGGCACGGCCGCCGGCGCCGCTGCTCTCGAGCAGTCTCGAGGAGGCGGCGTCCGGGAGCAGATGGTTGACCAGGAAGGGGGGTGAGTAGAGCGTGGGGAAGAGGTGCACCGCCGCTCCGCCGTGCTTCAGCATCGCAAAGACCTGTTCGTGGAAGGCGCGGCCGTCGGGCATGTGCTCGGCCGTCCAGCGGCTGGCGACGACGTCGAAGCTGCCGCGGCTCTCGAGCAGCTCGGCGATCCGCGGGGGGTCAAGGATGCTGGCCTGGAAGGTCTGGTACTCCTCAGGTGCCTTCTCGAGCTCGCCGGCCGAGTCGTCGAGCAGGACGTACTCGAGCCCCAGCTGCTTGATCTTCCGGGTCGAGACGATCGGGTTGGCCCCGCCGCCGACGTCGCAGAATCGCCTGGCACCCTGATCCATAAGCGTCCCGAGCTCGGCGATCAGCTGCATCTGGGCGCCGTCGGAATGACGGTAGGAGATCAACCGGGCGAACTATAGTCGCCGGCTGTGCGCATTCTCATAACGGTCCCCTGGGGCGAGCGGCTCGGGGGCGCCGAGGTGATGCTCCAGACCTGGCTGGACGGGGCGGGCGAGCGGGGCCACGAGCTGGAGCTCCTGTTCCTCGAGGACGGCTCCTGGCCGGCCGAGCTGCGTGCGGCCGGACTGAAGGCCGAGGTGATCGAGGCCGGCAGGCTGCGACAGCCCCACCGGATGCTCCGCTGCATCCTCGACGTGACACGGCTCCTGCGGCGCAGCCGTCCCGATCTGATCGTCAACTGGATGGGGAAGACCCAGCTCTACTGCGCTCCGGCCGCCCTGCTTGCGGGCATGAGCGGCCGCGTCATCTGGTGGCAGCATGAAATCACCGCCGGGCACTGGCTGGATCGCTGCGCCACCCTGCTTCCGGCCAAAGCGATCGGCTGCTCCTCCCACGCCGCCGCGCGCGCCCAGGAAAGGCTCTGGCCGCACCGCCGGACGTTCGTGGTGGCCCCAGGGACGAGAATGCCCCGCTCAGAGGCGGGCACCCGGGAGCCGGCACACGAGGGCCCACCCGTCGTCGGTCTCGTGGGTCGCCTGCAGCCCTGGAAGGGCCAGGACCGGCTGCTCGAGGCGCAGCGTCTGCTGATCGACCGCGGGCTTGATGTCCGGACGCTGATCGTCGGTGGCGATGCCCACGGGCTCTCCTCCGAGTACGCCGCGTCGCTCCCCGGACTCGTCGCCCGGCTGGGTCTGGCCGATGCGGTCGAGATGACCGGACAGGTGACCGATGCCGGCCCTGAGATCGAACGGATGGACGTCCTCGTCAACGCCTCCGATCCCGAGCCCTTCGGAATCGTCCTGCTCGAGGCGATGGCCCGCGGGGTGGCTGTCGTGGCGGTCGACTCGGGCGGTCCCGCCGAGATCGTGGAGAACGGGGTCACCGGCATCCTCGCCCCCTCGGGCGAGCCTGAGGCGCTGGCCGACGCCATCGAGCCGCTGATCGGATCACCCGAGCGGCGACGGGCTCTCGGGGAGGCGGGACGCCGGCGTTTCGAGGCGGAGTTCACCGACGCCGCGATGCGAAACCGGTTGCTCGATCAGCTCGAGCGCCTCGCCGACCGCAGCCGCTAGGCGGGCCGCTGTGCGGCGATGATCACTGAGACGGAGGTGAGAACCGGCACCCGCTCGCGTACCCCCTGCGGCCAGGTGCGCCCGCCGGTCAGGGAGATCACATCCCGCCCCGCGAAGCGGGGCTCCTCGGCCGTCAGTCCCTCTTCGGAGAGGATCCGGCGGGTGACGTGCGGCGGCGCCGGGGATATGTGGGCTTCGTTGTCCGGGCGGAAAGAGGTGAACTGTCCCCGGACCGCGAGCTCCAGCCGGTTGCGCAGGCGGGCCAGATTGGGTGTGCTGACGACGATCCAGCCCCCCGGGGCGACGAGCCGCGCCGCCGCCCGCAGAGCCGTCCAGGGAGCCTCGAGGTGCTCGATCACCTCGACCATCATCACCCGGTCCACCTGCGGCAGGTCCGTTGCCAGCTCGGCTGCCACGGTCGTGAAGTTGACATCGCCGCGCAGGTCATCGGCCAGCCAGTCGATCGGGTCGATCCCCCACAGGCCGCCGGGGCTCCAGTCATCGCGGATCCGGCGCAGCAGGTCGCCGCGACCGCAGCCGATGTCCAACCAGCGGAGGCCCGCCTGGGGGTGGGCGGCATCCAGCGCGGCGCTCACGATCTCCCCCATCGAGATGCCCCCCGAGGCGACCTGGTCGTCATAGGTCCGCATCGGGGCGACCCTACCAAAGGGCCCCTTACGCTCTATGGTGCCGCGAGCGCCTCGACCGATCCCATGGGACCCGATTCAGAGAACCAGAACGCGATCGCCGAGACCGGGCAGGCTCCCTGCGATCTGACCATCGTGGCCCACGACATCGGGCCTGTTGGCGGGATGGAGCGCCAGTTGGTCCAGCTGATCACCGGCCTGCGCCGGCTGGGGCACCGCGTTCGGGTGATCGCCAGGACCTGTGAGCTGCCTCCGGGCAGCGGCGTGGACTTCATCAAGGTCCCCGGTCCGTCGCGGCCCTTCCTGATCGCCTACCCCTGGTTCCTGATCGCTGGATCGCTGGCCGTCCGGCGACACCGCAGGGGAGTGGTCCAGGCGACCGGCGCGATCGTCCTGAACCCCGTCGACACGATCGCGGTCCACTACTGCCACCAGATCGGCGTCACCACCTCCAGCAGGGACACCGGGGCGGGCCGCCTGTACATCCGCGTCGTCGGCTGGGTCAGCCGGGTATTCGAACGGCTCTGTTACTCGCTGAACCGGCACGCCCTCTTCGTCTGTGTCTCCGAGGGTGTGGCCGACGAGCTGCGGCGGTTCTTCCCCACCGCCGCCGAGCGCGTCATGTCGATCCCCAACGGCGTCGATGTCGATGCTTTTCAGCCCGGCCTTCGGGCCGATGAAGCGGCCGGGCTCAGGGCCGCCCAGGGCATCGCCCCGGACAGGCTCACAGCGGCCTTCGTCGGAAGCGAGTGGGAGCGAAAGGGTCTCGGCCCGGCAATCAGGGCTCTCGCGGCGGCGCCCGACTGGGACCTGATCGTCGCCGGCGGGGGCGATCAGGACTCCTATCGCGAGCTCGGCCGCTCCATCGGGGTCGCAGAGCGGATCCACTGGCTGGGGGTCAGCCGGGACGTCCCGCTCGTCTACGAGGCGGCCGACGCGCTCGTCTTCCCCTCGAGCTACGAGGCCTTCCCGCTGGTCATCCTGGAGGCCGCCGCGAGCGGCCTGGCGATCCTGACGACGCCGGTCAACGGCGTCGGTGAGCTGCTCGTCGACGGGCGCAGCGGCATGCTGATCACCAAGGACCCGGCCGTCATCGGCGCGCGGCTGCAGGAGCTGGCCGGTGACCCCGAGCTGCGCAGGACGATCGCTCAGGGCGCCCGCGAAGCGGTCCTCTCATTCACCTGGGAGCGCATGGTCCGCTCTCACCACGAGCTCTATCAGCGGATCGCCGCCGGCGAGCGCTCAGCTCCCTGAACGTCTTCCTCGCGAGCTAGCCGGCGGCGGCCGAGAGCATCGCCTCGAAGGGGTCCGTCGCCGCGGGAACGGTGAACATCCGCTCGACCACCGCGCGGCCATTCCCGGCGAGTTCGCGCCGCAGCTCGGGCGAGCGCCTGAGCTGCTCGAGGCGATCCGCCAGCGCGCCGGAATCCCCCTCGGGGAACACCAGGCCCCCGCCCGTCAATCCGATCAGCCAGGGAATCTCACCCGAGTCCGAGCCCACGACGGGAACGCCGCACCAGAGCGCCTCGACGATCACCCGGCCGAACTGCTCCTTCCAGGTGGGCGTCGTGTGAGAGGGAAGCGCCACGACGTCGAGGCGGGCATAGGCACCGGCCATCTCGGCGTGGCTCACGTCGTCGAGCACCTTCACCCTCGACCCGGGGATGCTCTGGCCCTCAAGCTCGCCCCGCTGCTCGCCGTCGCCGATCAGCAGCAGCTCCACCGGCGCCTCGAGGTGACGTACCGCCTCGAGCAGGTCCTTCAGGCCCTTGCTCTCGACAAGCCGGCCGGCGTAGCCGATCGTGAAGGGGTGCTCGCTCGATTCGGGCACGCTGTCCCAGTCGGGCACCGCATGGGGAGCGAGGCGCACATCGCCCCGGGCGCCCCAGCTGCGTGCCAGCTCCGCCGCAGTCTCCGAGCGGGCCGCGACGAAGGCGGCGTCGCGCAGGACGCGGGAGCGCAGTGCCCGCACCGGAGCGGGGAGGCTGCGGTCGATGTTCTCGGCGCACTGCACTCCAAAGGGCACCCCAGCCCGGTTGAAGGCAAGACGCCACTGGCTGGCGGCCAGCGAGTAGGCCTCGCCCTCCACGAACGCGACGTCCGGGCGGAGCCTTCTGCACAGGTCGGTGCAGCGCGTCAGGTAGAGATGACGCTGAGGGCGCCCCGGCATGATCACCCGGCGTGGGAGCAGCGAGCTCTCCATGCCCTCGAGCACCTGCGGCTCGACGAGCCCCGGTGAGTACTCGTGGCGCCAGTGCGCCGGGACCACGACCGAGACCTCCCAACCGCGTCGCTTCAGCTCGAGGTAGACCTCCTGGTTGACGCTCACAACCGAAGGGTGGGATACCGCCAGGAGCCTTCTCCTGCGGGGCTCGCCGGGGACCATCGAGGACTCGTCACCGGGCCGCGGAGGGGTGTCGCTCACCGCCACATCGTTGCATGCATCCATGCCAATCAGACCGTTGCAGGACGATACTCTTTAGCACCAACTTAACCCGATCCATATGCTGGCCGCTCAGCGGGCACCGGGCACTGGACGGACCCTGAAGCCCAAATGAACGAGACCACCGACGCCTCCGCAATATTCGCGCCCATCTGGCGGCGCAAGTGGCTGATTCTGGCCATCGGCATTCTGGTCGCCGTGGGCTCCTACGTCCACTACAAGAAAGCGCCGACCAAATTCACCGTCAAAACCCAGCTCTACCTGGGCGCGACGGCCGAAAACAGCGCCCTGCTCAACAGCACCCTGGGCAAACAGACCCTCAACTCCACGGCCCTCGCAAACCAGGCCGCGCTGATCAACTCGACGATCGGCGAAGGGGTACACAAAAAATTCCGCAAAGAAGGCAACGGCGCCGCTGCCAAGACGAAGGTCAAGGCCAAGGCGACCGCGTCAAGCGACTTCATCGTCCTGACCGCTGAAGGTCACACGCCGGTCGGCACGGCGCTAGCCGCCAACGCCTACGCCCAGGCCTACATCGCGCGCCACCAGCGCATCTATGACCGGGCCGTGCAGTCGGCGATCAACACCACCAAGGCGCAGATCGCCCGAATCGAAGCCGCGACCACCGCCGCGGCGAACTCCAAGAAAGGCAAGGGCGGCAACAGCAGCGCCAGCACGCTTCAGACGGCCGCGCTCCAGACGAAGCTCAACAACCTCGAATCGGCCCTCACCCTGAGCGGCGTCCAGCAGATCGGCATCGCCCGCCCGGCGAAGGCCGAACTGGTCGGCCCGAAGCCGAAAAAAAACGCCATCTTCGGATTCGTCATCGGCCTGGTCCTGGCGACCCTCGCCGTCTACGTCGCCTCGCGGTTCAACCGACGGCTGCGCTCCATGGCAGACATCGAGGCCGTCTTCAAACTGCCGATCCTCGCCGCGGTGCCCACCGCGCGCAATCCGATCATCCGCCGAGACGGCCAGGTGCGCCCGTCGAAGCTGCTCAGCGAGCCTCTGCGCCGACTCCACACCACGCTCCGTCTCGAGGGCCCGAGCAACGGCGCCGGCCCTGCCCAGGGCGGCCCGCGGACGATCCTCTTCCTGAGCCCCGACCCGGGCGACGGAAAGTCGACCCTGGCCGCCGGCCTGTCGCTGATCCAACGTGACGCCAATGAGCGCTCGCTCCTGATCGAGGCCGATTTCCGCCGTCCCGTGCAGGCCCGCATCCTTGGCCTGGAGCCGACCGGCCTGCAGAGCCTCTCGGCGGTCCTGTCCGGCAGCGCGCTGCCCAGCGGCGCCATGGTGCGGGTCTCCTCGGCCGGGGCGCCTCCCGCAGCGGGCGCCACCCAGGGGGAAGGCGGAGTGGCGACCGTGGTCTCGTCAGGCGGCGGATCGGTCTCGGTGCTGCTCGGGGGAAACAACGTGACCAACCCGCCTGCCCTGCTGGCCCGCCCCGAGATGGCCGAACTGCTCCACTCGCTGCGCCAGGACTTCGACGACATCCTCGTTGACGCCCCGCCGCCACTGCAGGTCAGCGACGTGATGCCTCTGCTCAACGAGGTGGACGGCATCGTGATCGTCGCCCGGATCGATCACACGCGAGACACCTCGGCCAGGCGTCTGATGGACCTGCTCGAGCGCACCCCCAGCGCCGAGGTCCTGGGGGTCGTGGCCAACGCAGTCCGGCGGCGCGACAGCGAGCACTACGGGTTCACCACGGGCCTGACGAACGGACGCTCGCGCTTCAAACTCCTGGGGCGATGACCCCGGCCCACCCGCACCTGGCCAGTCCGGGCGGCGTGGCGCACCCGGTCGTAGCCAAGCGCCGGCGACAGGATTTCCTGGCGCTGGGGCTGACCGCGCTGATCGCGCTGGCTCTGGCGATGGAGCTGGCGACATCCGTCGCCAAACCCAATCTGGCCCTGACGATCGGGATCGTGCTGGGGGCACTCGGCCTCCTGACCTTGATGGTGAACTCCCGCCTCGAGGTGACGGTCACGCTGCTGGCCGTCTATCTGGGCTGCCTGGACGGTCCGATCAAGGGCTTCAGCGGCGGCGGCAACGCCGTCGCGGTGATCCGCAACGTTCTGATCGTGGCCGTCTGCATCGGCGCGCTCGTTCGCCTCGCCGGCAAGCGCGAGCCGATCAAGATGCCTGCGCTCTCGGGCTGGGTGTTCGCCTTCACCGCCCTCGTGCTGGTGGAGGCGCTGAACCCCAACACGAGCGGGATCCTGAAGATCCTGGGCGGGTTTCGCCAGCAGCTCGAGTGGGTGCCCTTCTTCTTCTTCGGCTACGCCCTGATCCGCACCAAGGAGCGCTTGCGCCAGCTGTTCATGGTGCTCGCCTTCATCGCGCTTGCCAACGGCATCGTCAGCACGATCCAGACGAGGCTCTCCCCGCATCAGCTTGCCGCCTGGGGGCCGGGCTACTCCGAACGGATCCTGGGCGCCAACGGGGTCTCCGGCACGACCTATTTCAGCGAAGGCGAAGGCCATGTCCGCCCGCTGGCGCTCGGATCGGACATCGGCTTTGGCGGCAGCGTCGGCGTGATCGCACTTCCCGGCACTCTTGCCCTGCTCGCCTTCGCGGGCCATCGCAAGCGAAAATGGCTGCTGCCGCTTCTGTGCATGGGAGCTCTGTTGGCCGTCGCCACTTCGCTGTCGCGTACGGCGGTGCTGGGCGCCTTCGTGACGCTGATCGCCTTCGGTGGCTTCTCGCTGAGCGCAGGACGGCAGGTGATACGCCCGCTTCTCGCCCTGCTCGGGCTGCTCGTGCTGGCCACGGTGCTCGTGACCGTCCTGTCCTCCACCGAGGGCGAATCGGCCTTCTCCCGATATACGAGCATCGCGCCGGAAAAGGTCGGCACGACGGCCCCCAGCTACAAGGAAATCAGCCTCAAACAGATACCCAACGACATCGCCCATGAGCCCTTCGGCTTCGGCCTGGGGACAGCCGGTGCCGCGTCGAGCTTCGGCGGCCACACCAAGGTGACACTGGAAGGTCACGGCTTCAGCTCAGAGACGCAGTACAACTTCGTGATGAACGAACTGGGCCTGCCCGGACTGATCCTCTGGGTGGCCTTCACCGTGATGCTGATGTGGCTGGGGGTGACGCGCCTGCACAAAGTCGAGGATGTCGAGACACGTGTGGACCTGGCCGCGATCTTCGCGGTCATCGTCGGGCTTACGTTCATGGGCTTCGCGGGCGCGTTCATGGCCGGTCAGGGAGCCGGCCCGTACTTCTGGTTTGCCTCAGGGGTGGCCGCATACTGGCTGGCCGGCCCCGCCAGCCAGCTAAAGTCATCGATCAGCATGCGCCGTCAAGGGTTGGGGGCCCACTAATGCGCGCTGTGCCGCAGTCGCCTGAGAAGTCCAAGGGGAGATACTCGACGCGCGAGCGCCTCAGCCTGCTGATCGGCGAGAAGCGCGGGACGGTCGGCGTCCTCGGAATCAGCTCGGTCTTCTCGGGGCTGACGGAAGCGCTCTTCCTCGCGGTCATCTCCCAGATCGCGCTGGCCCTAGTCAACGGCTCGAAAAAGATCACCGAGCGCAACGGGCATCTCGGCTTCATCCACCTGCACACCTCGGTGCACAAACTGCTGTTGCTGGCGCTGGCCTTGGCGATCGCCCGGCTACTGCTCCAGATCCCGCTCTCGGTGCTCCCCGCGCGGATCGCCGCCGATGTTCAGGCGCGACTGCGCAAGGACCTCTTCTTCGCCTTCACCCGCGCCTCATGGGGAGTTCAGTCCGGTGAGCGGGAGGGCTATCTGCAGGAGACCATGACCGGCCAGGTGATGCAGGCCACCGCCGGGGCGCTGCAGGCGACCGGGATGATCACGGCCTTCTTCACCTTCATCGTCCTGCTCGCAACGGCAGTCGCCCTGAACGCCGCCGCCGCCGGGATCGTCCTGCTCGCGACGGTCGTCCTGTTCGGCGCGCTGCGCCCGCTCAACTCGCTCGGGGTGCGCCGTGCCCGGGCGCTCTCCAAAGCCCAGCTGGAATACGCCGGCGGCGTCGGGCAGGCGAGCCGCCTTGCGGAAGAGACCCAGGTCTTCGGCGTCGGCGAGGCTCAGCGCCTGGAGGTAAACACCCTGATCGACAACGCCCGGGCGCTGTTCTTCCGCACCCAGCTGCTGGGCCGCCTGACCCCGAACGTCTACCAATCGATGGTCTACCTGATTCTCGTGGGGGGCCTGTGGCTGCTGGCCGACGCGGGAACCAAACACGTCGTCTCGCTCGGAGCGGTCGTGCTGATCCTGCTGCGAGCCGGCTCCTATGGTCAGTCCGTTCAGGGCTCCTGGCAGATGCTGCGCCAGTCGCTTCCCTTCATCGAGCGCCTTCAGGACACGCGCGAGCGCTATCTCGACAGCACCGCGCCGGTAGGGGATCTCGGGCTGCCCCACGTGGAGAGCCTCGGCTTCGAAACGGTCTCGTTCGCCTACGACCCCGCCCGGCCGGTGCTCTCGGAGATCAGCTTCGAGGTGGCCGGCGGCGAGTGCGTGGGTGTGATCGGGCCCTCCGGCGCGGGCAAGTCGACCCTGGTGCAGATCCTGCTGAGACTGCGCGCCCCGCTGGGCGGGCGCTACCTGGTCAACGGAGAATCGGCGGACCGTTATGAGATGGGGGACTGGCACAGCAGGGTCTCCTACGTCCCTCAGGAACCGCGCCTGCTCCATGCCTCGGTGACTGAGAACATCCGCTACTTCCGCGACGTGGACGACGAGGCGATCGAACGTGCCGCCCGCCACGCCCGGATCCACGAGGACATCATGAGCTGGCCCGAGGGCTACGGGACGATCGTTGGGCCCAGGGCCGATGCCGTCTCGGGCGGTCAGCAGCAGCGGATCTGTCTCGCTCGAGCGCTCGTGGGGCGTCCGGAGGTGCTGATCCTCGACGAGCCCACCAGCGCCCTGGACCCCCACTCGGAGAGCCTCATCCAGGAGTCCCTGACGGCCCTGCGCGACGAGCTGACGCTGTTCATCATCGCCCACCGGATGTCGACGCTGGACATCTGCGACCGAGTGATGGTGATCATCGACGGAAAGCTGGTCGCCTTCGACACGACGGACCTGCTGAAAAGCGAGAATGCGTACTATCGCTCTGCCTCAGCGCTCGCCACCGGGACGGGTGGCGGACTGCTCTGAGCGGCATGTCTTCGACGGTACCGTGGGGTTGAGAGAGGTGGATCAGACGACGCCAGACGTTGCTCGTCTCGGCGCGCTCGCCGAGAAGCTTCCTGACTTCTTCATCGTCGGGCACCCCAAGTGCGGCACGACGGCGCTCTACGAGATGCTCAAGCCCCACCCCGAGATCTTCATGCCGGACGTGAAGGAGCCCTGGTACTTCGCGACCGAGCTGCACGAGCGGACACCGCCTCGCCCGCAGGGGATCGCCGGCAGCCTCGAGGAGTACGCAGAGCTGTTCGCCGACGCCCGGCCCGGCCAGCACATCGGTGAGGCCTCTCCCCACTACCTGTGGTCGCACACCGCGGCTCAGAAGATAGCCGAGGTGCGACCCGACGCGAAGATCATCGCGATCCTTCGCGAGCCGGCGAGCTTCCTGCACTCGCTGCACCTTCAGTTCGTCGAAGTCTATTACGAGACCGAGGCCGATCTGAGGACGGCACTCGAGCTGGAGGGGGAACGCCGTGAGGGCCGGAAGCTCCCCCGATACGGCTACTGGCCCCAGATGCTGCTCTACTCCGAGCATGTCCGCTACGTCGAGCAGCTCAAGCGCTACCACGACGTGTTCGGCCGCGACCAGGTCCAGATCCTGATCTATGACGACTTCCGCACGGACAATGAGCAGACGGTCCGCAGCGTCCAGCGCTTCCTGGGGGTGGACGACACCCGGCCCTTCGGGGCGGTCGAGGCAAACCCGACCGTCAGGGCCCGCTCGCAGATGCTCAATGAGGTGGTCCATGCCGTCGGCGTCGGGCGTGGTCCCATCTCCCACGCTCTGAAGGAGTCGATCAAGGCGGTCACACCGGCCGGTCCCAGGCGGAAGGCCCTTTATGCCCTCCAGCGGAACGTGGTCTTCGGCAAGCCCAAGCCGGCCGACGAGCAACTGATGGCAGAGTTGCGAGACACCTACCGCGGCCAGGTCGAAGCGGCCTCGGACTATCTCGGGCGTGACCTGATCGAGCTGTGGGGCTATGACCGACGCGGATGAGCCGGGCGCCCAGGGCCGGCTGCCCGACTTCTTCATCGGAGGCCACGCCAAGTCGGGGACGACAGCTCTCTACGAGATGCTTCGCCCGCATCCGCAGATCTTCATGCCGGACCTGAAGGAGCCGCTCTACTTCGCGACCGACCTGCGCCTGCGCTTCCAGCGCCCAGCCGCCGGGCCCCTGCCGACCGAGCTCTCGGAATATCTCCCGCTGTTCGCAGGGGCCGGCCCGGAGCAGATGGCCGGCGAGGCCTCATCGTCCTACCTGTGGTCCGCCGAGGCCGCTCAGAACATCGCCGCCGTCCGGCCGGACGCCAAGATCATCTTCATCCTGCGCGAGCCCGCCAGCTTTCTGCGCTCGCTTCACCTGCAGCTGCTGCAGAACCACATCGAGTCCGAGAAGGACCTGCGCAAGGCTCTGGCCCTCGAGGAGCTCCGGCGCCAGGGCAAGCAGATACCGCGCCGTTCGACCCGGCCGCAGGCGCTCCTGTACTCCGAGCGCGTCCGCTATGTCGAGCAGCTCGAGCGCTACAGGGCCCACTTCCCCGACGAGCAGCTGCTGGTCCTGATCTATGACGACTTCCGGCGCGAGAACGAGGAGACGGTGCGCCGGGTCCTGCGCTTCCTGGGTGTGGACGACACGTTTGCTGTGGCGCCGACCGAGGCGAACCCGACCGTCCGGATGCGCTCCCAGCACCTCGACGAACTTGTCAACGCGATCTCCGTCGGTCGCGGGCCGGCGACGCGGGCGGTCAAGACGGTGGTCAAGGCCGTCACCCCCGCCCGGCTTCGCGAGCGGGCGTTGAAGGCGACCCTGGACAAGGTCGTCCTGGGAGATGTCGGCGCGCCCGAGGAGAGCGTGATGGTCGAGATCCGCCGGCGCTTCAAGGGCGAGGTCGTCGCCCTGAGCGAGTACATGGATCGCGACCTCGTTGCGCTGTGGGGCTATGACGAGGACGAGTGAGCAGGTCTCCGCTCACGTGAGGCTGCCTGACTTCTTCATCGTCGGGCACCCCAAGAGCGGCACCACGGCCCTCTATGACTCGCTCCGCAGCCGGCCGGAGATCTTCATGCCCGAGATGAAGGAACCGGTGTTCTTCGCGACCGAGCTGCCTCGCCAGGCCCACCGCTATCGGGCACCCGAGACACTCGAGGAATACGCGGCCCTGTTCGAGGATGCGCTCCCGACGCAGCTCGTGGGGGAGGCCTCGGCCTCATATCTCTGGTCCCGTGCCGCGGCCGGCGGAATCGCCGCAATGGCGCCGGACGCGAAGATCATCGCGATCCTCCGCGAGCCGGCCAGCTTCCTGCACTCCTTCCACCTGCAGATGGTCCAGTCGCACAACGAGTCGGTGAAGAACCTCCGCCGCGCCCTCGCGCTCGAGGAGAAGAGGCGTGAAGGCAGCCGTATCCCGCCGCGCTCGAGCTGGCCCCAGCTGCTGCTCTACTCCGAGCAGGTCCGCTACGTCGAGCAGCTGCGCCGCTATCACGAGCGATTTCCCCGCGAGCAGGTAGTGGTGCTGATCTACGACGACTACCGCAAGGACAACGAGGGGACAGTTTCGGAGGTGCTCTCCTTTCTCGAGCTTCCCGAGACCGGCCCGATCGAGATCGCCAGCGCGAACCCCTCCGTGCGGATGCGCTCGCAGCGCCTGGACGATGTTCTGACGGCGGTCTCGATGGGATCGGGGCCCGCCGGCCGGGTGCTCAAGGAGACCGTCAAGGCGGTAGTCCCTCAGAGCGTGAGGCGGGGGGCTCTGCGGGCGACACAGCGCCGCTTCGTGCACGCCGATCCCGACCCTCCGGATGCCGCTCTGATGGATGAAATACGCCGTCGCTACCGGCCCGAGGTCGAGGCGCTGTCCGAGTACCTGGACAGGGACCTCGTTAGACTCTGGGGCTATGACAAACTCGCCTGAGCCCGCCTTTTCAGGCCCCGGATCGGGGTCCGCGGGGGCCGCGAGCGAGCTGTTGGGAAGCACCAACGGGAGTGATCCGCAGGCGAGCGCCAGAGCCTCGAAGGTGCCTGATTTCTTCATCGTCGGGGAGCCCAAGAGCGGGACGACGGCGCTCTACGAGATGCTGCGAAGCCACCCGCAGATCTTCATGCCGGACTTCAAGGAGCCGCGCTATTTCGCCTCCGATCTGCCGTCGAGATTCCAGGCTCCCAGGGCCTCGGGGCTCGACCCAGAAACGTTCGATGACTACCTGGCCCTGTTCGACCCCGCCGAGCCGGGCCAGATCACAGGTGAGGCATCGACGGCCTACATCTGGTCGAAGACGGCCGCCGGGCTGATCGCCGAGGCGAGGCCCGACGCGAAGATCATCGCGATCTTCCGCGAGCCCGCAAGCTACCTGCGCTCGCTGCACCTGCAGTTGATGCAGATCCGGATCGAGAAGGAGAAGACGCTGCGCAAGGCGCTCGAACAAGAAGCCTCACGCCGCGAAGGCAAGAACGTGCCCGATGACATCGCCAACTGGCCTCAGGTGCTCCTCTACGCCGATCGGACGCGCTACGTCGAGCACCTGAAGCGCTACCACGCGGCGTTCCCCCCGGAGCAGGTGCTGACGCTGATCTACGACGACTTCCGCAAGGACAACGAGGGAACCCTTCGCCAGGTTCTCAGGTTCCTCGAAGTTGACGAGGAGGCGCCGGTCGAGGTGACCGAAGCGAATCCGACGATCCGCATGCGATCGCAGAAGCTGGACGAGATGATGGTAGCCGTGACCGTCGGGCAGGGCCCCGTCTCGAGCGCTGCCAAGCGAACAATCAAGGCCCTCGTGCCGCGCCGCATGCGCCACAGCCTGCGATGGCTGATCTGGCGCCGGGTCGTGTTCGGAGAGCCGGAGGCCCCCGATGAGCAGCTGATGAGCGAGCTGCGGGTTCGTTTCAGGGGAGAGGTTGAAGCCCTGGGCGAGTACCTGGGTCGCGATCTGATCGCGCTCTGGGGCTATGACAAGCCCGCCTGAGCGGCCACAGGGCCGCCTGCCGGATTTCTACATCGTCGGTCATCCCAAGAGCGGGACGACGGCGCTCTACGAGATGCTGCGCCGGCATTCGCAGATCTTCATGCCCGACCTGAAGGAGCCCCGCTGGTTCGCGCCCGACCTGCGAGCCCGCTTCCAGCCCTCCCTGCCCGCCGAGGCGCCGCGGCTGATCCTCCCCGAGACGCTCGAGGAGTACCTGGACCTGTTCGCAGCCGCCCGCCCCGATCAGCTGATCGGCGAGGCCTCGCCCTCCTATCTGCGCTCGGCCGCGGCGGCCGGTTTGATCGCGGAGGCGCAGCCCTCGGCGAAGATCATCGCCGTGCTTCGCGAGCCGGCGGGCTTCCTGCGCTCGCTGCACCTCGAATTCGTCCAGAACCACGTCGAGTCCGAGCAGGATCTGCGCCGGGCCTTCGAAAACGAGCAGCTCCCGCCGGAGGGGCCCGGCGATGGCCGGCCGGCCACCCGCTACTCCGACCGGGTCCGCTATGTCGAGCAGCTCGAGCGCTACGCGGCGGTCTTCCCGCCGGAGCAGATCCTCGTGCTGATCTACGACGACTTCCGCCGGGACAACGAGGGGACCGTCCGCAGGGTCCTGGACTTCTTGGGTGTCGACGCCAACGAGCCCATTTCGGTCGTCGAGGCGAACCCGACGGTCCACGTTCGCTCGCTCCGGGCAGACCGCATTATCCGCTCCATCTATGCGGGCCGCGGCCCGGTCGCCCGCTCGATGAAATGGCTGGTCGGACACATGCCCCACGGCGACGAGGCGAAGGCCTCGATCCAGCGTGCCCGTCGCCGTCTGCTCTACGGAAGCCCCAAGCCGCCGGACGAGGACTTCATGCTCGAGCTGCGGCGGCGTTTCAAAGGGGATGTCGCCGCCCTCGGCGACTACCTCGGCCGTGACCTGATCTCCGAGTGGGGCTATGACAAGCTCGACTGAGAAAGACGGCACGTTCGGGGAGCGCTGGCGCGCCGAGCAGGCCGCGGCGCAGGCCGCATGCATGCCCTCCGGAGAGGTGACCGTCTCCTGCTCGGCCCCCTACGGCTCGGGAGGCCTCGGGCGCCATCTGCAGGAGATCGTCGAGGCCCTCGGGCGCTCTGGGAGCGATGTGCGCTGCGTCTGCGGTCCGGGCGGCGCCCGAGACGAGCCCGCCAGGTGCCGGGTGGTGGCGCCGGGGCCGGGCGCCGGTGCCGCAGGGAGCCTGTTCCGGCGCTCGCCCGCCTGGCGTATCTGGGCTTCCAGCGCATCCTTCGACGCCGCGGCGGCAAGACAGATCGACGGAGGGGACCACCTGCTCGCCTTCAGCGGCCAGGCCAGGGCTCAGTTCAAGCGTGCTCGCGGGCGTGGCGTGGGGACCCGCTCGCTGGTCTCGCCGACCTCTCATTTGAGGAGTGTCGACCGCCGCTACCGGGAAGCTGCAGCGCGCTACCCGCTGGAGCAGCCCTGGACGCCGCGCCTCCTGCGGCGGAGCCTCGAGGAGTACCGCGTCGCGGACAGGATCTACGTCTCGAGCCGGTATGTCCGGGACTCCTTCCTCGAGCAGGGGGTCGAGGAGGACCGGCTCCTCCTGTTCCCGCTGACGCCGGCTGAGGAGTTCAGGCCCACCGGCAAGCCGAACGAGTCGGGTCTGTTCGAGATCCTCTATGTGGGAAGCCTGTCCGTGGTGAAGGGCGTTCCGCTGCTGCTGGACGCGTTCGCCCGTCAGCCGGGGGACGATTTGCGGCTGATCCTGCTCGGGGGCTGGGAAAGCCGCGGCATGCGCCGCCACATAGAAGCGGCGTGCGCCTCGGACCCCCGGATCGAGGTTCGCCCGGGCCGGCCTCTGGAGCAGATGCAGAGCGCGCGGCTGTTCGTTCACCCGAGCTACGAGGACGGCTTCTCCTACTCCTGCGCCGAGGCGCTGGCCTGCGGCGTGCCGGTGATCGCCAGCGAGAACACCGGCGCCAAGGAGCTGATCGAGGAGGGCCGGACAGGCGTCATTGCCCCGACGGGCGACCTCGATTGGCTGACCGAGGCGCTCGCGGCAGCCCACCGCGGGGAGCTGCTGCGTGGCTGAGCGAGCTCGAGTGCTGGTTCTGGGCATGTCCACGACCGAGATATGCGGCGTTCGCGATCACGCCGAGCTGCTGGCCGAGGAGCTGCGCACCGAGGGGTTGAGCTGCTCTGTGCATTGGCTCTACCGCTCGCAGGAGTCGCTGGCGGGCGCGCGTTTGGAGGTCGGTGCGTGGGTCGAGGGGCTCGCGCGAAAGCTGGCGGAGGAGCCGCCCGAACTCGTGATCCTCCACTACTCCGTGTTCGCCTTCGCCTTCCGGGGAGTGCCGCTGTTCGTTCCGAGGCTGACCCGAGCACTGCGCCGGGCGGGGGTCCCGGTCCTGACGATAATTCACGAGGCCGTCTACCCCTGGTCGATCGGCGGCGCCCGCGGCAAGGTCTGGGCCGCCAGCCAGAGGGTCGTTCTCGCTTTCGTCGTGCGGATGAGCGCGGCGATGCTCGTCACGGCCGACTTCCGCGCCCGGTGGCTCGCGACCCGGCGTTGGCTGCCGAGGCGACCGATCGCGCTTGCGCCCGTCTTCTCCAACCTGCCCGCGCCGAGCGAGGGTGCCCGGTCGCACGCCCCTGGCGACCTGATCGGGCTGTTCGGCTACTCCTACGAGGGTGCCGCCGTGGCACTGGTGCTGGACGCTCTGCGAATCCTGGGCGAGCGGGGCATGCCCGCCCGGCTGCTGCTCCTGGGAGCCCCGGGGCCTTCCTCGGGCGCGGCGCGCACCTGGGTGGCCGCCGCGCGGGAGCGAGGCCTTGAGTCCTCGCTCTCGTTCTCGGGGACCCTCTCGGCGCAGGAGCTCGTCGATGCGCTGGCCGGCTGCGACCTGCTGCTGTTCGTCAACGACGGCGGCCCTTCGTCGCGCAAGGGGACGCTTGCCGGCTCGCTCGCCTCGGGCAGTCCGGTTGTCGCGATGGACGGGCCCCGCCGATGGAGCGAGCTGATCGACGGCCGGACGATCCGGATCGCCGACCGAACGCCGCAGGCGCTCGCCGGCGCAGCCGCCGAACTGCTCGGTGACCCTGATCTCCGCGAGGCCCTGGGTCGCCGCGGCAGGCGCTTCGCCGAGGAGCAGATGGGCGTCCCGAGAACCGCCAGGGCGGTCAGGGAGCTGGCCGAGGGCCTCGGCCTGCTCCGCTAGTTCCGCTTCGCTCCTCGCGTGGCCCTCCACGTTGCGGATGCCGCGCTGTAGGCGTCCCGTATGGCCTCGACATGACGGCTCTTGGAGAAGCGCTCCGCGACGCGCCTGCGGCCAGCCTCGCCCATGTCGCGCTGTCGCCCAGGATCCTCCAGCAGGACATTCAGCTTGGAGGCCAGGTCGCTCGCGTCACCGGGCGCCGCGAGCAGGCCGCTGAGGCCGTCGTCGAGCCAGTCCTCCACGCCCCCGGTGGCGCTGGCGACGACCGGGCGCCCGGCGGACAGCGCCTCGATTCCGACGAGGCCGAACGGCTCGGGCCAGACCGACGGCACGACGACGATCGATGCCTCGGCAAGTTCCCGGGCGAGCTCATCGGGGGCCAGCCAGCCGGGGAACCGGACACGCTCCGCGACACTGAGCTTCACCGCGAGTGCCCGCAGCTGCTCGAGCTCCCACCCCTCGCCGCAGATCACGAACTCGCCCTCGACATCGCGGGCTGCCTTGATCAGCACCGAGACGCCCTTCGGTGGAACGATCCGCCCGGCGAAGACGACCCGGCGGCGGTCCTCGTGACCGGTGCCGCTGGCCGGCTCGAGCGTGGTGAAGAGCGGGATCACCCGGCGGTGGGCGATCCCGTTGTTGGCCAGGTGGCGGTCGACGGCGCTGGAGTATGAGACGGCCAGGTCGGAGTTCGCGAGGGCCCTCACGCCGCGCGTGGTTCGCCTGTACGCGTCGGGCAGGGGGCGAGGGTCGCGTGTGTGGGCGCAGCCCCTGAAGGCGAGGTTGGGAATGCAGCCTGGTCCGTGGGCTCTCGTGCATTCGGTCCCCGGCTGGAAGTAGTAGACGTCCGAGGTGCAGGCTGTGTACCCGTGGGCGCTGATCACGACGGGTGCGCGCTCCCGGAGCGCCTCCACCACGTCGGGGTCGTCGATCTGATGCAGGTGCACGACATCAACATCGAGCCCGGCGGCCGCTGCGAGCCTGGACGCCGTGGGAGATCGGCGGTCGACGAGCGACTCCTCCCTCAGGACGCGCACGCCCGGAATGCTCTCGCCTTCCTGCACTTCCTTTGCCAGAACGTGGACCTCGATGCCACTCTCGGCGAGCGCGGCGGCGCTCGCCTGGACGTGGGCGGCGATGCCACCGTCCCGCGTCCAGCGGGGCGTGACGAGCAGAACCGAGGCCGGAGCTGTGGCGATCGCCGCGTCCGGAGACGGCTCGGAGAACGTGTCCGGGCCGGTGGAGGAGGCGGGCTCGACCATGGCTGAGGTTGATCATACCCAGGGCCTTCGGGCCTGATTGCAGCAATCGGCGCTTTGGTAGATTGGCCCAGCCGTGACCCCGCCGCCCCCCGCACCCGAGCCCTCAGCCGAGGCGGGCCAGCCGAAGCCGAAGGTGATCTACGTGATGGGCTCGGGCCGCTGCGGGAGCACCATCCTCGGCGTGACACTTGGCAACTGCGACGACATGTTCTTCGTCGGTGAGCTCGACCGCTGGCTCCCGACCAACGGCACTCCCGTCCTGGGCGGCGTCGAGCGGACCCGCTTCTGGAACCGGGTGAGAGCTGAGGTCGAGGTCGAACCGAACGTGCTCGGCAGCCAGGCGCGGGACAGCCTCGAGCGCGCCATGGGGCCGCTCCGCGTGAGCAAATGGCCGGGACGCCGACGCCTTCGGCGCCGCTACCGCGCCACGACGGAGGATGTCTATGAGGCGATCGCCCGGGTCGCCGGGGTGACCCACATCGTCGAGACCTCCCACTTCCCCCTCCGTGCCAGAGAGATCAAAGGAATCGACGGCATCGATGTCTACCTGCTGTTCCTCGTGCGACACCCGCAGAGCGTCCTTCAGTCGTTCACCCGGACGGTCAAACGAAATGACCTGGCCGGGCGCTACAGGCGGATCCTGATCACCAACGCCGACCTCTGGCTGACCCATCTGCAGTCGATCTTCGTGTTCCTGCGCCAGCCGGCCGACAGGCGCCTGTTCATGCACTACGAGGACTTCACGGCCGACCCGCAGAGCGTTCTGCGACAGATCCTCGACCTGTCGGAGTCGAAGGCCGCGATCCCCGATCTGACGCACCTCGAGACGGGTTACCCGATGGGCGGGAACCGGCTGCTGCGATCCGAGGTCGTCTCGCTGAAACCGGAAACTCCCAAGCCCGCCAAGGTCGAGCCGTTGACAGCGCTGCTGCAGGCGCCGCTGACAGCCCTGATGGCGCGCCTGCGCCCGGTCGCCGAGATCTCGAGCGCACCCGTCTCGCCCGGCGGTGCGCCCGCGAATGGCGCGGGACGAGCCGATGACGTTCACGCGTAGGGCGCTTGGCGCCATCGCCCGGCGGCTCGGTCGCCCCGAGCTCGTGTCGGCCTTCTACGCCGGCGCCCGGCAGGCCGAACACGAGTCGGTCGGAATAGCCGCCGTGCTCGCGGCGGTGCTTCTGAGCGACGGCTCCTATGTCGATGTTGGAAGCAACCGTGGCCAGGTCCTGCGCGAGGCGGTCAGGGTTGCGCCCCGCGGGAGTCATGTCGCGTTCGAGCCGATCCCGGCGCTCGCGCGGGAGCTGGCTCTCGAGTTTCCCGGGGTGGACTGCCGACAGCTGGCGGTCGGCGCGAGGCGCGAACAGGCTCGCTTCTGCCACTTCAGGAGCCTTGACGGATGGAGTGGGCTGCAGCGCAACCCGGAGATCAGCGACGAGCAGGGAGCCCCCGAATACATCGATGTCGAGGTCTCGACGCTCGACGAGGAGCTGGCGGGGATGAGCCCCGCGGTGGTCAAGATCGACGTCGAGGGGGCGGAGCTGGCGGTGCTGCAGGGTGCCGGAGGACTGCTCGAGCGGGCGCGGCCGGTTCTGATCTTCGAGCATGTCGCCGAGGCGACGGCGCTGTACGGAGACACGCCCGAGGGGATCTGGGACCTGCTCGCCGCGGCGCGCTACCGGATCATGACCGTGACCGGCCAGGGGCCCTTCGATCGCGCGGCGTTCGTGGGTGGCGGGGGCGTCGTGAACTGGCTGGCCACACCCGAGAGCTGAGCGGCTGTGGATCCCGTCGAAATCGCGCGGCGGGCCTACCGGTCGGGGCGCGAGCTGCGAGAGAAGCGCGAGCTGAGCCGCTTCCGGATGGCGCTGCGCTTCGATGCCTCGGCTCCTGCGCTGCTGCTCTCCCCCCATTGGGACGATGCTGTCCTCGACTGCTGGGGTGTCCTCGCCGACGGTGGACCACTCGTCGTGGCGAATCTCTTCGCCGGCTCGCCGCCCCCGGGGCGCCTGGCGGGCTGGGACGCCATCACGGGAGCGCGGGACTCAGCCGCGCGAACGGCCGAGCGCCTGGCGGAGGACGCCCGCGCGCTCTCGCTGGCGGGGCGAACGCCGATCACACTGCCACTGCTTGACGCCCAGTACCGCGACGGCGCGCCGCCGACCCTGGCCGAACTGGACCGTCTGCTCGCCCGCAACCTGAGCAGCGCATCGCGCATCTATGCGCCGGCGGCGATCGGAGCCCATCCGGACCACCGCCTGGCCCGGCTCTATGCGCGTCAGGCGCTCACCGTGGGTATCCCCGTGACGCTATACGCCGAGCTCCCCTACTGCGTCCTTCACGGCTGGCCGCACTGGGTCGACCGGCGCGAGCGCGATCCCCATCGGGACGCCGATGTCTTCTGGTCGCAGTTCCTCGGCGATGTCCCGGAGATGCCTCCCCTGGACGAGGCTGCGGTTCGGCGCCTCGAGGACGTGGAGGCGGCGGCGAAGCTCGCGGCGATGCGTTGCTACGAGACCCAGTTGCCGGCGCTGGGCTACGGCGGTCGGGGCCTGCTCGAGGACCCCGAGATCCATCGCTATGAGGTCAGCTGGGAGCTGCAGCGCGGCTGAGGAGGCGAGCCGGGCTCAGGCCCGGGGGAGCGCGACGAGGAAGAAGCGGCCCGGGGGAGGCGGACCCTCGAGGGGCTGCAGCGGATCGTCGTCTTCGACGGCCACCCAGCGCTCGTAGCCGTCGAACAGGGCCAGGACCTCGGCCGCGGAGGACCCATAGTCGACGATCTCCTCGTGGATCTCGACGAGGAAGCTGGTCGCTCCGTCACCCAGCACGCTCCCCGCTCCCCGGAGGACGTTCGCCTCATAGCCCTCGACGTCGATCATCACGAGCGCCGGGGTCCCGAAACGCGACACGAGCTCATCGACGGTCATCGCCGGCACCTCGACGTTCCCGGTTGCCGTGCTCTCGTCGATCTGGCCGTTGAGACCCTCGGCGAAGGAGATCACTCCGGGTGTGGCGGCCCCCGCGGCGTGCACGACGGTGAGATTCTCGGCCCGGTTCAGCTCGCGGTTGCGCTCGGCCATGCGGGCGTTGTGCGGCTCGGCCTCGACCGCCACGACCCTGCCCTCGGGGCCGACGTCCTGGGCGAGCATCAGAGCGATCACGGCCTGATGGGCGCCCAGGTCGAGCACCGTCGCTCCGTCGCGCAGCACCCCACGGTCCCTCAGGAAGGAGATCGCCGTCGGCTCCTCCCAGTCGTGGTCGTACCACCCCTCGGCAAGAGGGTCGGCAAGTTCGACCTCGAGCCGGTGCCCCCCGTAGTCGTGACTCACGCGCCGGGCAGGGTAGGCCGAGATCAGCGAGGCGACCTTCCGCTGGCGGTAGCGGCGATAGAGCGAGTGGGGGAGCAGGCGCCGCGCGATTGCCTTGGCTGCTGACGGCACGCGCGAACCGTACCATCGCCGCGCCGCGGCGAGGCCTCGGCTCCTCAGCCGAATTCGAGTGTCAGCAGTCGCGGGTAGTCGCTCGCCGAGACTTCGAATTCGGCGGTTTCGCCTTCGCGGGAGATCATCCGTGCGGCGCTCGATTCGTGGCGCAACGGGTCGTAGGCGCCAACCTGGGGCGGTTCGCCTCCGGCCGGCAGGTTCCCCAGCTTGATCGTGAAGTTCTCGTTTGGAAGATCGAACCGGGTGACATCGCCTTCGGCCTTGTCCGGTTCGTAGAGGGTCATCAGGTCGCGGGTCATCACGTAGATGGGGATCACGAACTTCGTCGGCGAGGACTGGAATGGCAGGACGGCCAGGACGTTGCGGTCATAGAGGTCGGGGTGCGCCGCGGATGCGTCGCCCGAGAACTGTGCGTGGTTGCCTTCCTGGGCGATCGAGATCAGCTTCAGCTGGCGTGCCGGGCCTTCCGGGCCGGGACCCTGGAGGTGGGAGAAGAGGTCGCGGAAGGAGCTCATCGTTTCGCCTCCGAACTGATCCCCGGGATAGGTTTCCGGGTGGGCTTCGAGTTCGGTGTAGAAGCTCTTGGAGATCAGGCTCAGGGCCCCGGGCGCGGCCGCGAAGAAGTACTCCCGGCTGAGGCCCTTGTTGACGTTCGCGACGAGGCTCCGCAGCAGCGCCTTGGCCTGGAAGTGGGCCCGGTCCACCGCGCTGAGCGTGATACCGGCCGGGGTGATCCCGTCCGACTGCACGACGGTGCCCTTGCCGGCCGGGAGGTTGTACTCGGTCATCCACTTCTGCACCGGGCTGCCGCCGGCGGGACCGACTTCGCGCCCGTGCTTGAGGCCGTAGATGGAGGTGGTGATCGGGGCGATGTCCCTGATCAGCGTCTCCGTCGGCAGAGCCGAGAGGAAGTACTCGGGGAACAGCGACTGGAAGTGGGGCACGAAGAGCGGTTTGAAGCCCTTTTCGTTTTCGGTGTCCCGGAAGCCGAGCGCATTGAGCGGCTTGATATGCCCTTCGCGGTAGTTCGCCGGGAACTGCTTGGCGCCGTTGTAGAGGTGCTTGCTGAGCGCCGTCAGGCCGAGCGGGGCGAGGGCTCCCGAGGGGAAGGGGGTCTGGGATGCGAAGCCGTCGCTGATCCCGACCGACGGCGAGATTCCGTTCGCCGGGTTGCGAACGAACGCCACCGTTTCCTTGAGCAGGGTTCGGGTGACCGCTTTGGTGACCTTGTCGTTGATGATCGCCTTCGTCAGGTCCTTGGGCGGACCTTCTTCGCCTTCTTCACCCGCCGGCGCGAGCATCGAGCGGGCCGCCGGAGCGGACGATTCGCCTTCAGATTCAGCTTCGCCTTCGCCGGTTTCCGCCCCTTCTTCACCGCCTTCGTCGGCCACCGCTTCCGCTTCGCTGCTTTCGATCGCCAGGGTGTTGGCGCGGGTTTCGGGGCTTTCTTCGGTTTCGGAGTCTTCCGGGGCTCCGGGCTGGTCCTGCGCTTCGATCGCTGCGGCCGCTTCAGCTTCGGCTTCAGCCGTCCGTGCGTCGGCGGGCTGGTAATAGTGTTCGGAGTTGAGGAACTGGGAGCCGAAGGTGAGCTCGTTCCAGACCTCCAGGTCGTAGTTGCCGGCGCCCAGGACATTCGTCGCCTCGGCGTTGACCGTGGCGACGTAGCTCAGCCAGCCTGCCATCGTTTCCTGGAAGACGGGGTTGGGTTCGCCGTCGGGGAGCTTGGGGTTCTCAAACGGGGCGAAGCGCAGGAGCATCCCCGGGTGTTTCCCGGCCGGAAGGGTCGAGCGCAACGGACGCGACAGGGTGGCGATCCCGTCTTCGTTGACCGAGGTGATCAGCACATCCGGCCCGATGCCCCAGGTCAGGCCGTTGAAACCGGTCCGGCCGGGGATCACCAGAGCCGCACTGGCGCTGTCGAGCCGCACGGTCATCGCGCCCGGGAAAGCCGTGGCGGTCGTCGTCAGGGTGATCGGTTTGGCCGGCGTCGGCTCGCCGCTGTTGGCATTGAGCAGGATCAGCGGACGCAGGCCGTGGTTCTTCAGGGCTCCCAGGATGGCCGCGATCTTGGGCTCGTTTTTGAACTGGGAGGGGTCTTCATAGCTGAGAGCGCCCCAGGGGATTTCGCGGCGTGCCAGCGTGAAGCCGCTGTCCTGCAGCAGCTGGGCGACCGGTTCGGCCTGGGCCTGGGTGACGTTGAAGTTGATCCCGAGGGAGTTCAGCAGCGTCGATGACGGCCAGGTGTCGAGGTAGGCGCGCCACGGTTGGATCCAGAATGAGGCCGCCCCGAAGGGGTCCTTTGTCAGGAACCGCGAGTCGATCGGATCCGTCACGATGCCGCCTTCTTCCTGCGGCAGGCCGCCGAGACCGGTCCCGGGTTCGCGCGGTTTCCGTTTCGGGCGCGATTCTTTTTCCTTCGGCGGCTTGGGTTCGGAGGACCCCGGCCTCGAGCCCGAACCCGAGCCGGAGCCCAAACCGGTGCCGGAGCCGGGGGAGAGAGGCGAGGTGACGATCGGGCGCCAGCCGGAGGTGTGTTTCACAGCGGGAGGATTGCCGTTGTGGCGAGGGCTGACTCGGCGTCCCGATTTCAGGCCGCTCTGTGCGCACAGACGAGCCGCGGCGGCACGACGGGCAGCCGCCCTGGCGCCGGTGGTGCGCCCCGCGCCGGAGCGGGCGCGTTCACAGCGATGTTGCGCGGCGGCTCGCCGGGCCGGCCCATTGGGGCGGTGGCGCGACTGGGCGCCGGCGGAGGCCGAGGGGAGGGTCGCCGGTGCGAGGGCCGCGAGCGCGACAAGGAGGGCGGCGACCCTCGGAGAGGAGCAGCGGCGAGCGTGGGCTGTGGCGGCGCGGGGGGACATTCCGGAGAGGAAGCTGGCCGGGGCGGGGCAACTTCTCCGTGGGGATCGGCGCGGGCAGGTGCCCGCTTGACGCGACGGCCCGCCCGGTGGACGTTCGGCGCGCCCGCCGAAAAGCGTCCAGAGCGAGCCTGGTCAGAGGGCCGGGCGCACAGGGGGGGGCGTCGGGGCGAGCTGCTCGTAGACCTCTTCGAGCTCGCCGGCGATGGCGCTCGGGTGATACGGGCCGACCGAGGCGCGCGCGGCGCCGCCGAGCTGCGCGCGGCGCCCCGGGTCATCGCGGAGCTCGAGCATCGCCCGGCTCAGAGCGTCCACGTCTCGGCTGCGGAAGAGAGTTCCGGTCCTGCCGTCGTCGATGATCGCGGCCGGACCGCCCTCATCGGAGGCGATCACGGCCACGCCGGCTGCCATCCCCTCGAGAACCACCTGGCCGAACGGCTCGGGGATCACCGAAGCGTGAACGAGCACGTCGAAGGAGGCGAGCTCCTGCCAGATGTCCTCACGGAAACCGCGAAACTCGACCCGTCCGTCAAGGCCCAGATCCTCGACCAGCGCTCCGAGCTCGATCTCGAAGGGCTCCTCGCCGAACATCGGCGTGCCCACGATCACGGCGCGCTCCTCGCCGCCGGGGAAGCTTGCGGCGAAGGCTCGGAGAAACAGATCCTGTCCCTTCCATGGCGCGATCCGCCCGAGCATCCCGAAGACCGTCCCCGGTGAGCTCGCGGGTCGCTCGCTCGCCGGCGGGATCTCGACGGAGTCGGCGATCACCCGGTGGATCCTGTTGCGCGATGACGGGGTCACCGTCGCGAGCGTCGCCTCGGAGTTTGCGATCACCGCATCGGCGAGACGGCGGATGAGCAGCTTCACCATGCGGACGGCCGGGCCGGGGAGATAGTCATCGGCGACCCTGTCGCGCAGATGCCAGACGAGTGGCACGCCCGCCAGTCGTGCCGCGATGCCGCCGTAGACACCGGACTTCAGGGAGTTGGTGTGCACGACGTCCGGTTCCAGCCGGCGCAAACGGGCCGCCAGACGGAGGGTGTAGGTGAGCGTGTGGAGCATCGCCATGGGCGCGGCGCCACGCGCACCGAGGCTGTCCTTGCGCACGTCGCGTGCCGCCGGGGCGATCGGGAGCACCTCGACCGAGATTCCTGCCTGCGCCAGGCGGTCGGCCAGCGGGCCGTCCTCTCCGAGGATCACGTGGGCGTTGACGTGAGTCATGTGGCCCAGCACCCTGAGCAGGGCTATCTCTCCGCCGGAGAGCCTTGCGACATGGTCGAGAAAGACGACCCGCGGCCGCTCATCCGATGCGCCCGAGAGGAGCTCCGCGTAGAGGCGCCGATGGTGCTCGGCCACAGACGCCCAGTCGAACTGCTCCGCGTAGGCGCGGGTCTGAGGGCGAGGGGGCAGATCGCCACGCGATGCCGCGAGCAGCCGCGCCCGCAGGGCCTCCGCATCCCCCGGCGGGACGATCAGCGAGCGGTCCAACCCGGCGGCGGCCTCCGGCAGGCCGCCCACGTCGGTGACGATGCTGGGAGTCCCGCAGGCGGCCGCCTCGAGCACGACAAGACCGAAGCCCTCGACCGAGAGGGTCGGCACGGCTGCGACGTCCGCCGCCCTGTAGGCATCCTTCAGGGCGCCCTCTGAGACGCGTCCCAGCACCTCGACGCGGCCCGCAAGCCGAGGCTCCCGGGCGCGGGCTTCGAGGTCCGCTCGCAGCGGGCCGTCCCCGACCAGCAGGAGGGTCGAGCCCCCGGGCAGCGACCCCTCGAGGTCCGCCCATGCGTCGAGCAGCGTGTCGATTCCCATCCGGGGCACCAGGCGGCGAGCACAGACGACCACGAAGGCCGTGGGCGCCAGGCCGAGCTCGGCGCGGGCTTTCTCTCGGTCCCCCGGGGTGAAGCTCTCCGCGGCGACGCCCGGACGCCAGACCCGGATCCGCCAGGGGCTGATGCCGTACTGCTCAAGGAGCACCCTCCTGAAGGCGCCCGAGAGGACTATCACCGCATCGGCCCGCAGGAGCGTGCGGCGCTCGAGCATCCGCCGCAGGCGATGCCTTCCTCGTGAGGAGTCTCCCGCGGCGACGTTCTCCTCGGCCCAGGGGCCGTGGAAGTGGAACACCAGCGGACGGTCGCGGAGGCTACGCGCGCGGACCGGCCAGGCTGCATAGAGGGCGAAGTGGGCATCCAGGACCTCGCTCTCGGGCCCGGCCCGCCGCGCCGCTCGCGTGTAGCCGATCAGCCGTCGCAGCAGGCTCGTCCGCTCGCCTCCCACGGCCGTCACACGGGCGGGAGCGTCGCCGGCGGGGCCGATTACGACCCCCTGCGCCTCGCCGAGCGCCTCGAGCAGCTCCCTGTAGTAGCGGTCGAGGCCACCGAGGCTGTCGGGGAACCAGCCCAGCCCGAGCATCAGGATCCGCGGACGTGCGCCGCCGTCCGCGGTTGACCGCTGAGCCCCGAGCATTGTTGAAAAGTCTAGAGCTGCACCGTAATGTTCACTTGATGCAGTCAGACATGCCCGAGAGTTAGCCCGGCATGTCTGAGGGTTCCCCCCACCCTTCTCCGCCAGCACGGATGCAATCCACCTACCACCTACCGCACCTGCGCACCCTCGAGGCCGAGGCTATTCACGTGATGCGTGAGGTGGTCGCCGAATTCGAGCGGCCCGTCCTCCTGTTCAGCGGCGGCAAGGACTCGATCGTCCTGCTTCGCCTTGCCGAGAAGGCGTTCCGCCCGGCAGCGTTTCCCTTCCCGATGCTCCATGTCGACACGGGCCACAACTTCCCCGAGGCGATCGAGTACCGAGACCGCAGGGTCGCGGAACTCGGCGAGCGGCTGATCGTCGCGAACGTCCAGGACTCGATCGACAGGGGCAGGGTCGTCGAGGAGACGGGGCCCAGGGCATCCCGCAACGGCCTCCAGACCGTCACGCTGCTTGACGCCATCTCCGAGCACTCCTTCGACGCGGCATTCGGCGGTGCCCGGCGCGACGAGGAGCGGGCCAGGGCCAAGGAGCGGATCCTCTCCTTCCGCGACGAGTTCGGGCAGTGGGAGCCCCAGAAACAGAGGCCTGAGATATGGAGCCTTTACAATGGGCGCATCCGCCGAGGAGAGCACGCTCGGGTGTTTCCCATCTCCAACTGGACCGAGCTCGACGTCTGGCAGTACATCGCCGAGGAGGAGCTCGAGGTGCCGTCAATCTATTTCGCCCATGAGCGTGAGGTCTTCTCCCGAGACGGGATGCTCTACGCGATGAGCCCCTTCATGGAGCTGATGGCCGGGGAGGAGGCATTCTCGGCGACCGTTCGCTACCGGACGGTAGGTGACATGAGCTGCACCGGCGCAGTCGAGTCCGACGCCGCCACGCTGGCCCAGGTGGTGGCGGAGATCGCAGCAACCGAGATCACCGAGCGGGGGCAGACCCGGGCGGATGACCGCGTGACCGAGGCCGCAATGGAGGATCGAAAGCGGCAGGGGTATTTCTGATGGCCGGCGACGGGGGGACGGGACCAAACGGCGGCGGGCAGCGTGGGAACGGCACCGCGGCCGGCACGCTCGCGGGTGAGACTTCGACCGATCTTTTCCGCCGTCTCTCCGAGCGCCCGGCCGACCTGCTGCGGTTCGCCACGGCGGGATCGGTGGATGACGGCAAGAGCACGCTGATCGGGCGGCTGCTCTACGACTCCAAGCAGGTCCTTGCCGACCAGCTGGCCCACGTCGAGCAGGCCAGCGAGCGCAAGGGCCGCGACTTCCTCGACCTGTCGCTGCTGACCGACGGTCTGCGCGCCGAGCGCGAGCAGGGCATAACCATCGACGTCGCCTACCGGTACTTCGCGACGGCTCAGCGCCGGTTCATCATCGCCGACACGCCGGGCCACGAGCAGTACACGAGGAACATGGTCACGGGCGCTTCGACGGCCGACCTGGCAATCGTTCTGGTCGACGCCCGCAAGGGCGTCATCGCGCAGTCCAAGCGCCACGCATTCATCAGCTCGCTGCTGGGAATCCCGCACGTCGTGGTCTGCGTCAACAAGATGGACCTCGTCAACTTCGACGAGGAGGTCTTCGATGAGATCGTCGAGGACTTCGACCGGTTCGCGGCCCGGCTGGAGCTGCCCGACGTCACCTTCATCCCGATCTCGGCACTGCTGGGGGACAACGTCGTCGACCGCTCCGAGGCGATGCCGTGGTACCAGGGCCCGCCGCTGCTCTACCACCTCGAGCACGTCCACATCGCTTCGGACCGCAACCTGATCGACGTCCGCTTCCCGGTCCAGTGGGTCATCCGGCCGCCCTCGACGAGCGTCGCCGATTACCGCGCCTACGCCGGCCAGGTGGCCGGGGGCATCATGCGTCCCGGCGACGACGTCGTCGTTCTGCC
>CAZFGJ010000008.1:0-35506 GCA_964518445.1 uncultured Solirubrobacteraceae bacterium
AAGAGGCGATGGCCCGCCGCCAGCTCGAGACCGCCAAGCAGATCGTCGCGGTGCTGGGCACGATGAAGGGCGCGGCGATGAAGCTGGGCCAGGTGATGTCCTTCCTGGACGTGGGCCTCGTCCCCGAGGAGCACCGCGAGGAGTTCCAGCTGGAGTTGGCAAAGCTTCGCGATGCCGCTCCGACGGTCTCCTTCAAACAGATGCGCAAGGTCGTCGAAGAGGACCTCGAAGAGCCGATCTCGGAGATCTTCTCGGAATTCGACGAGGAGCCGATTGCGGCCGCCTCGATCGGGCAGGTCTACCGGGCCCGCCTGGCAGATGACGGCCGTGAGGTGGCCGTCAAGGTCCAATACCCGGGCGTTGCCGGAGCGGTCAGAGCCGACATGCAGAACCTGGGGATGATCATGGGCCTGCTCAAGCGGATGACGCCCGGGATGAACGTCAAGGCCGTCACCGCCGAGATCCGCGAGCGGATCGAGGAGGAGCTCGACTATGAGCTCGAGGCCCAGAATCAGCGCTCCCTGTCACGGATCTTCGCGGGGCATCCCTTCATCTTCGTCCCGCAGGTCGTCGTGTCGCTCTCGCGTGAGCGGGTGCTCGTGACCGAGTTCGTCAGCGGGACGGGCTTCGAGGAGCTGAAGACCCGTCCCCAGGCCGAGCGCGACCGGATCGGGGAGATCGTCTTCCGGTTCTTCCTGGGCTGCCTCTACCGCCACCGCCAGTTCTCCGGCGACCCGCATCCCGGGAACTTCGTCCTGCTCGACGACGGCCGAGTCGCCTTCCTGGATTTCGGCCTGTTCAAGCGCATGGACCAGGCCGCCGTCGAGCTCGAGCTGTCCTGCCAGAGGGCCGTGATCGAGGGCGATCCGGCGACCCTCCACAGGATCCTTGGCGAGTCGGGCTTCCTGCCCGAGCCGGAGAAGGTCAACCCGGACAACCTGCTCGAGTTCATCAAGGACGCCATCTGGTGGTACACCACGGCCGATGAAGTCGTCGAGCTGACACCCGAGATCGCGACCCAGGTGCTGATCGAAAGCTCCGATCCCCGCTCCAGCCACTTCCGCGAGATGCGCCATCAGGACATGCGCCCCGAGCATCTCTTCGGGAGGAGGATGGAGATGCTGACGCTTGCCGTCCTGTCGCAGCTGCGCGCCCAGGCGAACTGGCATCGCATCGCCCGCGAGTGGATCTACGGCGACGCTCCGGTCACCGAGCTGGGTGGCGAGGAGGCCGCCTTCTACGGCCACGCCGGCCTTCCAGCCGCCTGAGCGCGATTTCCCGGATAGCAGAGCGCAAACCGGGCGTCTAGCCTCTGAAGTACCTTCTCTACTCGCGATGGCAGACGGGGCTCGCCTGGAGTTGGAGTTGGACCGCGACGTAGGCGCGCCCGCGCGCGCTCGTGCGGAGATCTCCGAGCGCCTCTCCGAGCTGGGCCTGGAGGGGGTCAACAGCCAGATGCTGGTGCTGCTCGTCTCAGAGGTCGTGAGCAACGCCGTACGCCACTCCTCGGGCTCCCCCGATGCCAAGATCAGGCTCGTCGCCACGGCCAACGAGCAGGCTGTCCGCATCGCCGTGACCGACAGCGGCGAGGGCTTCACGCCCCGCCCCCGCGACCCGGACCGCCTCGAGGACGGATATGGGCTCTACCTGCTCGAGAAGGCAGCCTCCAACTGGGGCGTCGAGAACTCCGGCGGGACGACCGTCTGGTTCGAGCTCGACCGCGAGCCCGGCGAGAGCTAGAGAACCTGGATCTGCACGAGGCTTGTCGTGCCGGGGCGCCCCGAGGGGAGGCCCGCGGTGATTCCCACGCGCTGGCCGGGCTTGCACCAGCCGAGCTCCACCACCCGCCTGGCCGAATCGGCGATCAGGGCCTCGGTCGTCTCGTGGCGGGGCATCGATGCCGCCTGCACTCCCCACATCAGCCCGCAGCGGCGAACCGTCTCACGGCCCGGCGAGAGGGCATAGATCGGAACAGTCGGACGATGGGCCGAGACGAGCCGGGCCGAGCGGCCCGAGAGCGTGGGGATCACCAGCGCGTCGAGTCGCAGCTCGCGGGCCGCATCGCAGAGGTTGTGGGCGATCGTGTAGGCGGGATCGGACTCGGTCCGCCTGACGCGGGTCTCGTTCCAGCGCTCATAGGGGGCGATCGCCTCGGCCTGTTCGGCGACGGCGGCCATCATCGCCACAGTCTCGACCGGGTAGGCCCCGATGGCTGTCTCCTGCGAGAGCATCACGGCGTCCGTGCCGTCGAGGATCGCGTTTGCCACGTCGGCCACCTCGGCCCGCGTGGGGCGGGAGGAGTTGACCATCGAGTCGAGCATCTGGGTGGCCGTGATCGAGGGCCTGGCGGCCAGGCCTGCCAGCTCGATCAGCTGCTTCTGGACGATCGGCACCTGAGCGATCGGCATCTCGATGCCCAGATCGCCCCTGGCGACCATGACGCAGTCGGCCGCCTTGATGATCTCCTCGGCCCGTTCGACGGCCTGGGGCTTCTCGATCTTGGCGATCAGCGGCAGACGGGTCCGCTCGCGGACGTCTTCGATCTCCTCGGGTGAGCGCACGAAGGACAGGGCGACCATGTCGACGCCGATCGACTCGCCGTGGGCCAGCAGCTGCAGATCCTCCTCCGGAACGGCCGGCAGCTCGTCGATCGGCCCGGGGATGTTCAGGCCCTGGCGGGACGCCACCGCTCCGCCGACCTCGATCTCCGTGTCGATCTCGGAGTCCCCGCCCCGAACGGCCGTCACCCGCAGGCGCACCGAGCCGTCCGCCAGATAGAGGATCGACTCTGCTTCGACCGCATCGGCAAGGCCGGCCCAGGAGATCGACATCCGGTGGGCGTCTCCCGCGATCTCCTCGTCGCCGCAGAGGAATGTCAACTTCTCGCCGGCCGTCAACTCGACGACATCGTCCTGCAGCGGGCCGATACGCAGCTTCGGGCCCGGCAGATCCTGGAGGATGGCGACCGGCCTGCCGGCCCGCCCCGCCGCGTCGCGAACTCTCCTGACGGTCTCGGCGTGCTCCTCAAGCGTTCCGTGCGAATAGTTCAGCCGGGCGACATCCATCCCAGCCTCGACCAGGCGGACGAGGGTCTCGGGATCGCGTGAGGCCGGTCCGATGGTTGCGACGATCTTGGTGCGGCGCATCGTTGGACGGTATCGAGCCGTGGGGGCCCCGGCGTGACGGGGGTAGCATCGAGGCGTGCTGAGACCCACACGGCCGCTGCCGCAGGTCGGCTCGCAGGCGCGAATCCTCCACTTTGGCGGGGACTATGAACCGGCGATCGTCACGGCCGTCCACGACGACGGGCGGCGGCTGGAGGTCCTGGCAGAGGGGGGAGAGACCTTCGACTTCCTGCTCAACGCGGCCACCGCCCGGTTCATCGCCGCGGGAAGCGCACAGGGGGCCCGGCTCGAGCTGCTGGGGCCCCCGGCTCCTCCTCCCGCTCAGGGGACCTGAACGTCCGGGAAGTTCTCGGCGCAGTGGCGGCGCAGCGTCCCACGGACCCACTCCCGCTCCTCGACCGAGGCGACCCGCAGCCGGGCCAGCAGCTCCTTCTGCGATTCGCTGGGCACTCCCGCGATCACCCAGCGGACGGCAAGTCGCTCGAACAGCAGCTCGAATGCCCGCTGCCTGGCGTCCTCCCGCGACAGGAGATTGCCGGCCAGCGCCTCGGCGTAGGCCCTGCGCGAACCCAGGGTCAGCGATCCGCGCAACTCGAGGACGTTGCCCTCAGGGTCGCTGTAGGACTCGCTGGGGGCCTGGGGCGCCTGGAGGCCCTTCGCCTGGCGGCGCGAGCGGCGCCCCATCTCTAGCTCGCGTCGGCGGCCCGTTCGAGCTGACCGCGGACGTCACCCGTCACCGGGTTGGCGTGGCCCGGCCAGGCGGCTGCAGGCTCCAGGGCAGCAAGCTTGCGGATGCTCGCCCTGGCCTGCTCGGTGTCGTAGTTGTAGACCTCCATCGGCACGCACGGGGCGGTGTCCCTGCCCCATTTGTCGAGCGTGTAGAAGCAGTCCGTCGAGAGCGCCAGGCGGTCGGACTCCCGCCACAGGCCGATCTGCCCCGGCGCGTGGCCCGGCAGCTCGATCACCTTGAAGCCGGCGACATCGTCGCCCTCGGTGAGGGTGCCCGAGATCTTCACCGGGCCGTCGTCCCAGGCGAACCGGTGCAGCATCATGTGCAGCGGGCGCATCGCCCACGGGAGGCCCTTCAGGCCCTCGGGCCAGTAGCGGAATCCCCCGCTGCCTTCGGCGTCCTCGACCTCGGCCGGGTGGCAGAGGACCGGGACGCCAAGCGACGGCGCAACTCCGCGGTGGTCCGTATGGCTGTGGCCCAGCACGACGCGGTTGATCCCGCCCAGCTTGGCTCCGGCGGTGGCCACGGCGCTCTTCATCGTCTTTGCCCCCGCGTCGAACAGCGTCACGCCGCCGTCCTCCTCGAGCAGGTAGACGTTGCAGCGAGCCGGCTGGCCCTGCACGACCCAGACGCCCTCGGCGACGAGCCTTGCCTCGCCCGCGATGAGACCGGCTGCCAGGCGCGTCTTAGCGTTGAAGGCGCTCGTCATCCGCTGCTCCACCGCCGAGTCCTGGGCCGGCATCATGCCGATCTGGCGCGCGAAGGTCATCGAGTCCGTGAAGGCGTCATTGGACGTGATCAGGCCGTCCTTGACGGTGATCAGGTCGAACCCTTCAAGCTCGATCCGCTGTCCCGTGGGGGCGATGCCGCCAAAGCTCCCCGGTCCGGCGAAGGTGCCCCTCAGGCGCCACTGCACGCCGCAGCGCTCACCCTCGGAGGTCGTCGAGACGACCTGCATGTCGAGGTCCGGTATTGCGCCGATCAGCCCGCCGATGAACTCGCGGACACCCTCGGGGGCCACCGTGTCGACCTGGCCGCGGACGTTCTCCCGTCCTCCCTCGGCCCAGAGCGAGACCGCCGTCTCGAGGTCGCGCTCGGCGATCGCCGTGAAATAACGCCGCGCGATCCCCTCGGCCTTGCTGCCCGAGATCCGTTTGCGAGTCGTCGCCTGCTGCATGTTGGCGGCGACCTCCTGCACCTTCGCGCTTGCTCCGCTCGCCTTCTCCTGGTTGGCCATCCCCGCCTCCTCTTTCCGCCGCTTGAGGGCCGTAGTCTAGTCTCCGCCGGGTGGGCGATGTGACCAGTCGGGGTGAGCTCGGGCGCGGAGAACGCATCCTGCCGGGCGTCTACAGGTTGCGTCTGCCCCTGCCCTGGCCGGGCGTCCCCCACTGCAACGCCTGGGCGCTCTCCTCGGGCGACGGGTTCGTGCTCGTCGACACGGGCATGCACAACGCCGAGTCGATCAGCCATCTCGAAGGTGCCCTGGCGATGTGCGGGCTGCACCTCGAGGATGCAAGCCTCGTCGTCTGCACCCACGCCCACTCCGACCACTGCGGGCAGGCCGTCCCGATCTCCGAACGGGCCGGCTGCGAGCTGTGGATGCATCCCAGCCATGAGCTGATGAACCGCCTCGTCGAGGATCCCGAGGCGGTCCTGGCCCGGCGGCTCGAGGTCGCCCGCCAGAGCGGCGTGCCGGAGGAGCCGCTGCGTCGCTACGCCGAGCAGCGGGGCACCTCGGACCCGGGCATCGTCGGGCCGCTGAAGGCGGACCGCGACCTGCTGGACGGGGTCACCCTCCAGAGCGACCTGGGGGAGTGGGTCGCCTACGAGACCCCCGGTCATGCGCCCTCGCATGTTTGCCTGTTCCAGCCCGAGCGGCGCCTGTTGATCTCCGGCGACCATCTGCTGGGGAGAATCTCTCTCTACTTCGAGTACGGCTACTCACCCAACCCGGTCGGGGAGTTCCTGGGCTCGCTCGACGTCGTCGAGCGTCTCGGGGCCCGCCTCTGCCTGGCCGGGCACGGTAGGACCTTCACAGACGTGCACGCCCACATCCACGGCAATCGGGCCCTGGTCGAGGAACACCTCTACAAGGTCCTTCAGGCAGTCGCTGGAACGGAGCTGACGGCATTCGACCTGGTCGGCTCCGTCTACGGCGAGGCACTCTCCCAGCAGAACGGACAGTGGCTGCTCTCCCAGACTCTGGGCTATCTGACCCATCTCGAGAGCACCGGGGGCGTGAAACGGATCCCCGGCGAGCCGGAGCGGTGGACGGCATAATCAGAGCATGAGAATCGACGAGATACTCGCCGCGGGCGAACCGACCTTCTCGTTCGAGTTCTTCCCGCCCAAGACCGAGGCCGGCGAACGCAACCTGGCCGAGGCGCTCGAAGGACTGGGAGGGCTCGACCCGTCGTTCGTGTCGGTCACCTACGGCGCCGGCGGCTCGACGCGCGAGAAGACGATCGAGATCGTCAAGCAGATCAAGGACGAGCACGGACTCGAGGCGATGGCGCACTTCACCTGCGTCGGCGCGACCGTCGAGGAGCTCCGTGCGACGCTCGAGGAGATGCGCGCCGCCGGTATCGACAACGTCCTCGCGCTGCGCGGTGATCCGCCCAAGGGGCAGGAGGACTGGCGCAAGACCGAGGGTGGCCTCGAGTACTCGCGCGAACTTGTCGAGATGATCGCCGCCGACTACCCCTTCGCGATCGGCGGCGCCTGCTTCCCCGAGACGCACATCCATGCGCTCAGCCCCGAGGACGACCTCGAACATCTCGCCGAGAAGGTCGCCGCGGGCGTGGACTTCCTGATCACGCAGCTGTTCTTCGACAATGCCCTCTACTTCGACTTCGTCGCCCGCGCTCGCGCAGCCGGGATCGGCGTGCCGATCATTCCGGGGATCATGCCGATCACCCAGGTGGGGCAGGTCGAGCGGATGGCCAAGCTGTGTGGCGCCTCGATTCCCCCGGGTCTCAGTCGCGAGCTGCACGCGCGCGGTGAGGATCCCGAGGCGGTGCTCGACTTCGGCGTGGCCTACGCGACCCTGCAGTGCGCCGAGCTGCTGGGGGCGGGCGCCCCGGGGATCCACTTCATCACGCTCAATCGATCGCCGGCCACGCGCGCAATCGTGAGCGCCCTGAAGCTGGCCAGGCCCTGGGAGAACACCCTCTACGCAGGTTCGATCTCGAGTCCCTCGGCGACCCGGGGCGAGCCGTCGGCCGCTTCGTAGCGAACGTCGACCGAGTCGTTCTGGCGGTAGGTCCCGACTCCCCAGGCCCCCAGCAGCCAGCGCCAGCCGCTGATCTTGTCCTTGACCAGGTCGCGCTCGAAGACGAGCGCTCCTTCGCGAACCTGGTAGTCGACGCCGGCCTCCTGGCGGACGCCGTTGATGTAGACCTCGTAGGGGCCTCGCAGGTCGCGGGGCAGGAGTACCTTCGACTTCATCGGGGCGGGATTATGGCTCCTCCTGGGCCCTGGCGACGGAGCAGGGCATCGCTTCGCTGACGCTCGAAGGCCCGCTGGACGATCGAGCAGACCTCCTCGGCGTCGCCCGAGACCTGCAGCAGGGCAAGGTCCGCCGGGCTGATGTGGCCCTCGGCCTCGGCTCGCTCCGACAGCCAGCTCAACAGGCCGTCCCACTCGCCGTCCCCGAACAGGACCACCGGCGCGTGGCGGATCGTGCCGGTCTGTAGGAGGGTGAGGACTTCGAACAGCTCATCCAGCGTGCCGAACCCCCCGGGGCAGATCACAAAGGCGCAGGCGTAGCGGACGAACATGACCTTGCGGGTGAAGAAGTGCCCGAAGCGGATGCCGATGTCGACGTAGGGGTTCAGCTGCTGCTCGTGGGGCAGCTCGATGTTGCATCCGATCGACAGCGCCCCGGCATCGCGCGCACCGCGGTTGGCCGCCTCCATCAGGCCGCCCCCGCCGCCCGTGATGACCGCGTATCCGGCTCTCCCGAGGCTCGCCCCGAGCTCGCGGGTCAGGGCGTAGTGGGGATGCTCAGGCGGTGTCCGGGCGGAGCCGAAGACGCTCACCGCGCGCCCCACCCCTGACAGGGCGCGGAAGCCGCGGGCGAACTCGGAGGCGATCTCCCTGACCCTGCCGGAGTCGGCCGCCAGCTCCTCGGGCGGCTCGCCCTCGAGCCAGGCGAGGAGTTCCTCGTCGATCGTCCGCTGCCGGGAGGGGATATCCGCCGGGGGCTGGGCCACCGGGCAAGGGTAGGGCTCAGAGCCCCGTTCGAGGGCTCCGCCCGCCCGGGTGCGTACTCTCACTCGGCCATGACCGCCCTCGCCACGAGTGAGATCCCCTACACCGTCAGGCGCTCCACCCGCGCACGGCGGGTACGCGTCAACGTCCACGCCCACTCGGGCGTCGAGGTGGTGCTGCCGGCCCGTGCCCCCGAGCGCGCCGCCGCCTCGGCGGTCAGCGAGCTGCGCCCCTGGATCGAGGCCCGCCTGGCCGAGGCGCGGGAGGCGATGGCCAGCGTCGCCGAGCGGGCCGGGACGCTGCCCTACCTGGGCTCGACGCTGCGTCTCGTCCCCGAGAGCGGGCGCAGCAGGGCCCATCGCCGCGGGGATCTCCTGCTGGTGCCCCAGAGCGATCCGGGGCCGGCCATCGAGCGCTTCTACCGGCGTGCCGCCAGGAGTGAGGTGGCCCCGCGCCTGGACCGTGCCAGCGAGCTCTCAGGGCTGCCCTACAGCGGTCTCGACATCCGCGGGCAGCGGACACGCTGGGCATCCTGCTCGAGCACCGGCAGGATGAGCTTCAACTGGCGGCTGCTGCTGGCGCCCGAGCGTGTCCTGGAATACGTCGTCTGGCACGAGATCTGCCACCTCGAGGTGCTCGACCACTCGCCCCGCTTCTGGTCGCTTCTGGCGCGCTACTGGCCGGACTACCGCCAGGACCGAGAGTGGCTGGCCCGGAACGGCGCCACGCTCGTCATCTGAGGGTCCGAGCGCTCAGCGCGCGATGTGTAGCCGGGGGAGCCGCTCGGGGCTCACCCCCGCCTCGACGCAGGCCATGTAGGCCAGACCCCGGTGGATCCCGTCGATCACCAGGACCCTGCCGTCGAATTCACCGATCCGGATGATCACGTCGTCGCGCCACCGGCGGTCGGCCATGTCGTCCCTGAAGCGCTCCACCCGCAGGTCGTCGGCCAGGTCCTGCTCGGCCGTCATGGCGCTGCTGCGCTCGCGGTAGATCGCCAGCAGCTGGCTGAACGTCCTGGGCGTCCTGCCCACGGAGCCCATGAAGCTCGAGAAGAGCGTCGGCGTCTCGGCGAGCTCGACCGCCGAGATGGGTTGCAGAGCCATATCCGCATGCTCGCCGCCCTGCCTGGCTGCTCAAATGGTCCGCGGGCCGAAGTCCCGCCGGGGGCTTGGGACAGATGTCCCAAGCTGTGGCGATCCGCACAAGGACCGCCGGCCTGCCGTTCGCTCAGCGCTGCTCGATCGGGATGTAGTCCTCGTCCCGGTCGCCCGTGTAGATCTGGCGGGGACGGGCGATCTTCTGCTCGGGGTCCTGAACCATCTCAAGCCACTGGGCGATCCAGCCGCTGGTCCGCCCAATGGCGAACATCACCGGGAACATGGCCACGGGAAGGCCCAGGGCCTCGTAGATCAGCCCCGAGTAGAAGTCGACGTTGGGGTAGAGCTTGCGGGAGGTGAAGTAGTCGTCGTCCAGGGCACGCTTCTCGAGCTCGGTGGCAACCTCGAGCAGGGGGCTCTTGCCGCGGACCTCGAACACGTCGTCGAGGTATTTTTTGATGATCCGCGCACGGGGGTCGTAGTTCTTGTAGACCCTGTGCCCGAAGCCCATCAGGCGCTCCTTGCCCTCCTTGACCCCGGCCAGGAAGTCGGGGATGTTCTCGACCTTCTCGATCCGGCTGAGCATCCGCAGGGCCGCCTCGTTGGCGCCGCCGTGGAGCGGCCCGTAGAGCGCCGCGACACCCGCGGCGACAGCCGAATATGGGTCGACCTGAGTTGATCCGACGGCCCGGACGGCGCTCGTCGAGGCGTTCTGTTCGTGGTCGGCGTGGAGGATGAACAGGACATCCAGGGCACGCTCGAGACGGGGATCCGGCTCGTACTTGAGCTCGGTCATTTTGTACATCATCCCCAGGAAGTTGCCGGCGTAGTTGAGGTCGTTGTCGGGATAGACGTAGGGCTGGCCCATGTTGTGGCGGAAGGCGAAGGCCGCGAGTGTCGGCATCTTCGCCAGCAGGCGGATGATCTGGATCCGGCGGATGTCCTCGTCGTGGATGTGGTTGGCGTCCGGGTAGAAGGTCGACAGCGCTCCCACCGAGGCGACCAGCATCCCCATCGGGTTGGCGTCGTAGCGGAAGCCCTGCATGAAGTCCTTGACGTTCTCGTGGACGAAGGTGTGGATCGTGATCTCGCCGACCCACTCCTCCAGCTGGCTGCCGGTGGGCAGGACGCCGTTGATCAGCAGGTAGGCCACCTCGAGGTAGCTGGAGTGCTCGCAGAGCTGCTCGATCGGGTAGCCGCGGTGCTGCAGGATGCCCGCGTCCCCGTCTATGTAGGTGATCGAGCTGCGAGTCGAGGCGGTGTTCATGTAGGCCGGGTCGTAGGTCATCAGCCCGAAGTCGTTGTCGTCGACCTTGATCTGGCGGAAGTCCATCGCCCGGACGGTGCCGTCTGTGATGGGCAGCTCGTAGGTCCGGCCGGTGCGGCTGTCGGTCACCGTGAGCGTGTCCTCGGACGGTGCCTGGCCGTCGTGCTCGCCACGGGGTTGCGCCTGGGTGTCGGTGCTCATCTGGTTCTCCTGTCCGTGGGGTCCGGTGCTCTGAGAGGAATTATGAGCCAAGTCGGCTCGCGTCCCGGCGCCGAGGCAGGGAGAGGTTCAGACACGCGGGCGGCGGCTCGCCGTGGCGACCGCGCGGATCCGCGGCGGCGAGGCGGGCGAGGGACCCCGGTGGGGTCCACGGCGCGGCGCACGCGGAGGCCGTGAGCGCGGGTGATGCGGGTGGCGGGGGCGTGGCCTCGGGCCGATCCCGCCGTCCTGATCGGAGGCGGAGCCCGGTGCGTCCTTGACCGCCCAGCGGACGATCAGGAACAGGCCGACGATCGGGATCTTCAGAAAGAGCATCAGCCAGAGAAAGGTCCAGACGTCCACTGAGCCGATCGTACTACCACCGCGCACATCCGTACAAGCCCGCAGAGTTTTTTCGGGCCGCGCGGGCCCCTCGAGAGACGCTCAGCCGCGCAGTGCCAGCGGAGCGCCGCTGAACTGGGTCATCGCGTGAAGTTCGCCGATCCTCGAGACGATCTCCGAGCCTTCGAGCCGTTCGATCCGCTCCGTTCCGAACTCCTCGACGTTGAACGAGGCCAGGACCGTCGCGTGGGCCATCGCCCGGCGCAGCAGGTCGTCGTCGATCGGCGCTCCGGCGTGCGCCGCGATGTAGCCCACCAGGCCACCCGCGAAGGTGTCACCGGCTCCGGTCGGGTCGATCACCGTCTCGAGGGGGTAGGCCGGCAGGGCGAAGAAGCCCTCCCGCGTCACGAGCGCGGCGCCGTACTCGCCCTGCTTGGCGACGATCACGCTCGGCCCGCGCATGCCCGAGGAGCCGGCGCCCCAGTCGAGGATCTCGCGCGCCGCCGAGACGAGGTTCGGCTTGCCCGTCAGCTGGCGCAGCTCGGCATCGTTGAGGATCACGCAGTCGACAGCCTCGATCGCCGCCACCAGCGAGTCACGGGCGATGTCGATCCAGAGGTTCATCGAGTCCAGCGCCACGAAGCGGGCCTCGGGCAGCTGCTCGCGCACACCCCGCTGAAGGTCGGGCTGGATGTTCGCCAGGAACAGGACGTCGCTGGCCAGGGACTCGGCTGTCAGCTTCGGCTGGAAGCCCTCGAAGACACCCAGCTGCGTGTCGATCGTCTCGCGCGAGTTCAGGTCCCATCCGTACTCGCCCTCCCAGAAGAAGGTCTTGCCGCCCGCCACCTGCTCGATGCCAGAGACGTCGACGCCGCGGCGGCGCATCACGTCGAGCTGCTGATCGCCGAAATCGTCTCCGACGGGACCCACCACGCAGACATCGTCGAAGAACGAGGCCGCCAGGGCGAAATGCACGGCGGCGCCGCCCAGCATCCGCTCGCGCGCCCCGAAGGGGGTCCTGACTGTGTCGTAGGCGATCGATCCGACAACGGTGATTGGCATCGGCGGGCACCTTAGAGCACCCCGGCGGCGCGGGGTCGGCCGGGCAGGCCCGTGGTGGCGACGGCACTCCGATAGCCTCGGTCCATGCGCGCGATTCAGATGACCGAGTTCGGAGGGCCCGAGGTATTGAGGCTCGCCGAGGTTCCCATCCCCGAGCCCCAGGCGGGCGAGGCGGTCATCAAGGTGACTCGTGCCGGCCTCAACTTCGCCGACACTCACACTCGGACGAACTCCTACGTCCAGGAGGCCACGCTGCCGCTCGTTCCTGGTGGCGAGGTCGCCGGAACGCTCGAGGAGAGCGGTCAGCGAGTCGTGGCCCTGGTCGGCTCCGGCGGCTACGCCGAGTACGCCACGGCGCCCCGCGAGCGGATCTTCCCGATTCCCGACGGGATCGAGGACGGCACGGCTCTGGCACTGATCATCCAGGGCACCACCGCCTGGCACCTCCTGCGGACGGCCGCCCGCCTCGGCGAGGGGGAGAGCATCGTGATCCACTCGGCCGCCGGCGGGGTGGGGACGCTGGCGACCCAGCTCGCCCGGTCCTTCGGCGCCGGACGGGTCATCGCCACGGCCTCGAGCCCCGAGAAGCGCGAACTTGCCATGGAGCTCGGCGCCGACATCGCCCTCGCCGGCGACGCCGACGGCCTGACCGAGCGGCTCGTCGAAGCGAACGGAGGCCGCGAGATCGACGTGGTCCTCGACTCGGCCGGCGGGGCGGTCTTCGACGCCTCCTACCGGGCCCTCGCGCCGTTCGGGCGGATCGTCGTCAACGGAATCGCCACCAGCGAAGCCAACACCGTCAGGACCGGCTCGCTCCTGCGCCATTCGCGCGCCGTGGTGGGCTTCTACCTCTTCCACCTGCTCGAGCGGCCCGGCGCCTTCGCCGACGCTCTGTCGGGACTGTTCGAAGCCGTCTCCAGAGGGGACCTGAGAGCGATCGTGGGCCAGACCTACCCGCTCGAGGAGGCCCCGCAGGCGCAGATAGACCTGCGGGCGCGGCGCACGACAGGCAAGCTTCTGCTCGACCCGACCGTCTGAACATGAGCAAGTCATTCGCAGATCTCGGGCTGTCCGAGTCCACCCTCCAGGCCCTGAAGGACGTCGGCTACGAGTCGCCCAGCCCGATCCAGGAAGAGGCGATCCCCTCGCTGCTCCAGGGCCGCGACGTGATCGGCCAGGCGCAGACGGGAACCGGGAAGACGGCCGCCTTCGGGCTGCCCATCATGGAATACATCGACGCCTCGGAGAAAACGGTCCAGGCCCTCGTCCTGACCCCGACCCGAGAGCTCTGCATCCAGGTGACCCAGGCCCTGCGCACCTACGGCGCCCAGGGAGGCATCGACGTCGTGGCCGTGTTCGGTGGAGCGCCCATCCGCACCCAGCAGGCGCAGCTCCGCGCGGGTGGCCATGTTGTCGTCGGCACGGTCGGCCGGGTCCTGGATCTCATCTCGCGCCACTCGCTGATGCTCACCGACTGCCGCTTCGTCGTCCTCGACGAGGCCGACGAGATGCTCGACCTGGGCTTCCTCGAGGACGTCGAGAAGATCCTCTCGCTGACCCCCTCGAGCCGTCAGACGGCTCTCTTCTCGGCGACCATGCCCCCGCCGATCCGCAAACTGGCCGACCGCTACATGTACGAGCCGTCGGTCATCAAGGTCGAGGCTGCCACGCTGACGATCGACACCGTGGCCCAGTTCCAGCTGCCTGTCGAGACCAAGCACAAGCCCGAGATGCTGGTCGAGGTCCTGAGCGCCGAGAAACCCGATCAGGCGATCGTCTTCGTCCGCACCAAGATCCGCGCCGACCAGCTGTTCCGGACGCTCAAGGATCGCGGCATGAACGTCAGGGCCCTGCACGGCGACATGTCCCAGGGCTCACGGGACGGCGTGATGCTCGCCTTCAAGGGCGGCCGGGTGCCGATCCTGGTCGCTACCGACGTCGCCGCCCGCGGACTGGACATCTCGACGGTCACGCACGTCATCAACTACGACGTCCCCACCTCGCCGGACACCTACGTCCACCGAATCGGGCGCACCGGCCGCGTCGGGCGCTCGGGACGTGCGATCACCTTCGTCGAGGACCGCCAGCAGCGCGAGCTGCTGGCGATCGAAAAGCACATCGGCACCGAGGTCGCCAAATGGGAGAAGGGCGCCCAGGCGTCGCCCACGCCGGTCAAGGAGCGCCCCAAACGCCACTCAAAGCCGCAGATCACCCGGAAGGACAAGGCCGAGCCCTACGCGAAGCTGGTCCTCGGCGGTGGCCGCGCGGCAGGTCTCAGCGTTGCGGACATCGTCTCGGCGGTCACCTCCTCGGCCGGTCTCGACGGCGAGGCCGTCCGCGACGTGATGGTGCTGGACCGCTTCTCCTTCCTGGCCGTCCCCGAGGGCGAGGCCGAGCGGGTCATCGAGGCGATGCACGGCAAGCCGGTCCACGGGCAGGAGCTCAGCCTCGAGCGCGTCGGGGTAAAGTAGGCGCATGTCCACCGCCACGATGCAGACAACCAACGGCCCCATCGTCTTCGAGCTGTTCGACGAGGACGCTCCCAAAACGGTCGAGAACTTCCGCAAGCTCGCCGGTGAAGGCTTCTACGACGGCCTGATCTTCCACCGCGTCATCAAAGACTTCATGATCCAGGGCGGCTGCCCGCAGGGCACCGGAACGGGTGGCCCCGGCTACACGTTCGAGGACGAGTTCAACGACCACAAGGTCGTTCGCGGAGCCCTGGCCATGGCAAACGCCGGCCCCAACACGAACGGGTCGCAGTTCTTCATCGTCACCGTCCCCGCCGCCGGCTGGCTCGACGGGAAGCACACCGTCTTCGGTCAGGTCACCGAGGGAATGGACGTGGTCGACTCTCTCGAGGCCGTCCCCACGGACGGCGGCGACCGCCCCACCGAGCCGATCGGGATCGCCTCGATCGAGCTCTCCGACTGACCGCGCTGGACACACCACCGCCGAGGACCCGGTCGGAGTAACCTTTTCGCATACCCCGTTCGGGGCATCTCGGCTCGGCCAGGTCCGATACGGGGTGAGCGAGCCAGCGAGCGAAACGAGTAGGGGAGAGTCTTATGGCGACCGTCGAGCAAGAGGCACCTGAGCGCAACGGGATCATCCAGGACGCCGGGGGAATCCCCGTCGAGAACCCCGCGACCGGCGAGATCGTCGGCACCGTCCCGGATCTCTCGGCCGAGCAGGTCGCCGAGATGGCAGCCCGCGGCCGGGCCGCGCAGCCCGAGTGGGAGGCCTACGGCTTTGATGGCCGTGCCCGCGTGCTGCTGCGCGCTCAGAAGTGGGTGATGGACAACGCCGACCGCGTGGTCGCAACGATCTGCTCCGAGACCGGCAAGACCTTCGAGGACGCCGAGCTCGCCGAGATCGGCTACGCCGGCGCCGCCTTTGGCTTCTGGGCCAAGCAGGGGGCCGAGTACCTGGCCGACGAACGCATCAAGTCCAGCCAGGTCCTGGTCAAGGGCAAGAAGCTGATCAACCGCTACCGGCCGCTCGGCCTGATCGGCGTGATCGGCCCGTGGAACTACCCCCTGACGAACTCCTTCGGTGACTGCATCCCGGCGCTGATGGCCGGCAACAGCGTGATCCTCAAGCCGTCAGAGGTCACCCCCCTGACCTCACTGCTGCTGGCCGAAGGCCTGCGCGAGTGCGGTCTGCCCGAGCACGTCCTGCAGATCGCGACCGGCCGCGGCGGCACCGGCGCAGCCCTGATCGAGCACGTCGACATGATCATGTTCACCGGGTCGACCAAGACCGGCAAGAAGGTCGCCGAAGCCGCCGCCGGGCGGCTCATCCCGGCCTCGCTGGAGCTCGGCGGCAAGGACCCCATGATCGTTCTCTCCGACGCCGACGTCGAGCGGGCCGCGAACTTCGCGACCTACTACTCGATGCAGAACGCCGGGCAGACATGCATCTCGATCGAGCGGGTCTACGTCGAGGAGCCCGTCTACGACGAGTTCGTGGCCAAAGTCTCCGAGAAAGTCCGTGAGCTGCGGGTCGGCAAGCCCGAAGGTCCCGGTTCGGTCGAGGTCGGCGCGATCACCTTCCCGCCGCAGTTGGACATCATCAAGGACCACGTGGCGGATGCCGTCCAGAAGGGCGCTCGCGTCCTGGCCGGCGGCAGCGAGAAGCCCGGCGCGGGCCGATTCTTCGAACCGACCGTCCTGGTCGACGTCGACCACACGATGAAGTGCATGACCGAGGAGACCTTCGGGCCGACGCTTCCGATCATGAAGGTCCGCGACGCCGACGAGGCGGTCCGGCTCTCCAACGACTCGAACTACGGTCTCGGCGCCTCGGTCTTCTCAAAGGACACCGAGCGGGGCGAGGCGATCGCACGGCGTCTGCACTCGGGTGCGGCGAACGTGAACGACGCGATGATCAACTACACCGTCCTCGAGTTGCCGATGGGCGGCGCCAAGGAGTCCGGCCTGGGCACCCGTCACGGTGCGGGCGGCATTCGCAAGTACTGCTCGCAGCAGGCGATCGTCGTGACGCCGAAGCTGGCCATGAAGAAGGAACTCTTCATGTACCCCTACAAGTCGCGCACGTCGAAGATGCTGGCCGGACTGTTCAAGCTGATGTACGGCCGCGGCAAGAGGGCCTAGTGGCTCAGAGCGACCGCGCCATCGCCCCGGCCGACCGGTGCCCGACATGCTCGGGCGCCGGCTGGACGTGGTACGCGCCCCAGGCGGACCCTCCCCAGGAGGGCCGCTGGGTCGTCTGCCGCGAGTGCATCGGGACGGGGCGCAAGGACCACAAGGGCCGCAAGCGCGTCCAGCCTGACGGCCCGCCCGAGGCCTAGCCCGACTGGCGCGCCTCGGCCTCGGCCGAGAGCGCCATGCCCAGCAGCTCTTCCAGCTGGGGAACGCTGATCGCCGCGTCGGTGTGGTGGACGACGGCCATGCCCATCTCTTCGGCGGGGGTCAGGTTGAAGGGCAGGTCGTCCACGTAGACGCATTCCTCAGGCTCGACGCCGGCGCGCTCCGCGCCGAGCTCATACATCCGCCTTGAGGGCTTGCGGATCCCCTCCTCGCCCGAGATGACGACTCCGTCGAAGAGTTCCTCGAACATGTCGTGGGGGTAGCGGTGGACTCCCCAGGAGTTCGAGACGAGGGCGGTTCTGCGACCGCCCGCCCTGGCACGGCGCACGGCGTCGACCATCGCCTTGTCCGGCTCGACGCCGGCGAAGAGCCCGTCGATCAGCCCGTCGGGCTCGACCTCGAGGAGCGCCGCCAGCTGGACCTCGAAGGCCGCCTCGTGCAGCTCGCCCTTCTCGAGGGCGACCAGCAGCTCGCGCGCCTCGGGATCCTTGCGGAACCGGCCCATCAGCTTCTGGGGGTCGATCTCAGCGCGCAGGCAATGGGCCTGGAAGGAGGCGAACAGGTTGGTCGTCAGAACCCCGCCCCAGTCGATCAGCAGGGCCCTGCGGGGCGCCGGTGTGGACTCAGGCGCCATTGGAGACCGCCTCCGCCTGGCTGGCCAGCTCGAGGACGCCGTCGCCGAACTGCTTCAGGTAGGGGTCGTCGGTCGTGCCGGCGATGGCCCGCTTGTAGTTGCCCTCCATGAAGACGACGCTCTTCCAGAGGGCCAGCGTCATGTACCAGCGGATGTCGCTCATCGAGCGGCCCGAGCGCTCCTCGTAGAGGCCGATCATCTCGGTCCGGTTGGGGAAGCCCTCCGCCCGCGTCACGGCACCCAGCGAGTCGCGCATCCCTCCCGTCGCGTCACCGGCCTCGGTCCACATCATGCAGAGATAGCCGAGGTCCGCCAGAGGGTCGCCGATCGTGGCCATCTCCCAGTCGAGCACAGCCGCGAGGCGGGCAGGGGTGCCGAGCGCGAAGATCGTGTTGCCCAGCCGGAAGTCGCCATGGACGATCGTCGCCGGGCCGGAGCTCGGCATGTTCTCGGCCAGCCATTTGCCGACGCTCTCAACGGCCGGGATCTCACGGGTCTTGTTGAGCTCCCAGAGGCCCAGGAAGCGGCGCAGCTGGCGCTCCAGGTAGCCGGTCGGCTTGCCGAAGCCCTCGAGCCCGGCGGCCATCCAGTCGACCGCGTGGATCTCGACCAGCGAGTCGATCAGCTCCTCGGCGATCCGCCGGCGTTCGCCGGGCGAGTCAAGCGGCTCGGGAAGGCTCGAGACGATGACGTCCCCCTCGACCCACTCCATCACGTAGAAGGGGGAACCGATGGTCTCCTCGTCCGAGCAGACGGCAAGGACATCGGGGACGCGGGCCGGCGTGTCCTTCAGGGCTCGCAGGAGCCGGGCCTCGCGCAGCACGTCGTGGGCACTCGGAGGGAGCGGAGGGCGGGGCGGGCGGCGCAGAACGACCTCCGTGTCGCCCCGCTCGATCAGATAGGTCACGTTCGAGTGCCCCTCGCCAATCGGGTCGGCATGAATCGGCCCGGAGCCGAGGCCGTGCTCGTCGAGGAACGCCTCGAGCGGCTCCAGGATGAGTAGCGGGGGGCGGCTGTTAGCCTCCCCGTCCGCCGCGGTCTGAACTATGTCGTCCGGTGCTATCGGCTGGCTCACGGCCCGGAAAGCTATAGCGACCGCAACCTTCTCTGCGCTGAGGTGTCTCAAACGGCTATGCCCAGATTCCGAGTCCTGACATCCCTCCTGCTCTGTCTCATGGCCGCCGGGCTCTCCGCCGCGGCGCCATCTCTGGCCTCCCACGGCCAGACGACCTACTTCGAGGGGGCCACCCAGCTGCTCGAAGGATCGACCCGCCCGGAAGCCTTCCAGCGCATGCAGGCGCTGGGCGTCAAAGCTCTCAGGGTCGAGCTCTACTGGGCCTCGGTCGTGCCCACGGCCGACAGCGCCACCAAGCCGGCGTTCGACGCCACCAACCCGGCCTCCTATGACTTCAGCCGCTATGACGCCGTCCTCGGTGAAGCCCAGCGGCTCCACTGGCCGGTCCTTCTGACCGTCACGGGCCCGGCACCCCGGTGGGCGACCTCGAACAAGAAGGCGCCCTACATAACCAAACCCGATCCGAGGGACTTCGGCGAATTCATGACCGCCGTGGCCCGGCACTTCGGAACACGGGTCTCGCTCTACTCGATCTGGAACGAGGCCAACCATCCGGCCTTCCTGATGCCCCAGTGGAACTCCAACGGCACTCCGGCATCGCCGCGTATCTACCGGGCCCTCTACCAGTACGGCTATGAAGGGCTGCAGGCCGGCGGCCTGGCCCACCCGAAGGTGCTCTTCGGCGAGACGGCCCCGACCGGCTACGGCACGGTCAACGTGAGGCGCGAAGGCTCAAAGGCCCTGCTGCACGACGTGGCGCCGCTGGCATTCCTGCGCAGCGCCCTCTGCCTCAGCCCCTCCTACAAGCGCTCGGGCTCCTGCAGCGAGCTGCAGATGAGCGGCTACGCCCACCACGCCTACACGCTGCCGGCTGGGCCCTACTACGTCGATCCGCAGAAGGACAGCGTCCAGATAGGGACCCTCTCGCGGCTCTCAAACGCCCTCGACAAAGCGGCCCGGGCCCACGCGATTCCCGCCCGCGTACCGATCTACCTGACCGAGTTCGGGGTGCAGAGCGTCCCGAACCAGCTCGGTGTGCCCTACGCCAAGCAGGCCGAATTCGATGCGATCGCCGAACGGATCGCCTGGTCGAACTCGCGCGTCGCCGGCTTCTCCCAGTACCTGCTCAAGGACGACCCCAAGGGCGGCGGCTCCGGCTCGCTGGTCCACGGCGGGACGGTCGGCTTCCAGACGGGTCTGCTGACCTCGGCGGGCAAGGAAAAGCCGCTCTACAAGGCCTGGTCGCTGCCGCTGACCGTGTCGAAGCACGGCCACGGATTCTCGCTCTGGGGACTTGTCCGGGGAGCGCAGGGCGCAACGAAGGTGACGGTCCTGGTGCGCTCGAAGAGCTCCAGCCGCTATCGCGTGCTGAAGACTCTCAGCACGGACGGCCGCGGCTACTGGACGCTCAACTCCAACACCCGGGGCGCCTACTGGCGGGTTCGCTGGAAGAGCCCCGCCGGGGCCGCCTACGAAGGCCCGCCGATCGCCGCTCGCTGAGCTTCCCGGGCAGGCGTCCGCAGGGGCGCCGGGCCCTACGATGATCAGATGCCTGAGCTGCCCGAGGTCGAGATCACGGCCCGCCTGCTCGACCGTGCCCTGAGCGGGCGTCAGATCGAATCCGTCACGGCGCCTGGGATCAACGCGCTGAAGACCTTCTCGCCACCCCTGAGCGCCCTCGAGGGCAGCCGCGTCACCGCCGTCCGGCGCAGGGGCAAGAACCTGATCGTCGAGAGCGACGGGGGCCTGGCTCTGCTGATCCACCTCATGTCGGCAGGACGCCTGCAGCTCTTCGACAAGCTGGCCGGACCCCGCGACCGGACCTCGCGGCTGCTGGTCCGCCTGGCCCCCGTCGAGGGCGGGCAGGCCGAGGAGCTGCGCCTGCGGGAGTTCGGCTCCAAGCAGGCTGCATGGGTGAAGCTGCTTGCGACCGAGGAGCTCGAGGACGACGAGGCCATCTCCAAGCTCGGCCCGGAAGCGTGGCCCGATCCGCCCGAGGGCGAGAGTCTGAAGGAGCTGCTGGGCGTGCCGCGCCCGCTTCATGCCCTGCTGCGCGATCAGCGGGTGATCGCCGGAATCGGGCGCTCCTGGGTCGACGAGATCCTCTGGGAGGCCCGGCTGTCGCCCTTCAAGAGGGGATCGGACCTCGATCGGGCCGAGATCGACACGCTCCGGAGCGCGATGGTCGAGACGCTGGGTCGAGCCCTCGCCCAATACGAGGAGAAGGTCAGCCTGCCGATCCCCGACAAGCTGCCCATGCCGCTTCTGGTCCACCGTCACGAGGGCGAGCCCTGCCCCCGCTGCGGCGCCGAGCTGAAGGCGGTCCACTTCGAGGACTACGTGATCGCCTACTGCCCGGTCGAGCAGACCGAGGGGAGGATCCTCAAGGACCGCCGGATGTCACGCCTGCTTCGCTGAAGTTCAGCCCATTTGAATAGGCTGGGGTCGTGCTTCGCTCGGGTCTGGCTGCTGCGTTCCTCTGGGTCATCCTCTCCGCGTTCTCCTCGGCGGCGGCCGCACCCGTTCGCCTGGGGCCCGTCTCGGTGAAGCCCCCGGTGGGCCTGCTGGGAGTCGAGGAAAAGCCGTCGGTCACATTCAGACCCCAGAGCGGGTTGCCTCGCGGGTCCTACTACTACGCGGTTGCCGTGCTGGTCCACTACCGCCCCAAGGGTGCCGACGCCGGCACGGCACCATGTGCGATCTCGAGCGACATGGGGCTGACCGAATACGGCAGGCCAGGCGGCGCCAAGAGCCTTCAGTTGACGTTGCTCCCGGCCTCCGCGTCCCAGGGCCGATGGTGCGCCGGAGGAACCTACGAAGGGGCCGTGTATGCCGTGCCCCATCCGCCGCCCTGCAACTCCAAATACCCCTGCTACGGCAGGGGCAGCGGTTGCGGCGAACCTCGAGGCGTGTGCGGTGTCGTCATCAACCCCGGCTACTCCTATCCGGGAGGCCTGCCCAAGCCGATCGACCGACGCAGCCGCGTCGTCGGCCACTTCAAACTTCTCTTCGGCGACGTTCCCGGCCCCGCATCCGGCATCGAACCCGAAGTCGCCACGAAGCTCCTCGCCATCGCCAGGCGGCAGGCGCTCACCCGCGGCGGTGACGCACATCCCTACGACATCGAGGCGGTGCGCACCGATCTCGAAGGCGTCGCCAACCTCGAGGGTGGCACGGCAGGGCCCTCATCTGCCGGAGAACCTGTCTATCTCGTTGCGCTGCGAGGCGGGTTTGCGTGCATCGCCTGCAGCGTTCCGCTCGGGGCCAAGGCACCGAGAGGACCCGTCATGACGCTTACGATCACCGCCTCAGGGCTGCTCGCGAATGGATTTGGGCTTCCCCCCTCATATCCCGACCTGAGACGTGTCGGCGATCCCGTTCGCCTGGGGTAGGATCGCTCGATAGGACTGCGTGGAAAACCCTGATGCGGGAGGCCTGGCGGGCTGTCAGGGTGCCTCGCGTCCGCGTGAGGACGGAACGACATCCTCCGGGCACCAACTTGCTCTCGACGATAAACGAGGAGATCCCTGATGGCGGAGTTCAAAGGCCGGATCGAGCTTGATATCAGGGACTCGACGCCCGACTGGGGGCCATACCTGGCGCCGAAGGCACCGGACGGCGCGCCGAACGTGCTGATGCTGGTGTGGGATGACGTCGGGTACGGGACGATGGACGTGTTTGGCGGCCCAGTGGAGACGCCGAACATGCGACGTATCGCGGACGCGGGCGTGCGCTACGCGAACTTCCACACGACCGCGCTCTGCTCGCCGACCCGCTCGTCGTTGCTGACCGGGCGTAACGCTACGTCGAACGGGATGGCCACGATCGCGGAGTTCAGCTCCGGCTTCCCTGGAATCTCGACGAGGATCCCGTTCGAGAACGGGTTCATCTCCGAGGTTCTGGCGGAACAGGGGTACAACACGTACTGCGTCGGTAAGTGGCACCTCACGCCCGGCGAGGAGGGCACGATGGCGTCCTACAAGGGGCGCTGGCCGCTGGGGCGGGGCTTCGAACGCTTCTACGGGTACCTTGGCGGCGAGTCGAGCAGCTGGTATCCGGACCTGGTCCACGACAACCACCAGATCGAGGCCCCGGCGACGCCCGAGGAGGGCTACCACCTCTCGGATGACCTGTCCGACAAGGCGATTCAGTTCGTCCGCGATGCAAAGGCCGTCGACCCCGAAAAGCCCTTCTTCATGTACCTGGCACCGCAGGCCGGACATGCGCCTCACCATGTTCCCAAGGAGTGGGCCGACCGGTACAAGGGCCGGTTCGACATGGGCTACGAGGCAATCCGCGCGGAGATCCTGGAGCGCCAGAAGGAGCTCGGGCTGCTGCCGAGCGACACCGAGCTCTCTGCAATCAACCCGCACGGCGAGCCGCTGTCGACGGGCCCGGACGGGCAGGCATGGCCGCTCCTGGACACGGTTCGCCCATGGGACTCGCTGAGCAGCGAGGAGCAGCGCCTCTTTATCAGGATGGCCGAGGTGTTCGCCGGCTACATCTCCTATGCCGACCACCACCTGGGCCGGGTGCTCGATTACCTCGAGGACTCGGGGCAGCTCGAGAACACGATCGTTGTCGTCATCTCCGACAACGGGGCCAGCGGCGAGGGGGGCCCGAACGGGTCCTTCAACGAGTGGCGATTCTTCAATGGCGTCGCAGACACCACGGAGGGCACGCTCGAGCACATTGACGAGCTCGGCAGCCCGCAGTCCTACAACCACTACAACACCGGCTGGGCATGGGCGTTCGACACCCCCTTCCCGTACTGGAAGCGGTGGGCGGGCTATGAGGGCGGGGTCGCCGATATGTGTCTGGTGTCATGGCCGGCCCGCATCGATGGTCAGTCCGAGCCGCGCCAGCAGTACGTACACGCTGTGGACGTGGTGCCGACGATCTACGACCTGCTCGGTATCGAGGCCCCAGCCGTGATCAAGGGCTACCAGCAGAGCCCGATTGAGGGCGAGAGCTTCGCTGCAAGCCTGACCGACCCGACCGCACCGGGGAAGGACACGCAGTTCTACTCGATGCTCGGGCAGCGCTCGATCTACCACAAAGGCTGGCTGGCGAGCACGCTCCATCCGCCGATCAGTGGCTGGGGCAAGTTCGAGTTGGACGTCTGGGAGCTCTACAACCTGCAGCAGGATCGAGCCCAGTCCAAGAACCTCGCCGAGGAGGAGCCAGAGCGTCTCGAGCAGCTCAAGAAGCTGTGGTTCGACTGCGCAGAGAAACTGAACGGGCTGCCGCTGGATGACCGCAGCGCAATCGAACAGGTCATGGCCGACCGGCCAAGCGCCGCCGCCCCACGCGAGCGCTACGTCTACTATCCCGACTGCGCCGACGTGCCAGAGGCGGGAGGGGTGCGCATAAACGGGCGCTCCTACACGATCACCGCCGGCGTCGCCGTCAACGGAACAGACGCGCAGGGGGTCCTGTGGGCTCATGGAGGAGTGGCGGGCGGCCACAGCCTGTACGTCAAGGACGGGCGTCTGCGCTACACCTTCAATTGGGTCGGCACCCACCTGCAGGATGTGGTCGCCGACCGCGACATCACTCCCGGAGAGCACATCTACACCGCCGAGTTCATCGTCAAGGGGAAAAACGAGGACCCCGCCATGCCCGGCTTCGCCGGCACGCTCACCCTCTACATGGACGACGAGGCTGTGGGCAGCGGCGCGATCGTCACCCAGCCCGGAGCGTTCTGTCTCGTAGGCGACGGCATCTGCGTCGGACGCGACAGCGGCTCGCCCGTCAGCCCAAGCTACAGCGCCCCGTTCCGCTTCGCCGGCGGCACAATCGACAAGGTCATCGTCGACGTCACCGGCGAGCGCTACATCGACCATGCCGCCGAGGTCCGCGGCTGGTTCATCAAGGACTGACCCGGTGGGCCAAGGAATCAGCCAGGTACTGACATTCGCCGTGGGCGTCGCGATCAGCCCCGTGCCGATCATCGCCGTAACCCTGATGCTGTTCTCCCAGCGCGCGAGCGTCAACGGGCCGATGTTCCTGCTCGGCTGGGTCGTCGCAGTCGCCGTGGTCAGCTTCGCCGCATACGGGCTCGCCGAACAGGGCGAAGCCTCGACCAGCAGCACGACCGTCGAAACGATCGCCTGGGGCAAGATCGTCTTCGGTGTCCTGCTGCTGCTGCTGGCAGCCCGAAACTGGCGCAGCCGCCCGGCGCCCGGCACCGAGCCGGAGATGCCTAAGTGGATGGCGGGCATCGACGCCATGACACCACCGAAGGCACTGGCACTCGGCGCTTTGCTGGGCGGGGTGAACCCCAAGAACCTGATGCTCGCGGCCGCGGCGGGAGCAGGGCTCGCACAACTCGGGCTCTCCTCAAGCGACGCCACAGTTTCACTGGTCGTGTTCGTCGTCATCGCCAGCAGCACAATCGCCGGGCCCGTCCTCTACTACCTGATCGGCGGCGACAGCGCCAGGGGACGCCTCGACGAAATGAAGGGATGGCTAACGATCCACAACGACGCCGTCATGGCCGTGTTGTTCCTGGTCTTCGGAGCGAAGCTGGTTGCCGACGGCCTACCGCCGCTGACTTGACCCGCATAGTTCGGTCCGGGTCGCGCCGGGCGGCTCTCGTCGTTCAGGCGCCGGGTAGGATTGGCGCGTGATCGAACCCGGCGAGCAGGCACCCGACTTCGAGCTTCCCGACCAGGACGGGCGTGCCGTCAAGCTGTCGGACTTCAAAGGCCAGCCGGTGGTCCTCTACTTCTATCCCAAGGCGGACACGCCGGGCTGCACCACACAGGCATGTGGCGTCCGCGACCACGAGGACGACTACTCCAAGGCCGGCGCCGTCGTCCTGGGCGTCTCCCCGGACAAGGTCTCCAAGGTCAAGAAATTCCACGAGAAGCAGGCCCTGAACTTCTCGCTGCTCGCAGACGAGGGCCACGGGGTTGCCGATCAGTACGGCGTCTGGGCCGAGAAGTCGATGTACGGGAAAACCTACTTCGGCAACGAGCGCACCACGTTCGTGATCGGCCCCGACGGAGTCGTCTCGACTGTGCTGCGCAAGGTCAAGCCGAAGGAGCACGACGAGCTGGTGCTCGAGGCGCTCGGCCAGGCCTCGCCGCCGGTCGTCTGAGGCCAAGTCCGAGAACCGACACCGGAGTCTCCTGTTCGGACGGGTGTTCCCAGGCTCGTAGTCACCCAAGCCCAAGGAGGCGCAGATGACATCGCCCGATCACCTGGCCGAATCGCCCTCCTGATTCTGAGCGCTTCCGGTCACTGCGGTGAGCAACGCGAGACTGATGAGACCAGGACGTTGAAGCTTTGTTACATTCCGCGAAGGCCGCGTGATTCGAGGGATGCGAACACTCTGCCAATGCGAACCACCGCCCGGCAGGCCTCTCGAGGTCCGTCACACGGATCAGAGGCGGATCCATTTCACCTGGGGGCTCAAGGAAGCTGGGCTCCCCATCCACGAAAGGGCCTGGAAACATGTCTGCACGCCGTATCCGAATCAGCTCCGTGCGGAGGACGGTCCTGGGGGCCGGACTCCTGGGCGGAGCTCTACTTGCCATCTCGGGCGCTTCTGTCCAGGCGGCGACATTGCCGACCGTGTCGGTGTCTCTCTCATCGAGCTCGATCACCGTCACTGGAGTCGGTGGCTCCGGTGCGGTGAATGTCGTGACGACAGCCGCCAAGGGGATGAAGGAACCGGACACGGTGTTCGTCCTTCTGAAGCCCGGTGTCACCCAGGCCGAAGCCGAAGCGTTTCTGGCGAGCAACAAGACGGCCGATCCCAACACGGTGAGCCGCATCGGCTCGATCGTCTTCGATGCCGAAGGCCGCGCCGGCGGGACGACCGAAGTCCAGACGAGCCTCGCGCCGGGAACCTACCTCGCCGTGGATGCCGAAGAACAGAAGTCATCGAAATGGCCGCGGGCCTTCTTCACCGTCACGACCTCGGCAACGCCGCTGGTCCTGCCGACGCCCGAAGCGATCGAGAAGACGATCGACTTCAACTTCACCGGGCCCAAGACGCTGCACAACGGCGAGCTCGTCCGCGTTGAAAACGAAGGCTATGTCGTGCACATGAACCTGGCCTTCCGCGCCAAGAGCAAGAAGTCCGCGGAAAAGCTCAAACAGGCTCTCCTGCTGGGTCACGAGAAGGTTGCTGAAAAGCTGATCGCAGGGCCGCCCGTCAACCTCGCGGGCCCGCTCTCGACCGGCGGATTCCAGCAGCAGATCATCACCGCCGCTCCCGGCTGGTACGTCCAGGTGTGCTTCATGGACACCCAGGACCACCGGGAGCACACGCTGCTGGGCATGGAGCGCCTGATCAAGATCACCAAGTAGATGAGCTCCGGCCTCCGGCGGTCCGCCACCCAACCCTGGGCGGACCGCCGGGCCGGATGGAGCAGCTAGGCCGGGCGGGTCATGCCGCCGACGAGCACGCCGGCGCCCAGGTGGGCGCCCAGAACGGGCCCCACCTCGGTGCAGAAGGTCGGCTCGGTGCCGAACAGCTCCCGGCCGGCCTCGACGAGGTGCGCCGCATCCCCGGCGCCCTGGGCGTGCTGGACTATCCAGTCGCTGGCGCCGCGGTTCTTCAGCTCGCGGAGGTAGTCGACCATCCGCTCGATCGCCCGCGAGTGGGTGCGGACGCGCCCGACGGGGGCGATCTCGACACCGAAGGTGAGGATCGGCTTGATCTTCAGGGCCGTTCCCACAGCCGCCTGCGCGGCGCCTATCCGGCCTCCCTTGCGCAGGTACTCGAGCGTGTCCAGGCAGAACCAGATGTCAAGCGTCTCGCGGGTTCGGCGCAGGCTTGCCAGGATCTCCTCGGCACCCGTGCCCTGCTCGGCCAGCCCCGCCGCGGCAAGGACCAGCATGCCCAGACCTCCGGCTCCCGTCTGTCCGTCATGGACGTGGACGGCACCGGGCTGATTCTCCTCGGCGAGCAGGCGGGCGGCTTCCCGCGCGCTCTGGCAGGTGCCCGAGAGTCCCTCCGCAATGTGAACCGAGACGACGTCCCGGCCGGTCTCGACCAGCGGGCGATAGACCTCGAGGAAATCGCCAACCGAGGGCTGCGAGGTCGTGGGCAGCTGCGGGGAGGCCGCCAGCTTGGCGTAGAAGGCGTCCAGGTCGGTGTAGTCGCGCTCGGGCACCAGCTCTCCGCCCCAGCCCACATAGAGGCTGACCCGCTGGATGGCGTGGCGCGCGAACATCTCCTCGGGCAGGTAGGTCGTCGTGTCGGTGACGATGGCCACGCCGCCCGGGGCGCCGACTGTGTCTGATGCTTGCTCGGGGCTCACGGGCGCTTAGCCTACGCGCCGGGCACGCCAGACGGCTCGCTCACCCCAGGGGGAACGAGCCGCTGAAGCCGCCGCCCGTAGGGCAGAGGGCGTTGCTGCGCAGCTTGTTCAGCTTCACCCGCGGCGCGCTGAGGCTCAGAACCGGCGGGGTTTCGCTCGACAGAGAGCCGGTCAGTTTGGCTGTTTCATAGATGCATTTGGCGCCCAGCAGGCTGACCAGGGTGACTTCGAGGACGACCTTCTTGGTGCCCCTCAGACGAGCCTCGCGCCGTTTCGCCCCGAGCGTGAAGTGCCACGGGAAGCCGGCACCCGAGAGCTGCACGACGCCGAAGGAGGAGGTCGTGCAGCGCAGGGAACTCGCACCGAGGATTTCCGCGCTCAGGCGCCTGGGGGTGCTCGACACGACGACGTCGGCCCAGTTCGGTTCTTCAGCCGGGGAGAGGCCGCAGGTGATCGGGCCGGCCGGCGTTTCGAGTGTGATCGTGCTCGACCATTCGATCCTCGCCGCAGACGCGCCGGCGGGCAGCAGTGCGAACAGTCCGGCCAGTGCGGTCAGGCAGACGACGATGCTCCTGAGATTGCGGCGCCCCATTGTTCCCCCTCCTCGAGTTCGGGCAGGTTCGCGGTCTCCCCACGTGCCCGTGAACTCGAGGCTACTGCACCTCAGCGGATCAGAGGATCCATCCGGCTTGCCGTGATGGTCTCGCGAAGCGTCGTGATCGCGTCGTGGCGCGGGCGCCAGCGCAGCTCTTTGCGGGCCTTGGCGGTGCTCATGATCACCGGCTCGCGGAAGGCCGCCACCCACTGGGCCTGGGAGGGCAGGAAGCCGAGCCGGGAGACCATCTCGGCGACGACGTCGACCGCCAGCTCCGGCACCGGGATCGAATACCACCCGAGCTCCTGGGCCAGCTGGGCGACCGACAGCTGTCCCGCTCCGGCGAGGTTGTAGATGCCGGGCCGGCCGCGGCCCAGGACTCCGGCGCGAATCGCCGTGGCGACGTCGTCGTGGTGGATCAGCTGGAACGGAACCCCCGGGTCCGGCAGCACCGGGCGCAGGATCGGAACCCCGCCCAGCAGGCTCAGCACCGGGCCCGGGAGGCGCTCGGAGAGCTGTGTGTAGGGGAGGCTGTCGATCAGCAGCGGCGCGTCCGGGCCGGCGACGATGCAGGGGCGGAAGACGTAGGCGTCGGTGGCGGAGTCGTGCAGCGAGTCGGCCAGCAGCTCCTCGACCTCCGCCTTCTGCGCCGAGTAGTAGTGCCCGGCGCTGCCCCGCGCGGGAACGTCCTCGGTGAGCGGCTGAGGGTTGTCCGTGTGGAAGCCGTATGCGGCGACCGACGAGGCGTAGATCAGGCGTTTGACACCGGCTGCTCCAACGGCCTCGAAGACGTTCCGCGAGCCGTCGAGGTTCACTCGCCTGCTCGCCTTGGCGCTGCCCATGATCATGAAGGCCAGGTGGATCACGACGTCGGCGCCCTCGACGAGGCGAGCGACCTTGCGCCGGTCCAGCACGTCGCCTCGCCTGTAGACGACCTTCTTCCACCCTCGCTCGCGCGGGTCGAACGGCCGCCGCGCCATGCCCAGGATCTTGCCGACCTCGGGCGTGCTCTCCAGTGCCGCCACGACCGCCTGGCCGATCTCGCCCGTCGGCCCTGTGACGGCGACGGTCAGCTTCTTCGCAGCGCGGGGCCTGCTCGCTCTCCCCTTGGCTGAAGTGGCCATTGCATCGTTGTACAGCATCCTCGGCCAATACTCGACGCCGATACATTCACCGGCATGAGCGGAGCAGAGTTCGGACTGGCCCTTTCGGTGTTCCTTGCCTCCGCTGTGGAGTGCGTCGAGGCGCTGACGATCGTGCTCGCCGTGGGGATCAGCCGCGGCTGGCCCTCGGCTCTGGCGGGGGTGCTCGCCGCGCTGGTGTCGCTCGCGGTACTGGTCCTGGTGCTCGGAACCGGCCTGGGCGCCCTGCCGATCGGCGCGGTGAAGCTCGTGGTCGGTGCCCTGCTGCTCCTGTTCGGTCTGCAATGGCTTCGCAAGGCCGTCCTCAGGCAGGCGGGACTCAAGGCGATGCGGGATGAGACGGTCGCCTTCGACGCCGAGCTCGAGGCCGCCCGAGAGGCCGAGCCGCCACCGCCGGGAGGATGGGACCCCTACTCGTTCGCCGTCTCCTTCAAAGGCGTCCTGCTCGAGGGCCTCGAGGTTGCGCTGATCGTCGTGACTCTGGGCGCCTCCGGCCACGACATTCCGCTGGCGGCCGCGGCCGCGGGCGCCGCCGCACTCCTCGTCCTCGTGGCGGGCCTGCTCCTGCGCCACCCGCTGGCACGTGTGCCGGAGAACACGCTCAAGTTCGCCGTCGGCGTGATGCTCACATCGTTCGGGGTCTTCTGGGGAGGCGAGGGCCTCGGAGTCGACTGGCCCGGTGGCGAGGCGATGCTCCCGCTGATCGTTCTGCTCGTCCTGGGCTGCTCACTGCTGGCGGTTCGCCGGCTGCGCCCGGCGGCTCCGGCGCTCGGCACCTGAGGCCGGACGCCGGGCGGAATGTCGCACCTGCAGGCAGCCCTCAGCCAGACCTGGCCACCATTCGTCCTCGTCACCGCCCTGCTTGCCATCGGTCAGGTCGCCGGTGCTGATGGCCTGTTCGATGCGGCGGCCTCGAGGCTGGTTCGCCTGCCCGGGACGCCCATCGCCCTGCTGCTGGGCTGCTTCACGCTCGTGCTCCTCGTCACGGCCCTGCTCAACCTCGACACCTCGGCGGTCTTCCTGACCCCCGTCCTGATCGCTGTGGCCAGGCGGCGAGAGCTGAACCCGGCCCCGTTCCTCTACGGCGCCATCTTCATGGCAAACGCCTCCTCGCTCTTCCTGCCGGGCTCCAACCTGACCAATCTCCTCGTCCTGGACGGAGCCACGGGGCGCTCGTTCTTCAGGACGATGCTGGCTCCCGCCCTGATCGCGCCCGCCGTGACGGCGGGGCTGCTGATCGTGTTTCACCGCCGCCTCCTCTCCGCGGGCGCCGGGTCCCATCCCACCGAGGACCTCGCTCCCATCCACGTCGGCGCCGGTTTGGCCGGCACCTGCGCGGCGGCCGTGCTGATGCTCGCCCTGGCCAACCCGGCGCTTCCGGTGCTGGGCGTCGCGCTTCTCCTCCTTCTCTGGAGGTTCTTCGGGGGAAGCTCCCTGCGGGGGTCGCTCGCGGCTCTGGGCCTGCCCGCCCTGGCTGGCCTGTTCGTGCTCTCCGTCGGACTGGGCTTCGCGGTTCGGGCGGGAGTGCTGCCGGGCGACATGCTGCAGGGCGCCTCGGCTCCCGCGACGGCCGCCGGAGCCGCCCTGGCCAGCATCGCGATCAACAACCTCCCCGCGGCCGTCCTGCTCTCCTCCCACGGGACAGCTCAGGCCCAGGCGCTCCTGCTGGGGCTGAACATCGGTCCGAACCTCGCCGTGACCGGCTCGCTGGCCGTGCTGCTCTGGTGGCGTGCCGCTGTGGGCGCAGGGGAGAGCCCCTCTGCCCTGGAGTACTCGCGTCAGGGCCTCCTTCTGGCGCCGCTGGCGATCATCGCGGCGCTGCTCGTGAGCTCGGGCTAGCCCGCCGGGAGAGCGCTCCCTACGCTTGAGTTGTGCCAGCGCTCACCGGTTCCGCGTCTCTGGGGCAGAGCCTCAGCACCTTCTTCGACGCGGTCGGACAGTTCTTCTCCGATCTGGCCGCCGTGCACTGGGGCGCTCTTCTGCTGGGCCTGCTCTTCTTCGGCCTGAACCTGACGCTCCGCGCGAGGGCCTACTTCAACAGCCTGCGGGCCGCCTATCCGGCCGTCAGCTTCCAGTTCCGGCGGATCTGGGGTGCCTACTTCGCCGCTGTCGGCTTCAACAACGTCGTCCCGGCTCGCGGGGGTGACGTGATCAAGCTCTTCCTGACGCGCTCCTCGATTCCCGGCTCGCGCTACCCGACGGTCGCGGCGGCCTTCGTCGTCGAGTCGATCTTCGACGCCTGCGTCGGGATCCTCGTTCTGATCTATGCCTTCACCCAGGGTGTCTTCCCGAAGCCTCCGGACTTCGCGAAACTGAGCTCCTTCGACATCTCCTATCTCGCGACGCACTTCCGCCTGACGCTCTTCCTGATCACCGTCCTGGCGATCGCGGCACTGATCTCCTTCGCGATGCTCTCGGTGCGTGCCCGGGCGTTCTGGCTCCGTGTCCGCCAGGGCTTCACGATCCTGACCGACCGTCGCCGCTACCTGCGCGAGGTCGTCGCGCTGCAGTCGGCGGCATGGCTCTGCCGGTTCGCCGCCTTCTGGTTCATGCTCGCCGCCTTCAGGGTCGGAGGCTCGGTCGAAAACGTCCTGCTGGTCTTCGCCGTCAACCAGGTCGCCGGGGCGGTCCCCTTCACGCCCGGAGGCGCCGGAGTTCAGCAGGCGCTGCTCGTGAAGGTCTTCGAAGGGAAGGCCAGCTCCGCCGTCGTCGCCGCCTACTCGGTCGGCCAGCAGATCGCAATCGCCGCCTTCACCGCCTCGATCGGGCTGGCGTCGGTCATCTTCATCTTCAAATTCCGCTCGTTCAAAGAGGTGATCGCGGCGGGCAGGGCATCACAGGAAGCCGAGAAGGAGGCCGAGCTCGAAGGCCGCGACCCGCATGAACACCACCACGAAGAACCCTTCCCGGAGGAGGAGCCCGAGGGTCCTGAGGATGCCTCCAGACGCCGGGCCAGGGCCCGCTACTGAGCTACTGAAGGCCCTCTCGGGCCTCGCGGACGAGCGCAACGGCCTCGGGGAAGACGAGGGCCATGACGGTCCTGATCTGCTCGGCCTGCGCCTCGGCGTTGCCCTGGACGTTGATCCTGGCGACCGCCGCCACGGTCATGTCGACGGCCAGCTTGATGGCGTTGTCGGCCCATGCCAGACGCTGGTTTCCCTGCATCTGTTCAGCGAACTCGGCGAGCCGTCGCTGCAGCTCCTCCGGGTCTCCGAACATGTCGCCAAAGCCACCCTCCATGCTCAGATCATAGACTGCCCTGCTCATGCCCTCCTCAGGCGAGATCCGCGAACAGGTAGCCGCGGAGACAGAGAAACGAGCGCGGCTCTCCGTTCCGGCGTTCGCAGGGGGGTTCCTCTACCTCCTCAGCGCGATCATCATCTCCTCGACGCTGAACAACGCGCCGACCGTGGGGCTCTTCCAGGGGCTCAAACCGGCGCTCTCGGGGATCGCGAACCCCGCGGTGAGCCCGCGGGCCGTCGAGGTCAAATTCATCTCCCACAAGGCCTTCCCCCTGATCGCCGGGAGCATGTTGGCGGCTGTCGCGGTCCTGGTCCTGATGCTGATCCTGCTGGGGCTGCTCGACGCGACCAAGTTCCGCCGGCCCCGTCTGTGGCCGGCCGCCCGGCCGCTCGTGATCGTGGGTGGCATCTCGGTCGCGGTGGCCTCCGTGGCGCACCAGATCGTCGGCGCCATCGAGACGCACAAATTCGCCGTCGGCAACAACTTCACGGCTCACGCCGTCGACCAGGCTCTGACCAAGAGCCCCCCGAACCTGATCATCGCCTACTTCTCGCTCCTCGCCGGGCTGGCCCTGGCGGCGGGCATGATCACGGTGATGATCAACGCACTGCGGGTCGGCCTGCTGCCCCGCTGGATGGGGATCCTCGGAATGTTCACCGCGCTGTTGATCTTCCTCCCGATCGGCGGCGCGGAGCTGCAGCTCGTGCCGAGCTTCTGGATGGTCATGATCGGTGTCCTGTTCGCCGGCAAATGGCCCGGGGGCGACCCGCCGGCCTGGCCCGACGGGGTGGCCCGGCCGTGGCCCTCGCGCGCTCAGATGCAGGCCGAACGGCGCGGGGAGACGGTCGAGCAGGGCACACCCGACGCCGCTCCCGCGGCCACTCCGGTGAAGTCCTCCTCCCGCAAGCGCCGCAAGCGCGGCGGGCGAGGCTGACAGAACGCTGACCGGAGCCCCCCGCGGGGCTCAACCGCCTGGTGGGCCGAGCTCCAGCCCGCCCGGACGGGAGATGTAAAGTGCCCAGCATGAGCGCCGCCGATCAGGATCAGGCCGGTGGGGAGGACCTCGACCACCAGCTCGCCGACCTGCTGGACCAGGAGCGCTTTCCGCCTCCGGCGGCATTCCGCGAACAGGCGCTGCTGAGCGACCCGGCCGTCTACGAGCAGGCGGCAGCCGACCCGGAGGGCTGGTGGGCATCACAGGCCGAGCAGCTGCACTGGTTCAAGCCCTGGGAGAAGGTCCTCGACGACTCCGAGCCGCCGTTCTACAAGTGGTTCACCGGCGGCAGGCTCAACGTCTCCTACAACTGCCTCGACCGTCACGTCGAGGAGGGCCGCGGGGAGCGGGTCGCCTTCCACTGGCGCGGCGAGGAGGGCGATGAGCGCGACATCACCTACGCCGAGCTCCTGTCGCAGGTGGAGCTCTTCGCCGGCGCCCTGAAGAACCTCGGTGTGGAGGCGGGCGACGTCGTCGGCATCTACCTGCCGATGATCCCCGAGGTCGCGGTGGCGATGCTCGCCTGCGCGCGGATCGGCGCGCCGCACAACGTCGTCTTCGGTGGCTTCTCAGTGGAGGCTGTGCGCGAGCGGATGGAGTTCTCCGAGGCGAAGGTCCTGATCACCGTCGACGGGGCCGCCCGCAAGGGCAAGACCGCGCCGGTGAAGGACCGCGTCGATGAGGTGATGGCCGACCTCGAGACGCTCGAGCGGATCGTCGTGGTCCGCAGCAAGGGAACGCCCTGTGAGATGAAGGACGGGCGCGACGTCTACTACGACGAGATCATCGCCGCCGCCGAGCCCTGCCCCGCCGCCGAGCTCGACGCAGAGCACCCGTTGTTCATCCTCTACACCTCCGGCTCGACCGCCAAGCCGAAGGGGATCCTCCACACCACCGGCGGCTACCTGACGGGTGTCTCGGCCACCCACCGCTACGTGTTCGACCTGAAGCCCGAGTCGGATGTCTACTGGTGCGCCGCCGACGTCGGCTGGATCACGGGGCACTCCTACATCGTCTACGCGCCGCTCTGCAACGGCGCGACATCGGTGATGTGGGAGGGGGCGCCGGACTATCCCAACAAGGGGATCTGGTGGGAGCTGATCGAGCGTTACGGCGTGACGATCCTCTACTGCGCCCCGACAGCCATCCGCGCCTGCATCAAGTGGGGCGCGCAATGGCCCGGCGAACACGACCTGTCCAGCCTGCGGCTTCTGGGCTCGGTGGGAGAGCCGATCAATCCCAAGGCCTGGCTCTGGTACCACAAGGTCATCGGTGCCGAACGCTGCCCGATCGTCGACACCTGGTGGCAGACGGAGACGGGCGGGATCATGATCTCGCCGCTGCCCGGGATCACCGAGACCAAGCCCGGCTCCGCGACCCAGCCCTTCCCCGGTGTCGCCGCTGAGGTGCTGGATGAGAGCACCGGCGAGCCGGTCAGCGAGGGACAGGGGCTGCTGGTGCTGACGCGGCCCTGGCCCTCGATGCTGAGGACGCTCTACAAGGAGCCCGAGCGCTTCATCGAGACCTACTTCAAGCGCTTCGGCTCGGAGACCTACCTGGTCGGTGACGCGGCCCGCCACGACCGTGACGGCTACTTCTGGGTGATCGGGCGGATCGACGATGTCGTCAACGTCTCCGGCCACCGGCTCTCCACCGCCGAGGTCGAGTCGGCGATCG
>CAZFGJ010000009.1:0-35228 GCA_964518445.1 uncultured Solirubrobacteraceae bacterium
ATCCGTTGTTCACATAGGGCTGATAGGTCCGGCAGGGCTCGTTGCGCAGGCTCGGGCAGGCGGGCAGAGCCGTCGGGACGTTGACCCCCGGAACGATCGGCAGGGTCAGGCTCGAGGGCATTCCGGGCGAGAAGGCGATCGACTCGCTGGCCGTCGTGCCGGGGGGCTGCGTCTGGGTGAAGTCCCAGATCGGCTGCGCTCCGTTGGGTGCGCCGATGGTGACCCTGATCCGTGAGCCGGCGCGGTAGGCGTGGCCCTCGAAGTAGAGGGGGATTGTCACCGGGACGAACTGGCCGGCGGGCATCGGTTCCACGTCCGAGGCGAGCATCGTGGGAATCGGCTGCAGCACGGTGGGCTTCTGCTTGAGGATGTTTTTGGCGTTGGTTGCCAGCTTGCGCTCGCTGGCCCGCAGCCAGCCGCCCTGGACGAACGTCTCGTTGCCGTCCGGACGGACCTCGCTGACGGTCGCCTGCAGGTCCACGTCGGGGGTGGAGGACTTGACCCAGAGGTGGACAGCTCCCCCGCCGATGGCGGTCGTGTTGGCTGCGAGGGGCGCCGTCACGTAGGAGACGGCCGAGCCCGCGGGAGGCTGGATCCAGTTCCATTCCCACTGGGATGCGTTGCCCCAGAGACCGCCCCCGCCTGTGTTCGAGCCGTAGTCGGTCAGCGGTGTGGCGCCGGCGTCGGAGGTGTAGGTGTCGACCCCTTCGCCGGCGGGCGGCTGCGGGTTGAGTGCGCCGTTCGCCCCCAGGTACCAGGACTGAGCTTTGGTGCCGGGGATGGGGAAGCTCGAGAACGACTGTTCGAAGCCCGGGTAGGGGTCGCCGGCGGTGGTCGTCCCCAGCGGGGAGGCTCCGGCGCCGCTGTCGAACAGCACCCTTATCGAGGGGAGCGCTTCGAATGCGGCGAGGGCCCCTTCGTAGGTCGGCTGTAACTGGATCGGGTCGGCCGGGAGGGTCACGACGTCGGTTTTTGGCAGACCCATGGCTTCGTCGAAGATCACCGGCGCGGCCGCATGGATGACGACCCCTCCGGCGAGTGGTGACTGATGGGCCACATAGAGCTCGAGGAAGTCATAGAGACGGTTGAAGGTCCACGGATCCAGCGAGTCGACATGGGCGCCGTTGGTGAAGGTGAACCACTTCTTGGTGGTCCCGGTGAAGTGCTGGGCCAGGTCGGCGCAGTGCCCACCGGTCTGCTCGTCCTCCCACTGGCATGCCAGGAACGTCGGCACGTCGATCTTCTTCACAAAGGAGACCGGGTCGAGCGGGTCTGCAACCTTGGGCACATAGGTGGCGTTCGATTTGATCTTTTCCATCAGGTTGTTCGCCTCGCCGTGCAGGTCCTGGTTGGCGGCGCAGGTCTGATCGCCTTCCTGGATCCGTTCATAGGCCCAATGTTGGCCGTTGGTCGGCCCGGCGGGTTCGGCGTTCTGCTGGCGCTCTTTGGCCCATTCGACTGCGAAGCCGGTGTTCAGGATGCCGCCGGGGTAGAGCGTCGTGGCTGTCGCATCGATCGTCGACAGCGGCGCGATCGCCTCGAGGTCGGGCGGGCGCAGCTGCGCGGTGAAGAGCTGGCTGATGGCGCCGTAGGAGATGCCCATCATTCCGACCTTGTTTCCAAGCACCCAGGGCTGGTGGGCGATCGTCTCGATCACGTCGTAGCCGTCGAGGTTCTGCATGTGTTCGAAGAAGTCGTAGGCGCCGCCGGAGCAGCCGGTGCCGCGCATGTTCACGTCGACAACGGCGAAGCCCATCAGGTTGGCCAGCACGGCGATGCCGTTTTCGGGGCCTTTGGGGTTCGCGTACCCGTAACCCGAGTACTCGATGATCGTCGGGTAGGGAGCCGTGAAGGGGAGGCTCGGCACACCGGGGATCGGCAGCGTCGGGAAGTGGAACATCGAGGGGACGCCGGGCTCGCCGGCGGGACTCGTCGGCGGGTGCACGTCGATCGAGAGCTGGGTGCCGTCGCGGGTCGTCAGGTAGGTGTAGCCGTTGTCGGGAATCGACTGGTTGTAGATGCCCGGATCCCACGGTTCGGGGGTTTCCTTGTGGACGGTGAGCAGTTCGGAGGTTTCACCTGTCGAGGTGATGCTGACGCGGTAGTTCTTGCTCGGTTTGACTTCCTTGAACAGCACCCCTCCCTGCGCGTCGGCGTTCTGCGTGGCGACGGTCGCGCCCTTCTTCAGAAGGGACGCCTGGGCGTTGGGGGCCAGTCCCGTTGCGTAGACCTGCTCGACGCTGCCCTGGGCGGTGAAGGCGGACGCGGCTGCGGCGCCAACGAGCGAGAGTGCCAAAGCCACCAGCGTGGTGATGACACTGATCCACCTGCGAGAACTGGACATCGATGATCCCCCATCCCGCGCACACGCACGGGCTCTCGGGCCGGCCCCTCCACCCGGCTCAGCCTGCGCGCCTATATACCCGTAGGATCGAGTTCTAATCACTGCCGGCAGAGGAGGCACCACCGTGGACGGAGAGCAGCAGTTGGAGCAGTTCGCAGAGCAGCCGGTGGCCCTGCTCCCCCCGGGGGAGTACACGCTGCGGATCGAGGAAGTCGAGATCACCGAAGACCGCCTGACGATCCTGCCGTTCTGCAAGGTCGTGGGCGGCGAGGAGGACGGCAGGAAGGTCTGCCCCGAGACCTACGACTTCCACGAGGGCGGCGAGAACGCCGACGCGATTCGCAACCTCTACGGATGGGGCATCACACGGGAGGAACTGGCAGGCACCGACGGCGACGTGAAGTCGATCGGAGCGCTCCTCGAGGGCCGCCTCGCCAAGGTCGCGCTGCAGCAGCGCCAGGCCGCCGACGGAGCGACGGTCAACACCCACCAGCCGGGCGCAATCACACCACTCGAGCAGTAGCGAGCAGGGGCGGTGAGCGCGCCAGAGCCCGCGGCGAAGGAGCCGGGCGGGTGGATCTCGTTCTTTGAAGGGATCAAGCCCTACAACAGGGCCTGGCTGTCGAAGGACATCGTCGCCGGAGTGACGCTCGCCGCGCTGGCGATCCCGGAGACGATGGGGTACACGAAGATCGCGGGGATGCCCGTGATCACGGGCCTCTACACGATCCTGATCCCGATCATCGCGTTCGCGATCTTCGGGTCCTCCAAGCACCTTGTCGTCGGCGCGGACTCGGCGACGGCGGCGATCATGTTCGCGGGCATCACGGCCCTGAGCATCAGCGGGCTGCAGCCGGCCTCGCCCGAATGGGTCGGCCTGGCGGGACTCTGCGCGCTGATGGTGGGCGTGCTGATGGTCATCGCGCGCGTCGCTCGACTCGGGTTCCTTGCGAACTTCCTCTCGCGGACCGTCCTGATCGGCTTCCTGACGGGAGTCGGCGTGCAGGTCGCAACGGGACAGGTGGGAGGCATGCTGGGAGTCCCCACGCCGACGCTCCCGCCGCACGCCTTCAGCGGGGACCTGCGCAAGCTCTTCCTGACGCTCACCCACATCAATGAAGGCTCCTGGCAGACGGCCCTTGTCTCAGCCTCGGTCCTGCTGATCCTGGTGGTCTTCAGCCGCTGGATCAAGTCGATCCCGGGTGGCCTCGTGGCGGTGGTGGGGATGATCATCCTGAGCAAGGTGTTCACCTTCTCGGCCCACGACATCTCTGTTCTGGGGCCCGTAACAAAAGGCCTGCCGCAGATCGGCCTGCCGCAGCACGTGACGTGGAGCGAGGTGGGCGACCTCGCGGCGGTGGCGCTGTCGATGTTCCTTGTGATCCTGGCCCAGAGCGCGGCCACCTCTCGCGCGTATGCGGTCAAGTACAACGAGGGCTTCGAGGAGAACAACGACCTTGTCGGCCTGGGGATGGCCAATCTGGCGGCGGGCCTCTCGAGCACCTTCGTCGTCAATGGCAGCCCGACGAAGACCGAGATGGTTGACGAGGCCGAAAGCCACACCCAGGTCGCCCAGCTGACGACCGCCGTGGTGGTGGCCTTCGTCCTGTTGTTCCTGACCAAGCCGCTCCAGTACCTGCCCAACTGCGTCCTGGCGGCGGTCGTCTTCCTGATCGGCCTGAAGCTGATCGACATCGCCGGGATGCGCGAGGTCTACAGGCTGCGCCGCGACGAGTTCTGGGTGGCGCTGCTGACTGCGGTCGCCGTGGTGGTGGTGGGCGTCGAGCAGGGAATCATCCTGGCGGTGCTGCTCTCGCTGGTGCTGCACGTCCGCCGCCACTACAAAACGGTCGACGTCGTCCTGACGGTCAACGCCCACGGCCACGTCCGGACGATCCCGCCCAAGCCGGGGGCGATCACAGCGCCGGGGATCATCGTCTACCGCTTCGGGAGCGGGATCTTCTATGCCAATGCCAACCGTCTCTCAGAAGAGGTCGTGGGTCTCGTCGAGACCGACGATCCTCCCCGCTGGCTGGTGCTGGACTGCGCCGCGATCGACGACATCGACTACACGGGCGGAAAGACGCTCCTGGAACTTGCCAATCAGCTGTCTGAGCGCAAGGTGCAGCTGGCCTTCGCGGCGGTCGAAGACAAACCCCGCAGGCAGCTCGACACGTTCGGGATCTCCGAGGCCGTCGGTGAGGAGCACGTCTACGAAACGGTCGGGGATGCGCTCGAAGCGTTCGGTCTTCCCCCCCTCGTCAAACCCTGACCGGGACCTACAGGAGCGGCGGGGCCCTCATAGAGGTGGGTCTTTGCGGCCCTCTTCCATGGCCGAGCCCTTGCGCATCAGCCAGCGCCCGAGGGTCAGCGATCCGACGATGATGACCAGGAAGGCGATGACGACGATCAAAATGAGCATTGCGCGTAATTGTCCCACACGCCCGGCGGGAGCTCAGACGCCGAGCTCGACGGGGACCTCGCCGCCGGCGACAGCGTCGGCCAGGCGCTGGTAGTCGCGTTCGTTCTGGTCGGCATAGGCGGAGGAGAACTGCGCGATGGCCTGATCGAACCTTGGGCCTCCTCCGAGGTAGGCGGCGATCGCCAGGCGGTCGCCGGAGCGCGCGTGCGCCCTGGCCAAAGACCAGCCGCAGGCCCTCGAGTAGGCGTGCAGACCGGACTCGCTGAGCGTCGATAGGTCCGCCGAGGCCTTCCAGTCCCAGAGCTGGCGAACGTAGAAGTCGTGGATGCCGCCTTCGATCCCCTGTGTGCGCTGGAATCCCAGGAAGATGTCGTTGACGGCCTGTGAGATCTGCTGGCCGCGGACGACCCGCTCACCGCTGTTGTCGAACTCGCTGGAGCCCAGGTGGGGCTCGAGCACCGAGTGCTGCGCCTCCTTGGCCTGCAGCACCAGCGGGTCCCTGCCCTCGCGGCCGACGAGAAGGAAGACCCAGGCGCGCGTTCCGACGCTGCCGACGCCGACGACCTTGCGGGCCATGTCGACGAAGCGGTAGGTGCTGAACAGGTAGCGGTGGTCGGCGGCAAGACTGGCTTCGTAGTTGCGGAGCAGATCCCGGACGAACTCCCCTTCGTCGGGAATGTCGCCGGGGGTGAGGAGGTTGCGAAGCGGGACGAGCAGCGGCGGGACGTGGCGGAAGCGCAACTGCCCGTCGACGCGCTCGGTGAGTTTCCTGACGGCCCGCAGGCTCGTCTTGCGCCGGGCACGCTCGAAGGGCTTGGTGAAGACGATCCGGCCCTTCCCGCCAAGTTCACCTCCGAAGCGGTGGACGAGTTCGCTTGCATTGAGCCGCTCGTACCAGACGTCCAGGTGGCTCTCGCGCGCAAAGGAGCGCATCCCCTGGCGGTACTCGGCGACACAGGAGCTGACGATCCGGCGGCGGCCGGCGGCGGAGAGGCCCACGTCGCGGCCGGCGATCTCGACGCTGGCGGCGAGCCGCTTCACATCCCACTCCCATGGCCCGGGGAGCGTCTCGTCGAAGTCGTTGGGGCCGAAGATCAGCCTGCGGTCGGGGGCGGCGAACCCGCCGAAGTTGGAGATGTGGGCGTCGCCGCAGGCCTGCACGTTGATCCCCGTGTGAGGCGTCGAGGCGAGGTCGCCGGCCATCACGGCGGCGGCGCCCCGGTAGAAGGTGAAGGGCGAGACGAGCATCCGCCCGTAGCGGATCGGCACCAGCTGCTGAACGCGGCTCTCGGCCTGGGTGGCAAGCGTTGCCACGGGATCGGGCCGGTCGGGCGCGGGCGCCCAGTCGCCGTGCGCCGAGCGGGGCGTGTCGCGGCGTGCCTCCCGGCCGCGCTCGGAGGACTCGCCCGACTGGAGGGTTGCGGTGGTTGCCTCGCCGACGCTCATCCTGAGCTCGACGATACACCGAGGGTGCGGGCCCCCACCCGCACCCTCGCCCGGTCCCTCGGCCGGTTGCTGCGCCCTCAGTGGTCCTGGCTGGCCTCGCTGGGCCAGGCGGCGTAGAGCAGGTCCGTCAGCAGGATGTCCCGATCCCGCTCGGTCTGGCGGTCGACCACGCAGATCACCTGTTCCACGAGCTCGGCGCAGGTGCGCGAGCCGAGGGGCGTCTCTTCGCCTTCCATCATCGGAGCACTTTGGTGAGGGGTTCTCTCATAACAATCATCCTCGCGGGCAGATCGCCTGGCGTCCATACCGCAGATGTGCGATTCCCCTTTAGACTCGCCTTAGTGGTGGACCAGGGGGAGTGGGCAGGACTGTTCTCGGCTGCATTCGTGCAGTCGCGCAACCCGATGGTCCTGTTGGACAGCCACCGGATTCAGGTGGACGTCAACGGGGCCTACCTGAATCTCCTTGGATACCGGCGCGATCAGCTGATCGGCCAAGCGATCTACAAGTTCGTTCCGGGCGGCCCGACGCTGACGGACCCCGAATGGAAAGCACTGCTCGACACGCAGCAGTTCACGGGCGACCAGAAGCTGCTGGCGGCCGACGGCACCACGATCGCCGTCCAGTTCGCCGCCACCACGGAGGTCGTGACGGGACACCGGCGGGTGCTGTTCGTGGCGCTCAGCACCTCGCGCTGGGGCCCCCGTTTCCGCCGGGCGATCCAGCCGGTCGGAGAGCCCGAAAAGCTCTCCCGGCGCGAGTACGAGGTCGTCCGCCTGGTGGCCCTGGGGCGCACGGGACCCGAGATAGCCGAGGAGCTGCACATCGCTCACAACACCGTCCGCACCCACACTCGCAACGCGATGGAGAAGCTGGGGGCACGCTCCCGGGCCCAGCTCGTCGCGAAGGCCCTGGGCGAAGGCCTCGTGCTGGACTGAGCGTGGCGCGCAAGCTAACCGACTACCTCACCAACCAGGCGCGGACGTCGGAGGAGATCCACGAGGCTGTCGATCTCTTCATCGGCGACGTTGCCGCGAAGCAGAGCCGGTTCTGGCTGCTGCTGGTGCTCTCGACGGTGGTCGCCACGGCAGGGGTGATCGGTGATTCCACCGCGACTGTGATCGGGGCAATGATCATCGCCCCGCTGGCGACACCGATTCAGGGAGTGGCCGCGGGGATCGCCGCGGGTGACATGAGGGCGCTGATCCGCTCGGCCGCGCTGGTCCTGGGCGCCTCGCTGCTGGTCGTGCTTCTGGCAGCCGCGCTGGGAGCCGCCCTCCCTCAGCTCGAGCCCCTCTCTCAGAACCCGCAGGTGACGGGTCGCGTGTCCCCGACGATCATCGAACTGGTGGCGGCGTCGGCGGTCGGTCTGGCGGCCGCCTTCGCGGTGGCTCGTCGCGATATCGGTGACATCCTGCCGGGGGTCGCCATCGCCATCTCGCTGGTGCCTCCGCTGGCTGTTGTCGGCATCACGGCGGCGGCCGGTGAATGGGGAGATTCGCTGGGAGCGCTGGTCCTGTTTGCGACCAATGTGCTCGCGATGATCGTGCTGGGGGCGATTGTCTATGCGGGCCTGGGACTGCTCCGCTCGAGTGAGCCCCGGACGCACTTCAAGCCGGTCTATGCCGTCCTGGCGATCTCAAGCGTTGTCGTGGTCGCGGCACTGAGCGTCGCGACCATCCGGCTTGTCGAGCTGCAGCACTGGCAGGAAGCGGCGACCCGGGTCGGCTCCACATGGGCGCGCCAGAGCGGGGCACGTCTGCTGCGAACGCAGTTCGACGGCAACACTCTGGTGCTGGTCGTTCAGGGGCAGGGCAACTCGGCGAAGGATTCCGAACTGCCCCACCTGCTGCACGGCGCGGTACCCGACGGCACGCCGGTGGCGGTCGATCGCGTCGAAGGGGCAGTCAACGAGGTGGGTGACGTCACCGCCGCGAGCACCGGCTGAGGAGGGTGTGAGGCGCCGCCGGCGCCGTGGTCAGCTCCCGCTCACCCGCAGGAGCACGGTGCCGTAGCCGGGAACGGTCGCGGAGAAGGAGTTAGAGCCGGCGACGTTGCGGTGGGTCCAGAGGTCGCGCCAGGAATAGGAGGGCGAGCGGTCGAGGCCGACGGCCGTTGCGGTTGTCGAGATGCGCATGGGGCTCGAGCCGCGGTTCAGCAGCGCGACGGCCCGCGAGCCGTCGGCCAGCGGCTTGACCCAGATCTCACCGTTGCCGGTGGAGGAGACGAGGGTTCCCTGGATGCCGGCGGGGTCCTGGTCGACGGCCAGCACCTCCTGGTTCAGCAGGTAGGAGAGGTTGGTTCGGTTGATCTTCCTGAGGTCGGCGCTGACCATCATCGGCGCGGCCAGGATGGCCCACATGCCGACCTGGGTGCGGAACTGGGTCGAGCTCATCCCCTGGCCGGGGCCGAGGTAGTCGGGGTCGTTCCAGTGGCCGGGCCCGGCCGCCTGCGGCGCGGCGGCGTCCGCGTCGAGGTTGCGAAGGACGCTGCTGAAGGGAACGCTGCCGGGCCTTCCCACATCGGTGTTGGTGCGCCAACTGTTCCCAACGCCGGGACCGAAGGTGAACGAGGTGAAGGCCGACCGGGAAAGGTCGGGCCGCCCTTCGGCGAGCTGTTCGGGCTGCAGGAAGTCGCAGATCGACAGCAGCATCGGCCGGCCGCTCGAGTTGCCGGCGAGGGCCTGGTGAAAGGCCGTGTATGCGCTGGCCGGGTCGAGGCCCCTTTCCGAACCGCCGCAGAAGTCGACCTTGACGGCGTCGAAGCCCCAGGAGGCGAAGCTGTTGGCGTCCTGCTGGTAGTGGCCGAAGCTGCCCTGTCCGGCTCCCCCGCATCCGTCGGGGCCGGCGTCGGTGTAGAGACCCACGAGGAAGCCAGCCGCGTGCAGCGTGCGTGTCAGCCAGGGGAGCCCGTGCGGCCACTGGGCCGGGCTGACGGTGATTTCACCGTTCGCCGCGCGGGTGCCGTGCCACCAGCCGACATCCAGCCAGATGTAGCGGTAGCCGAGCCGCTCGAGCCCCAGCGCCTTCACCTGGCTCGCCTGGCGCAGGACGTTCGCCTCGGTGATCCGCCCGCCCAGCGCGAAGTAGGTGTCCCAGCCCATGTATGGGGTGAGGGCCAGCTGACGCTGGGTTGCCGCTCCAACCGCGCGCCCCGGATGGGACTGCGCGCCGGCGCGAGCCCGGCGGGCGGAGTGGCGGACCGGTTTCCCCGCTGCTTTCGGCGGCGCCGTGAGCGTCAGGATCTGTGAGCCGAGCTGTCCCTCGATCACGCCGATCACCGTCCCGCTGAGCTGCAGAGTGGCCTGGAGGCGGTGCCGGGCTCTGAGCAGCCGCTGGGCGCTGTGCGTGAGGGTGATGACGATCGTCCGGCGTGTCCCGCGCGGGACCGTCGCCGTCGCCCGGGTCAATGTGACCGTTCCAAGCTTCAGCCGGAGGGAGATCCTGCAGCCCTGCGATGCCTGATCAGAACAGGTGACCGGGACGCTGACCCGGTAGCCGCCTGCGCGCGCCTGGGCGATCCTTGTCTCACCGACGGAGACGGGCACGCCGCCCATGGGGATCGTCACGAATGCGCTCTTGGCTGTCGCGCTGCCGCCGCCGTCGACCGTCGTCACCTGGCACTGGAGGTGATGCCCACCGTCGCGTCCACGCACCTGGTAGGTCGATCCGGTGGCACCCCCGACGGGAACCAGGTCGGCCACCCAGGCGTAGGTCAGCTGTCCGGTGATCCCCGAGGGCGTGGTGTTGGGGTGACAGGTCAGGCGCTGCCCGATGGCGGGGGTGCCGGTTATCGACGGGTGGGGCTGCAGGATCGGGATGCTCGAGGAGAGCGCCGTGGTGAACGTCACATCGGCGCCCTGGGTTGTGCCCGAGGGGCTGGAGGCGATGATCCGGTAGTGATAGGTCGTGTTCGAGACGAGACCTTCGAGCAGTGCCGCCACGCTCTGGTTGCCCCCCGTGGCCGTGGGCAGGCTCGTGCAGGGCGCGCTCTGCCCGTAGGCAGTGGACGTCCCGAATTCGAAGCTGCAGCCGGTGAGCAGGGCGTCCCTGGGGTTCACCGTCGCGGAGGCGCCGGCGGTGGATGCGGTCACCTGGCTCGGGGGGAGCGTCACCGCCAGCGACGCGGGCACGCGCGCGAGGAGCGACCTTCCCGGAGCGGAGACGGCAAGACAGCTCCCGCCGGTGAGACAGGAGACTCCGATGAGAGCTTCACCGGAGGGCCGGCCGGCCACCCAGGCCGGGAGGGCTTCGGCGGGGTCGTCGCTCGCGAGCGCCTCACCGCGACCGTCGACGGCGACGCAGAGCCCGGTGGCGGCGCAGGAGACGGCGTCGAGCTTTTCGGCGTCGATCGCCGTGGAGGTCCAGCTACCCCCGGTGGGGTTGCTCGTCGCGAACACCTCCCCGGCGGCGTCGACCGCGACACAGGTTCCGGGGGTGAAGCACGAGATGCCCGTCAGTTCTTCGTTTGTGATCTTCAGGAGATGCCACGCCGAGGCGCCGCCCGTCGGGTTGACCGTCGTGAGCACGTCGCCTGAGCTGTCGACGGCGGCGCAGAGTGTCGGCGAGGCGCAGGAGACGCCCGTCAGGGCCGGGTGTTCGGCGTCGACCGTCGAGCTGAGCCATGCGCCGCCCACGGGGTTGGTGCTGGTCAGGACGCGACCGGCCGAGTCGACCGCCACGCACAGGCCCGTCACCGGACAGGACACGCCCGTGAGTGAACGAGGGGCGTCGATCGCGCTGGGCAGCCAGCTCGAGGAGCCGGCGCCCCGGGCGAAGACGCTCCCGGCCGCGTCCACCGCCACGCAGAGTCCTTCGGGTGCGCAGGAGATCCCGTTGAGAGCCGAGGCGGAGATATGGGTGCTCGACCACGAGGGAGCAGGCGCCGCCGGGTTGCTCGTGAGGAGCGCGTTCCCTTCGCGGTCGACCGCTGCGCAGAGGGTTTCCGAGGAACAGGAGACTCCGCCGGCGACGTGCCCGAGGTCGAAGGCCGCCGGGGCCGACCAGGTCAGCGCCGGCGAGGCGCCCGCCGGCGCGGCGGGCAGCGTGGCCATGCCGGCGAGGGCCAGGAGCAGGGTGGCGAGAAGGCGTGGATGACGAGCGCGTCGGGTCGAGGGCACCGGGCCTCTCAGGCTAGAGATCGGCAGCCGGATGCGTGCCGGACCCTCGATATCGTCAATCTCGTTGCCAACCCTGGACACCGAGGAGATCTGATGGACATCGATATCTGGTCGGACATCGCATGTCCCTGGTGCTACGTCGGCAAGCGGCGCCTGGAAGCGGCCCTCGAGAACTTCGAGCACCGCGACGAGGTCAACCTGACCTGGCACAGCTTCGAGTTGGACCCCGAGGCTCCGGCCGAGCGGGAGGGCGACACGGCGACGAACATCGCCCGAAAGTACGGCAGGACCCGCGAGGAGGCCCTTGCGGGAATGGCCCAGCTGACCGAGACGGCCGCCGGGGACGGACTGGAGTTCCACTTCGACAGCGCCCGTGGCGGCAACACCTTCGACGCTCACAGGCTCCTCCACCTGGCGCTGGCCCATGACCTTCAGGATGCGATGAAGGAGCGTCTGATGCGCGCCTACCTGACCGAGGGGGAGCTGATCTCCGACCACCCGACGCTGCGCCGCCTGGCACTCGAGGTCGGCCTCCCGGAGGGCGAGGTCGACGAGCTCCTTGCGGGCGAGCGCTATGCGCAGGAGGTTCGCACGGACGAGTACACGGCCAATCGGCTCGGCATCACGGCGGTCCCCTTCTTCGTCGTCGACCGTGCCTTCGGGGTCGCCGGCGCCCAGCCGCCCGAATACCTGCTGGAGATGCTCCGCCACGCCTGGGAGGCCCGTGAGCCGGCTGGCGTTCCCGCAGCGGCCGGCGAGAGCGACGTCGACGGCTGCTGAGCGCCGCGGCGGCGGTACGCCATCCGTCCCGCCCAAGTCCAAATATTCGATTTCGCTGTTACTGTGGACTGGCCACGGGAAGCACCGTGGCGCATGCGGGCCTCAAGCTCCCCATCTGCCTTCTCGGCGCCCCTCTCGCGCGACGGCCTCTCCGCCGGGCGCCCCGGTCGTCCCCCAGGCAACGCGGCCCTCACACTCGGCCATCGTCAGCGCAGCGGCTGACATCCAGAAGGAGCCACCATGAGTCCAGCAGACAGCAGACAGGGCCAGGACCCCGATCGCAAGCAGGCCGGGATCACCCGCGGAGACCTGCTCAAGGGCGCCGCGGCCGGTGGCGCCGGGATTCTCCTCGGCGGACGCTCCGCCGCATCGGCCGCCACACGCCCGAAAGCGCACCCCGTGTCACCGGTGCAGAAGGTCGCCGGCATGAACGTGCTCCTGTTCCTGACCGATCAGCAGCGGGCCATCCAGCACTTCCCGCCGGGATGGGCGAAACGCAACCTGCCCGGATTCACCCAGCTGCAGAAGCACGGCCTGACCTTCAACCACGCCTTCACCAACGCATGCATGTGCTCTCCGGCCCGCTCGACGCTGATGTCCGGCTACTTCCCCGCCCAGCACGGCGTCAAGTACACGCTCGAGACCGACATGCCCTCGCCCGAATATCCGCAGGTCGAACTGGCGAGGAGCTTCAAGAACCCCGCCACGGTCGTCGCGGCGGCCGGCTACACCCCCGTCTACAAGGGGAAGTTCCACTGCAACAAGCCCGCCAACGGATCGACCTGGGTTCCCTCGGATGTCAACAACTACGGCTTCACGCGTTGGGACCCGCCGGACGCGGGCGCCAACCAGTCCATCCCCGAGGAGGGCGGTGGCGGCGTCAACAACGACGGTCGCTTCATGAACTCCGACGGCACCCCCGAAGCCGGCACCGAGGGAGCCCTGCAGTACCTGAACTCCTCGGCGGCGGCCAGCCAGCCGTTCTTCATGGTCGTCTCCCTGGTCAACCCCCACGACGTCCTCTTCTACCCCAAGACCTACGTCGAAGGCGGCTATGACGAATCGTGGCTGACCGGCGAGATCGAGGTGCCCGCGACGGCCCGTGAAGACCTGTCCACGAAGCCGACCGTCCAGAAGCAGTTCCTGGACCTGTTCAACGCCTCCGGACCAATCCCGACGCCCAAGATGAAGCGCAACTACCTGAACTTCTACGGCAACCTGATGAAGTCCTCGGACGCCTATCTGGTGAAGCTCCTCGAAGCGCTCCAGAACAAGGGGCTGCTCGAAAACACGCTGGTGATAGCCACGGCCGACCACGGCGAGATGGGGACTGCACACGGCGGGCTGCGACAGAAGAACTTCAACTTCTACGAGGAGTCAACCCGCATCCCGCTGGTCTACTCCAACCCCCGCCTGTTCAAGGAGGCCAGGTCCAGCGACGCGCTCGTCTCGCACGTCGACTTCCTCCCCACTCTCGCGGGACTCGTCGAGGCGCCGGCCGCGGCCCGCGCCCCGTGGCAGGGAATCGACTACTCCCAAGAGATCCTGGGCGGTCCCGCGAAGCCGGCCCAGAACTACACCGTCTTCACCTATGACGACTTCCAGTCCGGGCAGGCTCGCGGCCCGTATCCGAGTCCGCCCAACCACATCGTCAGCATCCGCGAGCGGCGCTACAAGCTGGCCCGCTACTACGACGTCGAAGGCAAGGTCCCGCCGCAGTGGGAGATGTACGACCTCAAGTCCGACCCGCTCGAGCGCACCAACCTTGCCCACAGGGGCTACAAGCGCAGCCCGACCGAGGCCCGCGAATACAAGCGGCTGAGGCGCAAGCTGGCCCACGTGGAGAAGACACGCCTTCAGCCGCTCTGAATAGAGCAACGGTACGAGGAAGTAGGATGCCGCGATGCGGATCCGGGGGGCAATCTTCACGTGCCTGTTCACGCTCGCCATCGCCGGCACCGCCCAGGCGGGCTGGGAAGCGGCAGAGCCCGTTGGGACGAACATCAACCAGATCCAGCTCGCCCCGGGCGGACCGGGATACGTCGTTGGATTTCCGGCGACCACGCCCAGCCGCGTCCGATTCGCGCTGCGGCCCCTGACCGGGAAACTCGAAAACCCGCTTGAGTTCCCCGCAGGGATAGGCCAGCACACCCTGCCGGCCTGGGGGTTCGACGCGGCGGGGAACCTGCTCTTCGTCGACGAAGAACTACACGGCGTGGCCTGGCGTTCGGCGGACGGCGAAAAAGTGAGCGCCACCCAGATCTTCAAAGGTCACCTCCTCGCCCGCTGGCCGCGACTCATCTCGGTGGCGCCCAGCGGGGACGCCCTGATCGGCGTCAACGAAGTTCGCCCCGGCGGCAGCCCGGTGCAGCTCGCGTTCAGGCCGGCCGGGATCAACAGCACCGTCGACACCGAAAACACCGTCGACCTGACGAACAACGGGACGCTCATCGGGATCCAGCTGCAGGCGGACGGCGGCGCGATCGCGGTCTATTTCGACGAAGCCACGAAAAAGCTGATGCAGGTCGTCCGCCGCTCGGGACAGTCGAAATTCGATGAACCAACTGAAATCGCCTCGCCGCCCGGCACCTTCGGCCGCTTCGAATTGAGCTTCTCGAGCGACTCCTCCGGCTGGGCGATGCTCGGCTGGAGCGGCTCCTCGACCGAAGGCGGCGCGCCCAACCAGGCGCTCGGCGCCGTTCGCGCCCCGGACGGATCCTTCCCGACAGCCACGGTGGTAGGCACGGGAGCGAGCATCTCCAACGCGACCCCCGCCGTGACGACCTCGGGTGACGGCCTGCTGACCTGGAAACAGACGGGCCTGGGCAACCTCTCGTGCCAGGCATTCGCGATCAGGGGAGCCCCCCAGCACCTCGGCACCTGGTCGCCAGCGATCGACGTCGGTCCCAGCGCATGGCCGGACTCGAGCGTTCCCGCAACCGCCTCGACGTCCTTCTCCTCCGGGAACGACATCTCGGTGCCGATGATCGACATCCACGAGGTGGGCGAACCGTGCCCGAAACTGCCGCAGACGCGGGCGCTGATCGTCCACCACTACCGCTCGGTCGCCGGTGGGCTGTCCGACCAGGGGACCTCGACCCTGACGGCCTTTGGCAACTCGGCCTCCGTTGAAGGCTGGGCGATGGAACCGGCCGGCAAGATCTTCGCCTGGTACCGGGTCGGCGAAGAACGCTTCCTGAGGTCCTTCGACGGCGTCACCCCCGGGGGCGGCGGAGTGATCACCCACGAAACGCCCAAATCTCCCCCCGCGAACGGAGGCGGCACAACGCCCCCGCCCGTCACGCCGCCGGCGATCAAACCGCTGGTTCTGCAGCAGTTCGCGATCGTCCCGACGATCAGCCCCAAGGACCTCGAATTCGAAATGCGCTGTCCGCCGCCGACCCCTTCCGCGACGGGCCAGATGGAAGACATCTGCGCGGGGCGAGCCTATTTCTACTACCTCTTCACGGGCAAACAGATCAAGGCCTTCAACGCTCGCTCGGCTGCGGCGAAGAAGCGGCTCCTGGTGATCGCGACGGGGACCATCTCGATCAAAGCGGGACACAAGGGCCACGTGAAGCTGCGCCCGAACAAGCTCGGCCGGGCGCTCCTGAAGACCCATGCCAAGCTCAAGATCACGCTCAAGCTCTCCGTCAAACTGGGCGGCCGCTCGTTCACCGGCAGCCTCCCTGCGACGATCAAGGCCCGAGGGCGCCACTGAGCCGGCAGGGCCCTCCGGTACGAGCCGAGCCCTCATCGGGTTCGTGCCATTCGTCCATAAATGTCAATAGTCGGACCTTGGGGGTGTAGAACGACGAGAGATGCTCGTGGCCTCGCCGTGCAGCCGGTCGCCCTTGCTCAAGCGTTTCGCCTTCTGCTGGGCGGTTCTGGCCTGCAGTCTGGGAGCCGCGGCGGGCCAGGCGCCTGCCGCCGAAGGGAACCTCGCAGCGGCCCACCTGGGGACATCGCTGAGCGCCCCGGCGCCACCTACCGTCGGGGGTGCGCCACCGGTATCCGTGAACTACGAATGGCAGCGGTGCCTCCGCTACTCCACGCTCCTCACCGCCGACGGGGCGGAACACCTCTGGCGCCTCAACGACCCCGGAGCGACAGCCGCCGACTCGCTTGGCACCCTGGCGGGGCACTACTCCGGCTCGCATGTCACGAGCACCGAAGGACCGCTGGCCGGGGAAACCGACCCGACGGCGCTCTTCGACGGCAAAACCAGTGCTCTGTCGGTCTCGGGTGCTCCCGACTACGCCGGGACACGGCCCTACACAATCGAGCTGTGGGTTCGCCCGACGACTATCGACTCGACCTATCGCTTCCTCTTCTCACGCGAGCAGACGACCGCGGCGGGGCGCCAGGGAACGGGGATCTGGCTCTCGAAAACCGGTCTGGGGTTCGAGCGCTGGGCCAACGGAGCCGACGCCAGCGTCGACTACGCCGCAGGGCTCCCGATCGGGGCATGGAGCCATGTCGCGGCGACCTACGACGGCGCGACCATGAGGCTGTTCGTCAACGGTGTCCAGGTCAACTCGCGCGCCACGACCGCCGCGATGATCGCGATCGGAGAACCGACCCAGTTCGGAGCCGGGGCGGGCGGCAGGTCGGGGTTCTTCCAGGGCGCCATCGGCGACGCGGCCCTCTACTCCCGGGCGATCATCCGCAGCCATGTCTCTGCCCACGCGGCAGCCGGGGCCGGCGCTCCGTGTGCCGCGATCGCCGGCGCGGCGGGAGCCGCCTATGTGCCCGTCCTGGCCGACCTGGGCCGCACGCTGGGAGTCACCGTCACCTCGACCAACTCGCACGGAAGCGCCGCGGTCTCCGCGTCGACCCCGGCTCCGGTGGACGACGGCAACGGCCAGCTCGTCCAGGCCGAAGTCGGCGGCCTGACCGCCGGGGGCAACGCGTCGGGCTCGATCCCGGTCACCGTGAAAGTCGCGGGACTGCCGGCCGACCGCATCGAGTGGGACGTCGACGGGCAGTACCGCTACGCCAAGCCCGGCGAACCCCCCTTCCAGTACACCTGGTACACGGCCGCCGAGACAAACGCGCCCCACACGGTCACGGTGAAGATCTGGGGCCCCGACGCGACCACGCCCGTCAGCACGCAGCTGACGGTGCACGTCTCGAACCCCACCCTCCATCCCGTCCCGCTGGCCTTCGGCAAGGAGAGCATGTACGCGCTCTTCAACGAGGGCGAACTCGCCACGGCCAACAACCTGCTCGACAACGTCTGGCCCGCCCGGGGTTATCCGCTGCCCCACCTGGAATGGCCGCTCACCTGGACCGAGAATCCCTACAACGATGCCTTCTGGGTCTTCTTCTACTACGGCATGCAGCCGCTTCCAACACTGCTCTACGAGTACGAAACCACCCACCAGACGGCCTACCTCAACAAGCTCGTGGCGATCCTCCGCTCCTACGTCGCCTACGACAAGGTGCGCCCGGTCAACACGGTCAGCTTTGACAACAATCACGCCTCGGCCTACAGGACGATGGCCCTGGTCCAGTTCTTCGTGAAGCTCAAGCGGGACGGGGTGCTGCCGGCCGATCTCGAAGCAGGGCTGCTCACGTCGCTGCAGAAGCTGGGCAACTTCCTGGCCGTCCCGTCGCACTTCGAGGCCGACTACAACCACGGCTTCAACGAGGGCGCCGCCCTGCTGGTGCTGGCCGACAACTTCCCCACGATGCCCGGCGCCGCCGGGTGGCGAACCCTGGCGATCTCGCGCCTCGAACAGATGCTGACCAACACGATCGACCCCGACGGCGTCGAGGTCGAGAATTCGCCCTTCTACCACGTCTACGTGCTGGGCCTCGTCTACCAGATCGCACAGTGGGCCGCCCAGTACGAGCCGGCCCTGGCGCCCTCCTACACGGCCGCCGCCAACAAGATGCTCACCTACGCGGCCGACGTCACCCAGCCCAACGGCTACCTGCCGATGCTCGGCGCGACGGCCACGACCTACATGCCGGCGCAGGACCCCGTCGTCTACGGGGCGATGGCCGCGGCCAACCCGGAATTCGACTTCGCCTTCACCCGCGGAGCGAAGGGGACGCCGCCTCCGGACGGGACCGTCCTATTCGGAACCTCCGGCCTGTTCCTGATGCGCTCGCCCCTCGGCCCGGTCTCAAACCTCCCGAACCAGACCTTCGTCACGTTCAACTCGGGCACCTACCGCACGAGCCACTCCGACCTCGACGCGATGGGCATGACGATGTACTCCAACGGCACCACCCTGCTGCCGACCTCGGGGCTCTACACCTACACCGAAGAACCGTACCTCGAGTATTTCCACGGCACCCGCTCTCATAACACCGTGGTCGTCGACGGCAAGGATCAGGTGGCCGGCTCGGCCGTGGCGGGCAGCCACGGCTCCTCGGGCGGCTCCACCTGGGCCAGCGGCGTGAGCGGCCTCTACGCGGGCGTCACCCATCACCGCTCGATCGTCGTCCTGCGCCAAGGGCTGACTCTGGTGATGGACGACCTCGCCGGCACCTCGACCCACAGCTATGCCCAGACCTGGCACATGGCCCCGGGGTCCAACGTCCGCACCAGCGGGCCCGACACCTACGTGACGAACTCGGCCGGGCAGCAGACGCTGACCATCCGCCAGGCCGACGCGGGAGGCCTGTCCGTGGCGAACCTGTTCGGTGCAACCAGCCCGATCCAGGGCTGGTACTCAAACGGCTACGGCTTCAAGCAGCCCGACTGGGCTGTCGAAGACATCCGCTCCGGCTCAAAGGCCCTGTTCACCACGCTGCTCGCCTCGGGCTCCTACGCCGGGCAGACCAGCACCGTCTCGGAGGTCCCCGTCACGGGCGGGCACCAGGTGAACATCTGCGTCGGGGGGACCGTTGGCTACGTCGTGACGATCCCGAGCGAAAACACCGCATCGCCGACCGTGGCCTCCGGGTCCTGTCCGGCGCCGCTCCTCACCGGAACCGAGGAAAAAGCACGGGAACCTCTCCCCACTCCCACCCTCGCCCTGTCCGGCGCAGATGAAACGGCCTTCCAGCCACTGCGGGCACGGCCCAACGCGATCCCGGTGCTGCTGTTCCACAGCGTCTGCCCCACGACGGGCTGCACCTCCTACAACGCCACCCCGACCGAATTCGCCCGGATGATGCTGATGGTTCAGCGGGCCGGTTACAGCACAGTCTCGATGGCCGAATACGTCAAGTGGTGGCACGGCGAACCGGTGACCCTCCCCTCGAAACCGATTCTCCTCTGCTTCGACGACGCCCGCCTGGACGGCTTCCGCGGAGCCGACGGGACGCTTGCGGCCCTGGGTGACAAGGCGACGACGTTCGTCATCACCGCCAACCCCGAACTGCGCGACCCCGAGTATCTGCGCTGGGATGAGGTCTCGCGAATGCAGGCGGGCGGGCGCTGGAGCGTCCAGCTCCATGCCGATCAGGGCCATGTGACGATCCCCGTCGGCCTCGAAGCGGACGGGACCCAGATCATGAAGCCCTACTACGGCTGGCGCGAGTACGACCCCGCCAGGTATCCCGCAGGCGAACACCTCGAGTCCTACGCAGAATGGAAGACCCGGGCCGAGGGTGACATCGCGCAGGGCGAGGCATCGATGGCGGCGCACGTTCCCGGCTACCAGCCGCTGGCCTTCGCCGTCCCCTTCGGCGACTACGGCCAGTTCCACACCAACGACCCGAGCATCCCGACCGAGGTGGCCTCCTACCTCTCGGGCCATTTCGGCGCGTTCTTCACCCAGCCTCACGCCGACCCGGACTTCTCGACGCCCGGGAAAGAACCCTGGCGCTACACCGTCCGCAGCACCACGACCGCGCCGGAAATCTACGCCTGGCTCGCCGAGCACGCCAAGCAGTAGAGGGGTGGCTCGGCCCGTGGCTCTCGGCCGGCTGAGCAGCGCTAATGGCTGCGGTCGATCTCAAACCAGACGCAGGTGCATTCCGGGGCGTCCTCGCCGGACCACCGATCGGCGACCTGGTCGAGCAGCATCAGCTCGTAGTCGCAGCTGCCATCCGCCCGCGGAGTGATGTCCACCCCCGGCGGGGGGGTGAGCTCTACACGGATCACATCTCCCAGCATCCAGGCCCGTAGCTCGGCGCTCTGCGAGCCTGGAGTCGAGGCGGCCTGCGAGATGGCCCGCGTCACGAGCTCGCTGGTCAGAAGGGTGATCGCGTCGCGCAGATCCGGCGAGGGATGGTCGGCCATGGCCGCCACCCGGTAGCGGGCATCCCGTGCCGCGAACGGTCCCAGGGGGATCGACGTGGCGAGATCCGGGTGTGCGAGGTCAACGGGCACTGACCCTTCATCTACCCCTGTGGCGGATTCCCAACAGCGAAGGTCACTCTTGGGACACCGCGCCCATACGATGTGGGCATGTCCGAGACCCGGCGCTTCGCGTTCTCCTTCGCCGACGCCTACCGGCGCCCGGCCCGCCTGTTCGGCATCACCCCGGAGACGGCCTGGGTCGATGTCGGCGATGAGCTGCTGCGAGCCCATTTCGGCCGCTGGCGAGTCACCACGCCGCTGGCGAACATCAGCGCCGTCGAGACGACCGGCCCCTACGCCTTCCTGAAGACCGCGGGCCCCGCCCGGCTGGCGGTCACCGATCGCGGCCTGACCTTCGCGACAAACGGGGAACGTGGAGTTCTGATCTCGTTCCACTCCCCCGTCCGCGGGCTGGACCCGATGGGCGTGCTGCGCCATCCGGAGCTGACCGTGACGGTCGAGGACATCGACGGCCTGGCCGGGCTGCTGCGCGCCGACGCCGGCGGGTGAGTCTCTAGCTCACGGCCCTGATGGTCAGCGAGCCGACCGGCTCACCGGCGGTGAAGCCGGTGCCGAGCAGGGTGAAGAGGGGAAGCGCCGCCGGAGCGATGCTCATGGGGATCCCCTTCAACGTCAGCGTGTGTCCCTTCAGGACAGGTTTGACGTGGCTGGTGTTGAGCAGTAACAGCTTCGAGTACCCCGGGAGACTCACTTCTTCGCTGCCCGTGTGGGAGTAGTGGAGAACCCCCTGGAGAGCGGGGTGGGGACCAAGCACCACCTGAGGGAAGTCGATCCCTCCAAACGTGGCGGCCGTTGGCAGCTGCTGGAAGAATTCGACGGCGGCCGTGCCGATGTAGACGATCCCGGCCAGCTTGGCGGTGTTTAGGGGAGTGCGGGGCGCCCGCGAGGGCTGCGAGGACGCCGGTTCGATCGACAGAGCCGGATAGTTCACGCTGGCCAGCGGCGCGCCGGAACTGCCCGTTCCGGCGTTGAACTCGATGTTCAGCTGCGCCAGCTTTTCCGCGACGGGCGCGGTGAACTTGATCGAGACGGTCCCCTTCTTGGCGATGAAGGATTTACCCCGCGACGCCGCTGCGACGCCGCTCGCCAGAGCGAAGCTGAGCAGGGCCGCCGTAAGGATCAGTGCTGTCCTCCCCGTTCTACTCATGGCGTCGCGCCCCCGTCTGTCTTCGCTGAACCGGACGCGGCGACGATACCAGCGGCCCTGCCGAGCCTGCTAGGAGATGCCGATCGCCGTGAGCGATCCGCCCAGCGCGTTTGCCTGCCCTGCTTCAGTCCGGCAGACGACGCGCAGGTCGTAGGTTTCGCCGCCGACGAGTGACACGTTGGCGGTCAGAGGAACCGCGGCGGGCTGGCCGCTTTCGACGCCGCCCGGCGCGACGGCCGAGACCGAAGAGCCGAAGGGGGTGATTTTCCCTCCACCGAGATCTGCCGTCTCTAGGTGGCAGTTCACCGTGGTCGGGGTTTCCCCGAGCGAGTGAACCTGCACGACGGCCTGAACGAGGACCCGAGCGCCGGAGGCGGGCACGACAAGGTTTTTGCCGCCACCACTCGTCTTGGTGCTCAAAACCAGAGTTCCCGCTTCGGTTCCTTCGATGAAGATCGGGCTGCCGAAGGTGATCTGCACGAAGGCCGTCCCGAGGGTGGCACTGGCGGGTGGGCCCTGTGGGCCGGTGGACCCGGTTTTGCCGGTGGACCCGGTTTTGCCGGTGGCGCCGGTTTTACCGGTCGCCCCGGGAATGCCCTGCGGACCCGCGTGACCCCTGAGCTTCTTCAGCACCTTGGGGTTGATCTGGCGGGTCGAGTTGATCAGGTAGTGACCGGCGGCCAGTGCGCCTCCGCTCATCGCCAGGACGAGCGCCAGCGTGGCCGTCACATTGGCGTAGCTCAATCGTCTGCGCATGCCGCCCTCCTTGGGGCCGTGGTCCCTTTGATCCAACGGCCCCAAATCATAGGCACGGGATGCGCGACGGGGCTTCAGTTGCGGTCGTTTATAGCCAGCGCCTCGTCCTGGCCGCTGTCGGCCGAGTCGGGATCGATGGCCCGCGCCTCGTCGTGGTGGGCTCGTGCGTCCTCGCTGAGACGTTCGGCCTGAGCTGCCCGCTGCTCAGCGCCGGCCCTGGCCTCCCGCGCCTGCGCTGCGCGCTCCTCGGCTTCCGCCTCGGCCCGCTTCGCCTCGGCTGCGTGACGGTCGGCCGACGCCCGCGCCGTCTCCGCGCGGATCGATCGGTTCTTGGCCGTTTCCCTCAACTCGCCGGCCTGTTCACGATTCTTTTCGTCGCGAGCCCGTCCGGCTGCCCGCGCCAACAGTGCCACGAGCACCACAAGGATGATGGCGCCGGCGACGATTGCGATGATGGCTCCTGTACTCACAGATCCGTCCCTCCCTTGGGTTGTATCCATTGAGCTACCCGCGGTCGTGACGTGCAAACCGGCAACAACGCCGCGCATCCAGGCGGTCGCAGGACCCGGGAGTAGACTCGGCGCAGAGCTCCGTCATCCTCACGAGCGAGCAGACACCAGCGAACACAGAGCGGGCCGAGACCCGGACTGAAAGGCTGGATCGCCTGGCGAACATCGCCGCGATGACGATCCCGCTGGCACTGCTGATCTTCGCGGCGTGGCGGGCCTGGGGCGGCGCCCTGGGGTGGAGCGATCTCGTGGTGCTCGGGGTCTGCTACTCGCTGACCGGCCTGGGCATCACGGTCGGCTTCCACCGCCTCTTCACCCACCGCAGCTTCAGGACCTCGCCGACCCTTCGTCTCATCTTCGGCGCGCTCGGCTCAGCCGCGATCGAGGGACCTCTGATCGAGTGGGTCTCCAATCACCGCAAGCACCACCAGTACTCCGACGACGCCGGTGACCCGCACAGCCCGCACCACCATGGCAGCGGTGTCCGGGGAGCCCTGAGGGGACTCGTCCACGCACACTTCGGCTGGATCCTCGGCGGCGAGGACCTGGCTGATCCGAAGCGCTACTCGAAGGACCTGCTGGCCGACCCCGTCGCGAGCTTCGTCGACCGGATGTTCCTGCTCTGGCTGTTTGCCGGCCTGCTGGTCCCGTTCGTCTTCGGGTGGGCCCTCACGGGAACGATCGCCGGGGCGTTGACGGGAATGCTGTGGGGAGGTGCGGTGCGGATCTTCCTGCTCCACCACGCGACCTTCTCGGTCAACTCGCTGTGTCACTTCTTCGGGCGCCACCCCTACGAGACAGGCGACGAGTCACGCAACCTCGCCTGGCTCTCGGTGCCCACCCTGGGGGAGGCCTGGCACAACAACCATCACGCCTTCCCCACCTCCGCCCGCCACGGCCAGGGCCGCTGGCAGTTCGACCCCTCCTGGTGGGTGATCGGCGGGTTGGCCCGATGCGGCCTGGCAAGCGACGTCGTCGGGATCTCCCCCGAGCGACGTCAGGGGAAGCGGATCGTTACCTCGCCGCGTTGACCTTCTCGACCAGCTCCCCGAGGACACGCTGGGCATCCTCGTTGGGGACCTGGCAGGTGCCGGCAGCCTCGTGCCCGCCGCCGCCGTAGGAGAGCATCAGCTCGCCCACGTTGACGGTGCTCGAGCGGTCGATGATCGACTTGCCCATGGCGAAGACCGTGTTCTGGCCCTTCAGGCCCCAGAGGACATGAATTGAGAGATTGCACTGGGGGCGCATCGCGTAGATCATGAAGCGGTTGGTCGGGTGGATCACCTCGTCCTCGCGGAGATCGAGGACCACGACGTCGCCCTGAACGCTCGAGCGCTCCAAGAGCTGGGCTTCCGCGGCGAAGACGTGCTCGCTGTAGAGATTGACCCGCTCGAGGACGTCCGGGAGTTCGAGGATCTCCTCGACGCTCATCTCCAGGCAGGCGTCGATCAGGAGCATCATCAGGTCGTAGTTCGAGATGCGAAAGTCGCGGAAGCGGCCGAGCCCGGTACGGGGATCCATCAGGAAACTCAAGAGGATCCAACCGCGGGGTTCAGCGATCTCCTCGAGCGAGAAGCCGGCGCTGTCGGCCTTGTCGACCGCGTCCATCAGTTCGGCGGGCACCCGGGGGAAGCGCTCCTGCCCTCCGAAGTAGTCGTAGACGACCCGGGCTGCCGAAAGTGCGTTCGGGAGGATGACGTGGTTCTCGGGGCTGTCCTCGACGCGGAGCATCTCGCTCTCGTGATGGTCGAAGGCCAGCCGCACGCCGGGCACGTAGGGGAGGTTGGTGGTGATGTCCCTGTCGGTGAGCTCGACCAGGCCGTCCTGCACGTCCTTGGGGTGGACGAACTTGATCTCCTCGAGGATGCCCAGCTCTTTCAGCAGAGCCGCACAGACCAACCCGTCGAAATCACTACGTGTGACAAGGCGACACTTCTCGACAACCGTCGCAGCCATCTGGGCCGCTCCTCTCTGGGGACGTTTGACCCAAGATCGGCAGGGGCTCAGGGAACCTTGAAGGCCGGGCGAGGCCACGGCAGCGTGATACGGTTCCCGCCCGCCGAAGGGGATCTGGGGAACAACCGAGCCGGTATCCGGCTACGGGGAGAGATCGTTGTCCGAGGAAGGGCTGTCGGAGCCGCACGCGATGAAGCTCGTTGTCGCGATTGTGCGTCCGGAGAAGACGAACGACGTGCTGGAGGCGCTCTATCGCGCCAACGTCACGGGCTTCTCGATCAGCCGTGTCCAGGGACACGGAGGCGAGCTCGAGCGGGTCGAGACCTATCGCGGCACCGCCGTGAAGATGGAGCTCGCCGACAAGGTCCGCTTCGAGATCGCCGTCTCGGAGGCGTTCCTGCAACCGACGATCGACGCCCTCTGCCGCGGGGCGGTCACTGGAGAGGTCGGCGACGGCAAGATCTTCGTGCTCGCACTCGAGCGCGCCGTGCGGATTCGGACGGGCGAGAGCGACGCGGCGGCCGTCACACCGGTCGAGGAGTGATGGGCGTGGCGATGGCCTCATCCGGGGGGATCAACCCGGGCGACACCGCATGGATGCTCATCGCCACGGCGCTGGTCCTGATGATGACTCCGGCCCTCGGCCTGTTCTATGCGGGCCTGGTCCGCTCGAAGAACGCCCTCAACACGTTCATGATGAGCATCGGCGCGCTCGGCGTGGCGACCGTTACGTGGGCGCTCGTCGGCTACTCGCTGGCGTTCTCCAAGGGGAACTGGTTCATCGGCGGCTTCGACAACGCCCTCCTCCACGGCGTCACCTTCGCTCCCAGGGCCGGGACGGCGATCCCTGAGCTTCTCTTCATGGCCTTCGAGGCCAGCTTCTGCATCATCACCGCCGCCCTCGTCTCGGGTGCGATCGTCGAACGGATGCGCTTCGACGCGCTGCTCGTCTTCATGGTGCTCTGGTCGATCCTCATCTATCCCGTCCTGGCCCACTGGGTCTGGGGCGGCGGGTGGCTCCAGCAGAACGGGACGCTCGACTTCGCCGGAGGAGTCCCCGTGGAGATGGGCTCCGGGTTCTCAGCCTTCGCGGCCGCGATCGTCCTGGGGGCGCGAAGAGATTACGGGCGCCAGGCGCTCTTGCCGCACAACACCGTCTACGTCCTGCTGGGGAGCGGACTGCTGTGGTTCGGCTGGTTCGGGTTCAACGGCGGCAGCGGTTACTCGACGGGCAACAGCAGCGTCCTCGCCTTCACAAACACACTGCTCGCCCCCGCGTGCACCCTGGTCGTCTGGTTCTTCCTCGACCTGGTGCGCAACCGGCAGGTGACAGCCATCGGTGCGGCCACGGCCATCATCGTCGGCTGCGTCGGCATCACTCCGGCGGCGGGATACATCAGCCCGGCCGCGGCGATGCTGCTCGGCGCGGTGGCGGCCCTACCCAGCTACGCGCTGATCCTCTGGCGGCCGAGGACGCGGCTGGACGAGTCCCTGGATGTTCTCGCCGCACACGGTTTTGCGGGTCTCACGGGCGTGCTGTTCATCGGCTTCTTCGCACAGCTCTCCTGGAACGGAACGGCGAACGGCCTGCTCTTCGGACACGCGGCGCAACTCGAGTGGCAGGCCATCGCGACGCTCGCGGGCCCCGCCTACGCCTTTGCCGGGACGTTTGTGATCCTCAAGCTCGTCGGCGCCTTCATGCCACTTCGTGCCACCGAACGCGATGAGGCGCTGGGGATGGATATCGGCCAGCACGGAGAGCAGGCCTACATGGACGGAGAAGGAGCGATCCTCGTGCGCCACGAGCCCGCTGCCGAGGTTGGCGTCGCTCTCGGCGATGGCTGAGAGCGATTATTCTCGCTGTCCGATCGGGGTCAACACAAGGGGGAGCCGGGAATGGAATTGAAGATCGTCGGTGCGGGTGTGGGACGAACTGGGACCACATCGCTGAAGGCGGCGCTCGAGCAGCTGACCGGGGGCCGGTGCTACCACATGTTCGAGGTATTCGCGAACCCAGAGTCGGTGTCCATCTGGCATGCCGCCGTCCGCGGAGAGCAGGTGGATTGGGACGTTCTGCTCGATGGCTATGACACCGCCGTTGACTGGCCCGTTTCGGCCTTCTGGCCCGAGCTTGCGAACGCCTACCCGGACGCCTATGTCCTGCTCTCCTCGCGCGCGACGCCTGAGGCGTGGTGGGCCAGCATGGAGAAGACGATCATTCCGATAATGACCAGTGACCTGCCGCCGGAGGCCGAGGAGATGCTGGCGCACCGGGCGATGGTGACGGAGCTCTTCGAGCGGCGCTTCACCCCCGACTGGCGTGAGCCTCACGCGGCAATGGCCGCCTACGAGCGCCACAACGAGCGCGTCCGGCAGGGGGTCCCGCCGGAGCGGCTGATCGACTGGCAGCCGGGCGATGGCTGGGAGCCGATCTGCGCCAGGCTTGGTCTTCCCGTGCCGGGCGAGCCGTTCCCCCACGTGAACGACACGGCCGAATTTCAGGCCAACATGGAGGCCCGGGTCGCGGGCGGCAGCTAGGCCTCCGGGGTCGCGACGGCGCGAGGCACGGCAGGCCTCTGGACCTGCGCCGCCAGCCTCACGCGGGCCCGGCGGCCGAGGATCGCCTGAAGGGAGTCGACGGTCGTGTAGTCGATCGCCGCGGCGATGGCGGGGAGGCGGAGCTCGGGGGGCTTGCCGTCGGCCGTCCTGGCCATCTGCATCCGGTGCCACCCTGAGCCGGCTGCCGCGCCCAGCATCTTCTTGATCGCCGCCGGGCCGCCAAGGCGAGGGGCCGGCCGGTCGAGCGTGTCCACCTCGCCGCGGACGAATCGCCCGGCCAGCTCGGGCCGGACGGCCAGGGGGCGTCCGGCGCCGATCATGTCGCAGACATCCGAGGCGAGGGCCCTGTCGACCTCGGCGCGGGTCTTGAAGCCGCCGGTGAGGATCACGGGGACGGACGTTGCCGCCGAGGCGGCTGCGGCGCTGGTCCAGAAGGGCGACTCGTGCTCACTCACAAGTTCGCGGCCCTCGGAGTCGAAGCCGAGCATCGCCGGCGATTCGTAGTTGCCGCCGGAGATCTCGAGCAGGTCCGCCCCGGCCGACTCGAGCATCACGGCCAGCTGTGCAAGCTCCTCATCCCCGCCCTCACGAGAATCCAGCTTGATCGCGACGGGGGCCTCGGCCGGCAGGACCGAGCGCATGCCGGCGACGATTTCCACCAACAGCCGAGCCCGGTTCTCGAGCGCGCCACCGTAGGCGTCGACCCGGCGGTTGTGGGCCGTGTCGAGAAAACTGTCCAGGAGGTAGCCGTGGGCACCGTGAACCTCGACGCCGGCAAACCCGGCGCTCACGACCCGCTCGGCGGCATCGATGAAGCGGTCGCGGATCTCCTCGATCTCCTCGATCGTCAGCGCCCTGGGTCGAGCGAACAGGCCGGCGATCGGGACAGCCGGGCCGTCTGAGGGCGCGACCGGATGGGGCTGGACAAGGCGATTGGCCTGGCGTCCCGGGTGGGATAGCTGGACGAGCGTCGGCGCGCCCGCTGCGCTCTCGGCCCAGCGGCGCAGCGCGCCCTCGTCGGTCATCGAGTCGATCACGACGTTGCGGGCCCGCTCGAGGTGGTTTCGGTCCACCATCGCGTTGCCCGTCAGGATCAGACCGGCGCCGCCCCGGGCGTTGGCGGCGTAGAGGCGCACATGACGCTCGTTGGGGTCGTTGCGCGAACCGGCGATTCCCTCAGTCATCGCCGCTCGACAGAGACGATTCTCCAGGGTCGCGCCGCAGGGCAGCGGCAGCGTGTCGGTCAGGACAGCGGGAGACACCAGGCGATCATATGTCTCCACCCCCACCGGGGAACCTCACCCCCAGACGGCCGAGGCGCTCGAGGCCGGACTTGACGCGGTACCTGAAGGCACCGGCAAGTTCCGGCCTGACGCCTGCTGGTGAAACTAGAGGCGCGCTCCGCGGCTTCGGAAGGGCCCGGCGAAGAGCAGGAGCACCAACAGAAGCAGCAGGAGCATCAGGGGGCTGACGAACACGCCGCCGGCCAAACTCACCACAACCAGCACGATGATCAGAAGTAACAGCAGATCCATAGGTCCCTCTCCCTGTTGAACGGAATTTCGGTAACAGCTAGCTACCCGCTGTTCAACGCCGTCAAGCCCCGGAAGGTGAAACGAATTTAATGTTTAGCGGGTGGCCTTCTTGATGGCGCTCTGGGCTTTGCCCGCCGCGTTCTTGGCCTTTCCCTTCAACTCCTCGCCGGCACCCTTGCTCTCCGTGCCGGGACGCCCTGTGGCGGCGCCGGTCTTGCGCTGAACGCGTCCCTTGACCTCTTTCGCCTTGCCCTCGATTCGCTGCGTGCGGTCACCCATTGGGGGCCTCCTCGTGTTGAGTTGCATTCCTCAAGGGCTACCCCGCCTGCGAGCTCTCAAGCCGAGAGGCGTCTGAGGCGGTTCAGGCGCGCAGGGACTTCAGAGCCGAGCGGTTGCCGGCGAAGTCGGTGGCTGTCAGCTGCAGGCTCCTGGCACGCCTGAGCGATCGGGCCATCGGAGGAGCCAGACCGATGCTGTTCGTGCCCCGGCGGATCGGGTCTGCCTGCGTGGCGAGAGTGCGTATCCGGCATCGGCTGGAGACATGCCGGCAGCCCCGTGGGAGCCCCCTCAGAGTGAGCCTGACTCGGCCGGCCTCGCTGGCAAAGAGTTCGAGGTGGGGATGGCGCCCGCGCCGCAGACGGACACCGCGAAGCCTGGGGGCCGTCAGGTCGAGGACCGGCGGCTTGGCCTTGGTCACCGGAATCGGGGAACCCTCCTCCAGCGCCCCGATGTCCCGCCGGGCGACTCCATCCCCGTTGCCGTCAAGGACCCTCGGGGCGCCTTCGAGGTCTGTCGTGGATTCACCGGGCGCCACCGGGCCGGCGAGGCCGGCGTCGATCGCCGGGGAGTCCGCTGAAAGGTGTAGGTCGCCCTGGGCCGGGTTGAGAAGCCTGGGATCGCCGACGTTCCCGCCGTCGTCGCTCGACAGGACCGTCCCCGTGCCGCCGAACGACAGCGTCGCGGGATCCTCGGCCAGACGGGCACGGTGGAGGGTCGTCGTCCTGCCCGCGAGCGGCTGGGCGAGGATCGCGTTCCCCAGTTCCCACAGGATCGAGTCGGTGAGGCTGACGATCGGGTCGGTCGTGTTGGCGCTGGCCTGGAGGCCCACGCCGCCGTGTTCCTTCCCGGACCCGGTGATGGTCAGGTTTCGCCCGGTGAACAGGGAGCCGCCCCCGCCGCAGCGGCTGAGACCCTCGACATCCACTCCGATGCCCCCGGAGATCTGGACAGCCATATCTTCAGCCAGGGCGGATGTGTTGCAGACGTCCAGTCCTTCCACCGAGGTGAGCAGCCGGGTGCGCTGGACGATGGCGCCACCGGCCTGGGCGCCGGGGGCCAGCATGATGCCGATGGTGGCGTGAACGAGCGAGTCGCTGATCGTCACGGCGCCATGACCGAGGATCCCCACGGCGGCCGGCCCGAAGGCAGCCGCCTGGACGTGGTCGAGGGTGCTTCCTTCGGTGGCGCTCAGCGCGGAGGTCGTCCCGCTTTCGGTGCCCAGAGCGGTGAATTCCGAGCTCTCGACCTGCCCCGAGATCAGCGCCGAGGAGCCGCCCGTAAGGAGATGGCCCGCCAGCACCGAGATGCCCGAGACGATCGTTTCGGCGGTCGCCGGCCCGGCGGGCACCGAGAGGCTGAGCACGTGTTCGGGTGTTTCGACCCCGCTGCGAAGGACCGTTCGCCCGACGCCGGCGCCGAGGACCCTGACGGGGTCGGGGCTCGAATAGGAGAAGCCGGCGACGGCTCCCGTGGCGTATTCCCCGGGGCCGATCTCGACCGTGTCGATCCCCGGACGGCTGGAGGCCCGAGCCAGGGCGGGGGCGATCTGGCTCTCCTGCGAGCCAGAGCATTCAGCCGAGCTGAAGTTCACGCAGATCGTTTCGGCGCCGGCAGCGGCGCTGAATGCGCCGGCGAGCAGCGCGGAGGCCAGCGAAACCCTGATCAGCAAAGCAAACACGAGGGGCGACCATACCTGAGCCCAGCGGGCCGTCAGCCCTTTCCGGCAGCACCGAGAGGGTCTAGGATCCCTCTACGGTGCAGACGCTCGGCAAGGTCGCAATTCTCATCTGCGCAGCTCTGCTGGCGTTCTTCGGGGTGTTCGGAATCGTCCGGTTTCACGCCTCTGCCGAAGGCGTGACGTTCCACGTCTTCGTGCTGCTCTGCGGGGCATACCTGGCGACGCTGGCGCTCCGCCGCCGTCACTCCTAGACGAGCAGAGGCGCATCTCCTCAAGCGGGGCGCGAGGCTGTCGATAGAGGGCCATGGGCCTCTTTGGGCACCGGGATCGCGAACGCGTCATCTATCTGGACGAAGACGTCTACACGGTCATCGGCGGAGAAGACGTGGCTCCGCGCTCGGCATGGCCTGCCGAGGGCACGTTCGCTCCGATCCCTCCCCTGGCCCCGGTCGGTCGCCTCCGTGAGCTGCTCGACTGGATCGGACCTGAACTGTGGGCGGCGAAGCGGCGCGGTGGCGAAGCCTCCCTGGTCAGGAGGATCGAGAACTACGATCCGGCGACGGCGCTGCTCTGGGCTGCCGACTGCGTCGAGCATTTCGCCCGGCGCGCCGAAGCGGTGGACGGAAACGTTGTCGAAACGCTGGCCCTGGCGCGCGCCTACGCGAAGACCCGGGACTTTCAGTCCCAGGACGCCCAGCGCCTCGCGACCGAGGCGCAGACGATCCTCGAGCATCTGCGCACGGGCGGGTTTGCGGCCCTCGGCCGGGGCGTCGTCTCGCGAGCCGCCGAGCTCGACCTGGGCGTCGGCTGGCTCAACCCCACCGAGACGCGTTACGAAGCCGGTGAATTCGCGACGGCCGAGCTCCGGGCGATGCAGGTTGCACTGATGCACGCCACCGGCGAGCTCTGCCATGCCGACCCGCTCAGAGCGGCCCGCGAAGCCGCCAGGTGGTGCAGACGGGCCTCGGCCCGTCGCGCTCTGGCGCAGGAAGGGGGAGACCGGGCAAATGCCGCCGAAGACGCCGGCTTCTTCAACCTGCTGGTGAACCCCTTCGCCTCGGGGACGCTTGCGAGGAGCCTTCCCGGCCAGGTCAAGGCCATTCAGGACGGGGATGAGCCGGAGGCCGAATGGCAGGCAGCGCGGCTGGCCGGCTACATCCAGCGAACCGACGATCTGCCGCTTCCTCCGCCCACGCCCTGGTAGTCACCCCAGCGGGTAGCTTCCCCGGATGCCCTCGGCCGGCGAGGCGCTTAGCTTCAAGGTCGGAGTTCGACAGGTGCCTGAACCGGCCCGGGAGGAGCTGCGTGATGGAGAAGATGAGCGCGCTTGACGCCTCGTTCCTCGACGTCGAGGACGCCGTCAGCCATATGCACATCGGTTCGATCGTGATCTTTGAGGGGCCGCCTCCTCCTCACGAGGCGCTCCGCTCGATGGTCCTGGCCAAGCTCCCTCTCGTTCCCCGCTACCGACAGGTCGTCCGGGCCATCCCACTCAGCATCGGGCGGCCCCACTGGATCGACGATCAGCACTTCAACGTCGACTACCACCTGCGTCGCACGGGCCTTCCCGCTTCCGGGGGCGAGGGCGAGCTGCGCAGCCTCGTGGGCCGTGTCATGTCGCAGCAGCTCGACCGCTCCAAGCCGCTCTGGGAGATGTGGGCGGTCGAGGGGCTCGACGACGGGCGCTGGGCGCTCATCTCAAAGATCCACCACTGCATGGTCGACGGGGTCGCCGGCACCGACCTGATCTCCGTCCTCCTGGATGCAGACCCCGCCACAGCGCGGCCGCCCGCACAGGAGTGGACGCCGCGGGGCGCCCCGGGAACGACTTCCCTGCTCGCGGGGGGAATTGCCGAAAACCTTCTGATCCCGCTGCAGGCAGCGAGGGCGCTGCCCTCCCCCGAGGAGGTCTTCCGGCGCGGGCGGGAAGCGCTTCAAGGCCTGCTGCGGATGAGAGACCTGGCGAGGCCCACCCCCCAATCGGAGCTGAACGGGCCGCTTGGGCCACACCGCCGCTGGAACTGGGCCCGGGCCGAGCTGTCGGAGATCAAGGAGGTCCGTGCCGTCCTCGGCGGCACGGTGAACGACGTCGTTCTGGCGGCCATCACCGGCGGATTCCGAGAGCTCGCGATCTCCCGGGGCGAGCCTGTCGAGCAGCCTGTGCGCACGATGATCCCGGTGTCGGTCCGCTCGAAGTCCGAGCACGGCCTCTACGACAACAGGGTCTCCGCGATGTTCGCCGAGCTGCCCGTAGGGCTGGAGGACCCCGTCGAGCGCCTGCATTCGATCCAGGAGCAGATGGCCGACCTCAAGCAGTCTCACGAGGCGGTGGCGGCCGAGGTTCTGACCTCGCTCAGCGGCTTCGCCGCGCCGCTGTTGTTGGCGCTGGGCGAGCGGCTCGCCACGCGCATCCCGCAGCACAACATCAACACCGTCACGACGAACGTACCCGGGCCACAGCTGCCTCTTTACGCGTGCGGGCGACGGATGCTCGAGTCATTCCCCTACGTGCCGCTCGGCGGCCACGTCAGGGTGGGAGTGGCGATCTTCTCCTACAACGGCGCCTGCACCTTTGGCGTCACGGGCGACTACGACGCGGCACCGGACATCGACGTTCTGTGCCACGGAATCGAGAGCTCGATGCAGGAGCTCCTGAGCAGCTCGCGGGCGATGTTGAGCTCCGCCGGCAGGGAGTGAAGGCGACAGCTGGTTCAGGCGTTCTGGAGGCGTAGTCTCTCTGCAATGAGCGGGCTCAGGCGTCTCCTGCTGACAGCGGGCACAGCCGCGGCACTGACGACGTGCGGCCCGGTCGCCGCGCAGGCGTTCACGGACAATCTCATCGTCAACACGACGTTGGACGCGGGCCACACCGACAACCCGCACTACTGCACCGAAGACGGCGAAGAAGGCGGGACCGTCTGCCCGCTGCGGGCCGCCCTGGAATTGGCCCAGCAGACCATTGGCGGCGCCGGTACGGAAATCCGCGTCCTGGTGCCCGCCGGCACATACCTGCTCAACGGCTTCAAAGGACCGCTCCCGCTCGGCAACACCGGCACGAGCGCCTGTGGCGAAGCAGGCGGGAAATTCAAGTGCCCGGTCACGCTGGAAGGTGCCGGGGCGACCCGGACCATCATCGACGGGCAGAAATCGACGTCTCTCATCGGGGTCCTCACCAAAGCCGGGGCCGTCACGGTTGCGGGCGTCACGCTCACCCACGGCTCGACCCCGGGCTTTGGCGGGGCAATCTCCTCATTGGAAACCCCGCTGACGGTTCGGAACTCGGTGCTCAGCGAAAACGTCGCTGCCAAGGCCGGCGGGGCGATCGAAACGGACGAAACACAACTCCAGGTCATCAACAGCTCGATACGCAACAACTCAGCCGAAACAGGCGGCGGGATCGATGCGCATATCAGCTCATTTGTTCTTCTCGACTCCTCTGTCACGGGCAATCACGCCGTGAGCATGCGAGGCGGAGGAATCGCCCTGGAACAGAACCTCGGAGATGAAACGATCATCGGTAACTCGACAATCGCGGCCAACACTGCGGCCCTGACGGGAGGCGGCATCAACGATGAAGGCTTCGGTGGGGTCTCCCTGATCTACTCGACGCTCAGCGGAAACTCGGCGGGAGTCGAAGGTGGAGGGATCAGGAAACCCAACCCGTTCCTGCTCGAGTACTCGATCATCGCGGGCAACAGCCCGGACCAGTGCGTCGGTGCGACAGCCGCTACGGCCGTTGGGACGAACATCGTCTTCGGCCCGTCATCCTGCGTCCTGCCCGGTACGCCTCCGCTCACCAGCGACCCTAAGCTCGGAGGACTCTCCCCCAACGGCGGGCTGGGCGAAACGATCCCGCTGCTGCGGGGCTCCCCGGCGCTCGACGCGGGCGGCCCCGCCTGTCCGAGCATCGAATTCGCCGGACCCGTCACGGACGAGCGCGGCGTCTTTCGCCCGCGGGGAGCCGGATGCGACCTGGGCGCCTATGAGTCGGCGGCCGACGCCGGAGTCTCGGTGAGCGCCACACCGAACCCCGTCGGTCTCAACGGTTCCCTGACCGTCAGGGCGCTCGCGGCAAACTCGGGCGCCGATGTGCTCACCGGTGTCAGCGTGTCGATCCCGGTGCCGGCCGGCACGACGCTCCTATCGGCACCGCCGGGATGCACCATCGCCGCCGCCAAGACCTCCGTCTCATGCTCCGCCGGAACGATGGCGCCGGGACAGACGGCGGCCTTCGCGATCACCGTTCGCCCCGAACAACCCGGGACTCTCCTCGAGACGGCCGCAGTGACCGCCGAGGAGCCCGATTTCAACCCCGCCAACGATGCGGCCACGGCCATCTCAGTGGTCGGCGGCCCTTCGGCGGCCGCGAGCTCAGCGCTCGTCGGGCGCGTCCTCTCCTTCACGGCTCGCGGCG
>CAZFGJ010000010.1:0-15658 GCA_964518445.1 uncultured Solirubrobacteraceae bacterium
CCGCGCGGGCGTGGCGCCCTCCTCGGCGAGGAGCATCCCGGCCTCGCCCAGCAGGCGCGCGGTCGCGAGGTAGCCGGGATGGCCGTCGGCGTCCAGAAGCACCGTCACGACGTTGCCGGCGCCGGTCGTTCCGGTCGCCTTCATCTTCCATTTCCAGCCCTCCATCCGATCACCCGACGGACCGAAGCCGGACGAGGGCCCCAGGCGAGCCAACGCTCCGGCGATCGGCCTGCGGACCTCGGGACGGCTGCGGGCAAGGGCGCGGGCACCGAGCTGCGAGGCTGTCATGAGTCCCGCTATCCCCCATCTCACGGGGAGCGTCGCGGGACCGCCATCGAGGACGATCGCCTCGCGATAGCGGAATGGCTCGGGAGCCCGGCCCTCGGCGGCGGCGATCAGCGAGGCCGAGCGGTGGATAACCCCGGGGTTGATGAAGGCCGCCGGTGCCATCGGGGCAAGCACCGCCCCGTCCTCTCCTCTTCGCGGATTCAGCGCGATCGGGCTGACTCGCCTGACGGCGGCCGCGACGCCGGGGTCGGTGATCAGTATCGCCGGGTCCTCGATCGCCGCCGCGTCGTCGGCCCCGGCCATGGCGGTGACACTCTGAAAGGTTCCACCCGAGATGCCATCCGAAGGGTGAGGAAGCCCGGGGGGCGAGATGATCCGGACCTCGATGTCGGCCGAGGCGAGCCCCTCGCCGTGCCGCTCACGGGCCAGCTGATCGGCCAGGGCGACCATCAGGTCGGGGGGCAGCGCCTCGAAGCCCGACACCTGGACGATCTTGACACCGGCATCGCGGGCGGCCCCCTCGAAGTCGGCGATGATCTCGCGCACGAACGGGAGCTCGCCGGTCAGGTCCATGTAGTGGGTTCCCGCCTCGACGCAGGCATGGATGACGGGCCGGCCGTAGAGCGTGTACGGGCCGACCAGGTCCAGTACGACCCGTGCCCGTGCCGCCATCGCCCGCAGCGAGGCCGCATCCCCGACGTCGGCCGAGATCGTCTCGGGGGCACTGATACCCACCTCGTCCAGGATCCGAGCCAGCTTTGCTCCGTCGCGCGCGGCGGCAGCCCACCGGAGGCCGCTCGAGCCGGCTCGCTCGGCGAGGTACGCGGCCACCCGCCGGCCGGTGACGCCGGTCGCGCCGAAGACGACAACATCCAGATCGCGCCCGTTCACGGCCCGAGACCATATCGTTGGCAGGCACAAACGCCGTTATGCAGATCGCCAACCTCTCCGAGCTCGAGTCGTTCATCACCCTTGACGGATCCTCGATCCGCGAGCTTGCCGGGCCGTCCTGGACGGCCGCGCGCCTGCAGAGCCTCGCCGAGGCGAGGGTTCCCGCCGGAGGCGAGACGGCCGAGCACCTGCACCCGAGATCGGAGGAGATCTACTACTTCACCGCCGGAGCCGGGCGCATGCGCCTCGGTGAGCAGGAGGCCGAGATCGGCGCCGGTGATTGCGTGGTCATCGCACCGGGGACTCCGCACAAGCTCTGGAACACCGGGGCCGAGCCCCTGGTCCTCCTGTGCTGCTGCTCCCCTCCCTACAGCGACGGGGACACGGTGATGACCGGCCGCTGAGGGCCCGGCGATGAACGCGGCTAGTCCGAGGAGGGCGCCTGCCCGCCGGCCGGATCAGGCTCGTCATAGCGGGCGACCGTGAAGGCGATCAGCACCGGGACCGTCAGAGCGAAGACGACCAGGCTCAGCGTCAGGACCACCAGCGGGCCACCGCTGGTGTTGTTGCGCAGGAAGACGTACTCGATCAGCCCGGCGATGATCGAGTAGGCCAGCAGCGCCCACTTCGCCACCTCCAGGAAGCGCCGGCGATTGAATCCCTCGGTCCGCCAGAGCACCGCCACGTTGCCGATCAGCAACAGCGACGATGCCGCCAGCAGGGCGATCGCCGGGTCGAGCGGAACGTGTTCGGGGAGATGGGCCGACAGGTAGATGACGCCGGCCACGATCAGCGCCAGCGAGAGCATCCCCAGCTGCGTCACGGGGGGAAGGCGCCGCTCGCTCATCCCGTTGCCAGTCTGGTCATGATCACGAGCGTCGCCACCTGCATCAGCCCGGTCGCACCGGCGGTGTAGATGAACCGCTTCATCAGCTTCTCGATCACCTCAGGGTTGGGCCGGGGCTTCTTGAGCTCGGTCAGGACGGCGATGTTCGCGGGCTCCAGCAGGCCCAGAGCGATCACTGCCATGGCACCGACGACGATGAAGCTGGCGACAACCCAGCCGTGGTACTGGTAGCTGGTCAGGTTGTAGCCGAGCTTGGTCGAGAGCTGCCAGCCGGCCGCCAGCGTGACGGCGACGACCGTCGGCATCAGCAGGACCATCTTGGGCATCAGCCTGGTCGTGACCTCGATCCGGGCGGGCACCGAGAGTTTGCCCAGGATCGGGCCGATCACGAAGCCCAGGAAGAGGTCGATGATCGTCCAGGAGGCCCCGGCGACCACGTGCAGGAACATCAGCGGCCAGAGTTTGTTGGCTGCGATCGCGGCGACCAGGGCTACGACCACGACGCCCACGATCGGCAGCCCCGCCCGCGGGACTATCTCGAAGTCCGGGATCACCATTGCGCCCGGAGGCGGCGGCCCCTCTGCGTGATCCCCCGGCCCCGGCGCTGCGCCTACCGCTGTGCTGGCCATTGCGGAGAATTTACCGAGGAGTTCGGATCATGCAATCGCCGGCGCCTCGGGCAGCCGCGCGAGCGCTTCGTCCATTTCCTCCTCGGAGAACTCGGGGTCCTCGAGCTTCCCGGCAAGGTAGGCGTCGTAGGCGGAGAGGTCGAAGTGCCCATGGCCGCAGAGGCCGAACAGGATGACCTTCTTCTCACCCGCCACACGGGCCGCCTCGGCCTCCTCGATGACGGCGCGGATCGCGTGAGCCGGCTCGGGTGCGGGGATGATCCCCTCGGTGCGGGCGAAGCGGACAGCCGCTGCGAACGTCTCGTTCTGGCGGTAGGCCCGGGCCTCCACGGCACCGGCCTTGACCAGGGCGCAGACCATTGGCGAGTCGCCGTGGTAGCGCAGGCCTCCGGCGTGCACCGGGGGCGGCACGAAGTCGTGCCCCAGCGTGTACATCGGCATCAGGGGCGTCAGGCCGGCCGTGTCCCCGTAGTCGTACCGGTAGACGCCCCTGGTCAGGGTCGGGCAGGCTGAGGGCTCGGCCGCGATGAACTGCGTCGTGGCCTCCCCCGCCAGCGTCCGGCGGAGGAAGGGGAAGGTCAGACCGGCGAAGTTCGAGCCGCCGCCGACACAGCCGATCACAACGTCCGGCTCCTCACCGGCCATCTCCATCTGGGCGAGCGCCTCCTGACCGATCACGGTCTGGTGCAGCATCACGTGGTTGAGGACCGAGCCAAGCGAGTAGTTGGTGTCCTCGCGCGCGGCGGCGATCTCGACTGCCTCGGAGATGGCGATGCCCAGCGAGCCCGTCGGGTTGGACTGCTGGGCCCGGCCCGACTCCGTCAGGGTGCTGGGCGAGCGGTGGACCGTGGCACCCCAGGTCTGGATCATCGAGCGGCGGTAGGGCTTCTGGTCATAGGAGGAGCCAACCATGAAGACCTCACACTCGAGCCCGAACAGGGAGCAGGCGAAGGCGAGCGAGGATCCCCACTGCCCGGCGCCCGTCTCGGTGCTCAGGCGGGTGATTCCGGCGCGGGCGTTCTCGTAGGCCTGGGGCACCGCGGTGTTCGGCTTGTGCGAGCCGGCCGGCGAGACACCCTCGTACTTGTAGTAGATGTGCGCCGGGGTATCGAGCTCGCGCTCCAGCCGCCGCGCTCGGAAGAGCGGCGTCGGGCGCCACAGCTTGTAGGCATCTCGCACCTCCTCGGGAATCTCGACGAACGGCTCCGGCGAGACCTCCTGTTCGATCAGCGCCATCGGGAAGATGGGGGTCAGGTCGGGCGGGCCCGCGGGTTCGAGCGTCTGCGGGCTTAGCGGTGGAAGGGGGTCCCCGGGGAGGTCGGCAAGCAGGTTCACCCAGCGGGTCGGAATGTCCCGCTCTGACAGCAGGAACTTGACCGTCTCCTCACTCATGGCTTCTCCTCGTTTGGCGCTCTCGGCTCGAGCGCCTGATCCTAACTGGGGACGGGCGCCCGGAGAACCGAGTCTCCAGAGTGGGCCGGTCCCGCGGCCGCGTGCTGAAGGGAGATGTCGAGGTAGTGGTAGCGAGCCGCGGACACCGGCAGCGGCACGTTCAGCTGGGCCTTCCCGTCCGAGCCGACCCGGAACGAGGCGACCGACACCAGGTCGCTGTCGCTGTTCATCAGCCAGAGCTCGTAGAAGCGCCCCGGGGCAGTGGCCGGCAGGTGGTCGACCGTCAGAACCATTCGCCCGCCGCTCGTCATCCGCGCCGTCGCCTGCTCGCTGGAGGGCCCGGCGACGGCGCGGAGCACGACCGTCGGCCCACCGGCCGAACCGGGACGCTCGATCAGGACGCCGATCCCGATGCCGGCGCCCAGCAGCAGAGCGCACGCCGCCGCGACGAGGGCCATGCGCCTGCGCGGCGTCCTTGGCGAAGGGCGCCGCGCCGTCCGGGCCGCAGGCCGGGGCTGCTCGCCCAGCGTCTCCCACGCCTCCCGCGGCAGCAACTCGAGGTTCGCAGCGATCGACTCGAGGCTCCCGACCCGCTCACGCAGCACCGGATCCTGACGCATCTGCTCGAGCATCTCCTCCCGTTCCGCGGGAGCGAGCTCGCCCGTCAGAAAGTCGCTGATGCGCTCGTCAGAGGGACGGCTCATCTCGTCTCCCCAATGAGTCCGCGCAGCTGTTCCAATGCGCTGACCATGCGTGTCTTTACGGTGCCAAGCGCGATCCCCGTGTGCTCGGCGATCTCGGTCTGGCTCATGCCGAATTGGAAGCGCAGCCGCAGCAGTTCGGCATGGTCGGAGGAAAGAGTCGAGAGCAGATAGGTCATCTGCCAACGCTCCGCGACCTCGGTGGCATGATCCTCCTCGATCGCATCCCGGTCGAGGAGCGCCGTGGCGACGGCGGGATCGTGAGGCTCGGGGACACGGCGCCGAAGCACGTCGATCGCCCGCGAGCGGGCGATCGTCATCAACCAGGTCAACACCGAGGCCCGTTCCGGGTCGAAGCTGGGGCCACGCTGCCAGGCCTCGAGCAGCACCTGCTGCATGACGTCCTCGGCTGCGCCGGCATCGTCGAGCATCTGGCGCAGATAGCCGAGCAGGACCCGTCCGTACTCGGACTGAATCGCATCCGCCACCGACGGGTCGCGGCGGGCCAGGCCGCGCAGGAGCCTTCTCTGGGCGCGGCTTGTCGATCGCGGTCTGGATGGCACGCCCTCAGCTTGGCGCAACCGGGCCCTCTTCGCCGTTGCCGGCGCGATCGCGAACGTGCTCATCACTGTCTATACGCACGAAAGGCCGGCTTCGGTTGCATTCATCTGAGATCAAACCGATCCGCTTCAACCGTCCGTAGAGCAGAGCGAGAGTCCCCCCAAAGCTCCAACGGAGGAAACAAATGAAGAGGATCGCAGCACTTTCACTGGCCCTGGTGGCCTTCGCCGTGCCCCTGGCAGCCGCAAGCGGCTCGACCGCGACGCCGGCTGCCAGCAAGAACATCGTGCAGACGGCCGTCGCCGCTGGACAGTTCAAGACGCTGGTCAAACTGGTGAAGCTGGCGGGCCTGCAGGGCGCCCTGGAAGCAAAGGGAAAGCTGACCGTCTTCGCTCCGACGGACGCCGCCTTCGCGAAGGTCCCCAAGAGCACCATCAATGCTCTTCTCGCCGACAAGGCCAAGCTGAAGGCGGTCCTGCTCTACCACGTCCTCAAGGGCGAGGTTCCGGCGGCCAAGGTCCTGAAGCTGAAGTCCGCCAAGACACTCGAGGGCTCGAGCGTCAAGATCAAGGTCTCCGGCGGAGTGGTCCATGTCAATGGCGCCAAGGTGCTAAAGACAAACGTCTACGCCTCGAACGGCGTCATCCATGTCATCAACAGTGTGCTGGTGCCGAGCAGCTAGGCATCGGACATGGGCGCCGGGGAGACCCGGCGCCCGGCGCGCCGGCCCTGTGCCCCTCCCCCCCGGGTGCAGGGCCCGGCGCAGGCCTTCAAAGTGATCAACTCGATAATCGACACGCTCCTCGACCGCACCGTGCTCCCGGGCTACACCCGCCTGGGCTACGAGCTGCGCAGGCGCACCTGGGACGACAGCGAGCTCGATGACATGAGCGGCAGGACGGTGCTCGTCACTGGCGCCACTTCCGGGCTGGGGCGTGCCGCCGCGGAGGGGTTCGCCCGGCTCGGGGCGTCCGTCGAGCTCCTCAGCCGTGACCGCCGCCGAGGTGAGGACGCACGCGATGAGATCGCCCGCCGCTCCGGCAGCGACGACGTGCGGGTCGGCATCTGCGACCTCGGCGATCTCGGATCGGTCCGCGCCTTCGCCGAGGGGCTCCTCGCCGGAGGCCGGAGCATTGACGTCCTGGTCAACAACGCCGGCGTCCTGCTGAGTGAGCGAACGCTCTCCCCCGACGGCATCGAGCTGACCTTCGCGACCAACGTGCTCGGACCGTTCCTGTTGAGCAACCTCCTCATCCCACGGCTCGCCCGGAGCGACTCGGGCCGGATCATCAACGTGTCCTCGGGAGGCATGTACACCCAGCGGCTCCACGTGGATGACCTGGAGATGGAGAACGAGGACTTCGACGGAACGGTCGCCTATGCCCGCAGCAAGCGCGCTCAGGTGATTCTCACCGAGCTGTGGGCCCAGCGCCTCGCGCCGAAGGGAATCTCGGTGCACGCGATGCATCCCGGCTGGGCCGACACGCCGGGCCTGCAGGAGTCACTTCCGGGCTTCTACAACGTCACGAAACGCGTCCTGAGAGATGCCCGGGCGGGTGCCGACACGATCGTCTGGCTCGGTTCGGCACCGGCCCAGGACCTGGGCTCGGGCGACTTCTGGCACGACCGCCGGCGGCGTCCGACCCACCGGGTCCCCTGGACGCACGAGTCAGAGGCCGACCGGGAGCAGCTGTGGGCGGAGTGCGTGCGGCTCAGCGGCTTCGATCCACGGTCCCAGGTCTCGTGACCGAGTCCGTCTGGGACTACCCTCGGCCCCCGCTCCTCGAGCCCTCGAGCCGGCGGCTGCGCGTGATGCTCGGGGGCGCCCTGATCGCCGAGACATCACGCTCGGTGCGGGTCCTCGAGACGAGCCATCCGCCGGTCTACTACATACCGCTGGACTGCGTGGCGACTGGCGCCCTCGACGCGTCGGGCGGCCGGGGAAGCCTCTGCGAGTGGAAGGGAGCGGCCATCTACTACGACGTGATCGGCCCCGGCTCGCGTCGCGTGCGGCGAGCCGCCTGGGGCTATCCGGATCCGACCGACGGTTTCGAGCAGCTGCGCGACACGGTCGCCTTCTATCCGAGCGCCATGGACGAATGCACCGTCGACGGCGAGCCGGTTGTGGCGCAGCCCGGCGACTTCTACGGCGGCTGGATCACCGGCGACATCGTCGGCCCGTTCAAGGGCGCCCCGGGCACCCTCGGCTGGTAGCGGACGCCGCCGAGGACCTCAGCCCTGGCGGCGGGCGAGCCGCTCGGCGCGGCGGCGTGCCTGTGCCGAGAGGTGTTTGGGTTCAGGCGCGATGAAGACGTTCGACGGGTAGCCCTTTTTGGAGACCTTGCCGTCGATCTCGATCAGTTCGCTGAGACTGTGCCGGTAGGTGACGCCATATTTGACGGCGATTTCATGCAGTACAGGATCGCCTTCGTAGAAGAAGCGGTCCCCGTTGCGCAGCGCTTCGAACTGCTTGCGCCACAGCGCCGCCTGCAGTTCCCCGAGTTCGCTGCCCGAAGGGTGGGGCTCGGAGAGCATCCCGACGAACGCATCGAGGTTGCCGACCGAACCGTAGATCGCCTTGAGGCGGGCCGCGAGGGTCGTGCGGCGCGTCTCGCTGACGGCCCGTTCTTTCGAGCCCGGCACGACCGGTTCCCCGTAGAAGTTCCTCAGTGAGGTCACGTCGAGGATGTGTGGGTCTTCGATCGCGTTGGTCGCAGGGATCAGCGGGTCTTCGGTCGGGAACTGTTCGGTTGACTCACCCGTGACTTCGGTGAAGGTGTGCTGGGGCGCCAGGCCGACGGCTTCGCGCATTTCGTTGTATCCGGGCATGCCGTTGTCGCGCGAACGCTGGACGTCGATCGCACCGAGGTCCTCGACGGCGCTGAAGCAGCCCGGCGCGGCCGCTTCCTGGTAGCAGCTGGCCGGGTCGGTTCCCGCCGCCGGCAGCTCGAACAGGATGCTCCGGAGGGCATCGTCGATCTGCTCGTCGTTGGCGTAGCCGGCGCTGTCGGTCAGGCCTTTGAGGATCGGGGCCAGGCCGATCGACGGGATCAGCGACGGGTTGTAGAAGCTCGCGGCCTGGGGGATCGTCAGGATCAGCGAATGCTTGGGCCCCGGCGCTGAGGTGATTCCCTGTGCTTCCAGCGCCGCCAGCTTTGAGGAGTTGAATTTCGAGGCCTTGACTTCGACGGGCTCCTCGCCGTCGACCATCGAGTGCGCCCGGAAGGCGACCGTGGCGAATTCGTCGCTCAACTCCGTGTCGACATTCGGGTTGTACCCCGTGTAGGGGGACAGCGTCAGGCCGACGGCGGGGAGGAATTCCGTGTAGGTGATGTACTGCTCCTCGGCTGCCACAACGCGTCGGGCGATCTCGAATTGTTCTTCGTTGCTCAGCGAGGAAGGGAGTTGCCCGATGATCCGGTTGTGCTCGCGGGCGAACATCGTCGTCAGCGCCGTCAGCTGGAGGTTCTCGTTGGCTCGCTCGTCCCCTGCGACCACGGCGTTCTGCGGATCGCCTGCCAGGGCGCCTTCTGTGACCATCGTCGGCGCGGCGGCCGAGTTGCCGCGGGCGGCCTCCGTCGGCAGGAATTTCTTCGGCAGGTTCAGGCGCGAGCCGGCCTTCGACGTTTCCCCGTTGTCCGGTCCGATCCGCATCCATTCCAGCCGCTGGGGGCTCGAGCCGTAGAGAGCCGAGCTGTCGAGGTAGGACGGGACCATGTTGACCTGTGAGCGGGGGTTGCCCGCCCCCGCTCCGGTGCCCTGTGCGACGACGTTGCGCCGGAAGGGAATCGATCCGAGGGTGTCGCTGAAGCTCTCGAGCGGATCGCTCGAGCTGAACGGGATGGATGCTTCTTCGGTGCCTTCGTCGGCGTGTCCGATCGAGTGGTCCACGTACTGGCCCCAGACCCAGACCCACTGGCTTACGTTGTTCGGCGACAGGACGTCCTGTCCACCGGGGTTGAAGATCCTGTTGCTGACGTAGCGGGGGTTGGGCCCACCGGCCATCGTTCCGACGCCGTCCCCGTAGCGGGCGGGGGCCAGCCGGATGTAGGGGCTACCCGCTTCGCCCCATTTGGGGTGGGAGAGGTTGTTGTTCGAGCCGTTGAGGCTCTCGACTTCGAATGAGACGGCGCCCGATGCGGATGCGCCGCCCAGCGCCGTGAGCGAGACGATCAGCGCGAGCATGCCGCTGCGCAGGCCGATGTGACAGGTCCTTCTCCGCGCCGGCTTCAACCGACCGCGCTCACCCCTCATCAATTTCCCTCCAACGCAGTGTCCCTACCGCGGAGTCCCTCCACGGATCTGACGGGAGTTTCGCAGCGGGACCCTCGGAGGTCAAGCCGCTACGGGCTCAGCCACGCCCCAGGGCGCGAGCCTGCTTGAGGCCCCGCCTGGCCATGAAGCCGTTGGCGAGCAGCAGGATCGTCTTGTTGGGAGGCGCGCGGAAGCCGCCCTCGGTGTGGGGCGAGTAGAGACCATCCGCCAGCCAGCCGGTGTGCTGGCGGGTCTCCAGGCCGATCAGATGAGCCTCGTAGCTGTGTGCCAGCAGACCGGCCCGTCGCTCTCCCTCTGGCAGACCGGCGCCACTCAGCGGGATGCCCAGCTCGGTGCCGGCGCCGATCTCGACGGGACGCACGAGAGGGTACCCGTCCGCGTCGCGATAGCCCAGGAGTGAGTGGCGGAGCTTGGCGGCCTTGCGGGACCCGGCGAGGCAGTCCGTTCGTGGCCCGGTGCCACCGGCGGGCTCGGCCTGAGACGGCGGGGAGCCCTCGGGAAGTGGTGTTCCCGTGACGGTGGCGGCTACTGTGCACTGCAGGTCGGGCCAGCTGATGACCCGATCGACCTGGACGTCCACGAGGACCCGGTCGCCGTAGTAGGCCGACAGCCACCGGTCCCAGAAGATCCCGGTCTTCGGTGGCCCCATGAAGCGAGTCGACGCCGGGGCGATCCGCTCCTGGAGGACGGCCGGGTCGGGCGTTGCGTCGTAGGACGCCCTGCCCTGGACGAGAACGAACGCCTGTGAGCCCGCAAAGCCGTGCTCGCGGGCGTGATAGGCGAGTGCCACCTGCGGATTTGCCTTGATCCGGTCGAGCTTGCGCCCGAACCCCAGCGAGGTCGTGAAGGTCACCGTCCCCGCCTCCCTGTCGCGGAGTCCCAGGGGGGCAACGGGAGTCACGACCGCCCCGCCGGCGGGGGTGACGTAGGCGAGCGCGGCCGTCAGGTCGCCGCCGATGACCTCATCCTCCTCGTCGGACCACATGCGGGTGAAACTAACCGAAGCGCCGCCCGACGATCAAGCGATCTCGCCTGCTCAGTCCGGCCAGAAGCGCCCGGCCGCGACGATCACGGCGCTGCCTCCGACCTCCACGCGCTCGAGTCTCTCCGCCGAGCCTGTGGCGCGCGCCCGCAGCAGGGAGGGCCGCAATATCTCGGCGCCCTGCTTGATCTCGATCTCCTCGCCGAATCCCACCCGTCCGTGGCGGGCGAGATGCACAGCCAGCGGGCCGGCCGCCGACCCGGTCGCGGGGTCCTCGGCGACCCCCAGGCCGGGCGCGAACATCCGGCTCTTGTATCTCCCTCCGTCGCCGGCGAAGCAGCTCACGCCGATCGTGCCCAATCTGCCCAGCGCGCCGAGGTCGGGGGCGAGTCCGGCGACGGCGTCGCGCGAGGACAACTCCACGTACACGTGCGACGGCCCGTTGCAGTAGACCTCAATCGGCAGACCCGAAGCCTCGATGCCGAGCGCCTCCAGCAATGCCTGCGAGGCCTCGAACTCGGACCAGGACGGCAGCGGCTGGCTCATCCATCCACTGGCGGTCCGCCTTCCCCTCGCATCGAAGCTGACATCGACGTTCCCCGATCCTGTCTCGAGCACGACCCGGTCCTCTTCCATGGCCCCCGCCAGGACCATCGCCGAGCCCAGCACAGGATGTCCCGCGAAGGGAAGCTCGGCGGCAGGGGTGAAGATCCGGGCCTTCGCATCGCCGCCCTGGCCCGGCGGGAGCAGGAACACCGTCTCGGAGAGCTTCATCTCCCGGGCGAGCGACTGCATCTCGGCCGTCTCCATCCCGCTCGCATCGGTGAAGACGGCCAGCTGGTTGCCCTCCAGCGGCCTGGACGAGAAGACGTCCAGGATCAGATAGCGGCGCGAGCCCGCCGAGCCGTCCGGCCCGGCAAAGGGGTCGAAGCCGGCGAGTGCCCCGAATCCCTTCAAGAGGGCAGGTCGCTGAGCGCGAGCGTGGCCGCGCCGATTTTGATCGCGTCCCGGCCGGCCCTGACGCTCGGAGGGAGCTGAAAGTCGATCTGGACGATCTGCTCGGCACCCTCCGCCTGCTCGAAGCGAACCTCCCCCCCGTCCAGCTCGAGCCGCGGCTCGCCGGCGGCGACGCCCACTCCCAGCACCTCGGCCCAGCGCTCTGTGGCCCCTGGAGGGTCCGCCACGGCGACTGTGATCCCGGACAGGCGGCCGGGTGCGCCCCTTCCGGTGCGCCCGGTCCAGTCGGGCCCGCCCCAGCGCCAGGTGCCATAGGGGACGGAGCGGTCGAGTGAGACGATCGCTCCTGGGACATCGGCCGGATGCAGATGGGTTCCGGAGATGTCCGGCAGATCGATCTGCCAGACGATCCGGACCCCCAGCTCCGCGACCCGCTCACGGGCCGAGTACAGGTCGGTGAGGTCGAACAGCGCCATGTACCCGCCGTCACCGCCCGCCCGTTCGAGCTGGCGCCCGGCGGCTGTGCCGTCGGCGAGGGGCGAGACGACCTCGAGAAAGCAGTCCCCGATCGCGAACACCACGTTGGCCAATCCGAACTCGCCCACTCCGGGATCGCGGAACGGCTCATCCAGGCCCAGGCCCTCCCTGAGCAGCCGGGCGACAGGCTCGAGCTCTCGGGCGACGAGCACAGCCTGACGAAGTCTCACCCCCCGGGGCTCAACGGCCATGAGCCGAAGGCTACCGGGGCTGCCGCGATAATCACCCGATCGACGCTCAGCCTCCCCAAAGTCAGGCCGCCGAAGAGCCAGGCGCGGCTCCCCCCGCGGGACGGGGCCGGATCGTCAGGGCCCTGGACAGGTTCGCTGATTTCCTGGTCGGGCCGGAAAACCCCGGCGAATCGATCTACGGCCTGATCGTGATCGGGGCGCTGCTCGCCGCCGAGAGCGGCCGCCATGAGTCATATCTCCTGACAGTCGTATCCACCACGATCGCCGCCGCCGTCTACTGGCTCGCACATGCCTACTCCAAGGTTCTCGGAAGGCGGCTGATCAGCCGCCAGCGGCTGACTCCACGCGCCGTAGGGGATGCCCTGCTGCACGACTGGCCCCTGATGCTTGGGGCCTCGGTCCCGTTGTTCGTCCTGCTCCTCGGCGCGGTCGCCGGACTGTCCCAGGAAGATGCGGTCTCGACCGCCATCTACACGGTGGTGGCCTGCCTGATCGGCTTCGAGCTGCTGGCGGGACTCCGAGCCAAGGCGGCGCCGGCGGAACTCGTCGTCGAGCTCAGCATCGGTGCCGCGATGGGCCTGGCGATCCTGACGCTCAAGATCGTCCTGCACTAGCGGCCCGGCTATTTGCGCTTGTGAATCCGTTCGGCCGCGTAGGTCAGGACGATGCCGACGAGCACCGAGATGACGATCACGATGATCAGCGGGGCCCGGCCGGAGCCGATGATCCAGTTGACCTTGACCTGATCAACGTTGAAGACTGCGAACAGCGTGATCAGGATCGCCAGACCGATCAAGCCGGCCGTTCGCGCCGTGTCGCGGGACCCGCGTCCTTCACGGGTTGGCTTCGGTGACTTCTTGGCAGGTTCGGTGGACATGCTCAGGTGATCGTACCCCTACGAGGGGAACCGGCTTGAGAGCGGGCGACCAGCCGAGGAGGGGACACCCGGGCGGCGAATACCATGGGACGATGCGCTCTCACCGGCTTCCCCGACGCCTGCTCGCGCTTGCGCTGGCGCCGCTGGCCCTGGCGGGCTGCGGCTCGAACACCAAGACGGTGACCGTCGAGAACACGACGGCGGCCGCGACGACGAGCACAGCCAAGGCGCCCACCCGGACGACCTCGACAAGCAGCCGGCCGAGCACCACGCCGTCGCCGTCGAGCACCTCCTCGACGGCCACCCGCTCGGCTCCCGAGCCGTCATTCACCGAACAGGAAGGCCACGCCGAAGGAGCCCCGGCGGCAGCGGCCGTGCTGAAGGCACATGGATACACGGCCAACAACACCGGCGAATATCACTCCGGGCAGACCCTCCGGGTGCTGCTGGGCACCCGCACCGGCTCGGGTGACGGCTATGGCCAGCAGGCCTTCTTCTTCATCGACGGGCGCTATCTCGGAACGGACACGAAGGAACCGAGCGCCACGCTCAGAGTCGTGTCCCAGAGCGACACCGAAGTGGCAATCGCCTATCCGCTCTACCACTCGAGCGATCCTCTCTGCTGCCCCGGAGGCGGGACGCGCGTGGTGCACTTCGCGCTGAACAACGGGAAACTGACAGCGCTCGATCCGATCCCGCCGGCGAACTCGAACACGGGCCTCAGCCGCAACTAGCACCCGGCCGGCCGCTCGGGACGATCGCTCCCGCGTCCTATCTTGAAGATGGAACGCGAAGGAGCGACAGAAAGGCTGAGCCGATGAGTGAACCGATAGATGGCCGGGCGAAGGAACTGATGGAGGCCAAGAACTTCTGCCACGTCTCAACTCTGCGCAGCGACGGATCCGTCCACACGGCCCCGGTGTGGGTGGACGTTCAGGACGGACAGCCCGTTCTGAATACAGCCGAAGGACGCGCATGGCCCCGGAATCTCGAGCGTGACCCGCGGGTCACGCTCGAGAACATGGAGAACCCATACGAGTACGTCGAGGTCCGCGGCAAGGTCGCCGAGCGGACGACCGAGGGCGCCGACGAGCACATCGATGCGATGGCCAAGAAGTACATGGACGCCGACGAGTACCCGTTGCGCAAGCCCGGCGAACAGCGGCTGATCATCCGGATCGACCCTGAGCACGTCAAGGTCTGGGGCGGCTGAGCCCGCACTCCCGCCGCAGGCGAGGCGGGGCTCCTCAGTCGCGCCTGCGCATGCGGCTCCAGAGCGAGGGCCGTCGCGGCTGGGACTCCAACCAGTCCTCACGCAGGAGGAGGTCCCCCCTCCCCCGAGCGCTCAGGACACACTCGGTGTGTGCGTGGCGGCGCCGCCGGCTGTCGCCTTCGGGCGCGATCAGCATATGCTCGCTTAGAGCGGGCAACAGATGACCACAAATCGGACAGCGATACGTCGATGGCTTCAGGTTGGAGGCTCGGCGCACCGTCCACCATTCGCCACCCGCAAGGCCAGGCATCGCACCATTGTTGCGCCCTTGGCCGCCACGCTGGCCGCGACGGCCGCGGTGGGGATCGGGGTCGTCCTGGCACGGGCCGGAGGAGAGCGGCGCTCCAAGCGCCTGCGCCGCCGCGAACGCCGCCTGGGCCTCTCCCCGGATGAGCGGCTGACGGCAGGCCTGCGGCGGATGGCCATCGCCCAGGCAGAGATGGCGATCGAGGAGCTCGAGGGCGCCGAGCCCCAGAACACGGACAGGGCGGTCCACGAGACGCGTAAGGCGATCAAGCGCCTGCGGACGATCGTCAGACTGCTCGAGAGCCAACTGGGGAAGGACGCAAGCGCACGGGAGCACGCCTCTCTGCGGGCGGCCGCCGCCGTCCTCGCCGACGCCAGGGATGCCGAGGTCATGCTGGAAACCCTGGAGGGCCTCGTCGAGCGCCACCGGCGCTCGCTGGCCGGCAGGAGAGGGATCAGGCGCCTCCAGGCGCATCTGTCGGCCGAACGGGACCGGACCGAGATGCTGCTCCAGAATCCGGTCAGCCGCGCCTCGGCGGCAAACGAGCTGCGTGCCTTCCGCTCGAGGGCGGGCGCATGGCATCTCACGGAGCGCCCGGGCATCGGCGCGATCGACTCCGGCCTGGAGCACATCTACCGCCAGGGGCGGCGGCGTGGGCGTCGCGCGGCCCGCGGCAAGGGTGGGCGCATGCGCACGATGCACCAGTGGCGCAAGCGGGTCAAGGACCTCCGCTATGCGGCCGAAATCCTCGAGCGCCCAACTCCTGCCAAGAAGGGGTCGCGCGCCCGTCAGGCCCGTGCCGAGGCGAAATGGATGAGGAAGCTGGCCAAGCGGGCGGATGAGCTCGGAGAACTGCTGGGCGAGGAGCACGACCTGGCGGTATTCGCCCAGTGGCTGAGGGACGAGGGCAAGCGGGCCGGCGTCGGACGAGGCACGAGGCGCCGCCTGGAGAAGGTGATCTCAGCGCGAAGGGCTGAGCTGCGTCGGCGGGCTCTGCGAGACGGCAGGCG
>CAZFGJ010000010.1:15668-35142 GCA_964518445.1 uncultured Solirubrobacteraceae bacterium
CCGCCGGAGTCCCAAGAAGTTCGTCGCCCGAGTGCGACGGGCCAGCCGGCGAACCGGGCCGAAGCTCAGCTGACGCTGAGGATCGTCATCCGGCGCGTCCCTTTCGGGAGCGTCACCGAGATCTCGTCGCCCTCGCCCCGGCTGAGCAGCGCGGCGGCGACAGGCGATTCGACCGACAGGCGGCCGTCTTTGGGGGATGCGTCGTGCGAGCTGACGATGCGCCAGGTCTGCTCGGCGCCGTCCTGATCGCGGATCACGACCGTGGAGCCGAACCCGACGACCCCCGCCGGTGCCTGCGTCTCCTCGGCAACGACCACGGCGCCAGTGATCTTTTCACGCAGCCGGGCGATCTTCGTCTCGAGGTGAGCCTGGTCGTTCTTGGCGTCGTGATACTCGCTGTTCTCCTTGAGGTCGCCCCACTCGCGAGCCGTCTTGATCCGCTCAGCGATCTCCCGGCGACCCTCGCCCTCGAGGGCGTCCAATTCCGACTTGAGGGTCTCGAGTCCCTCGGCGGTGATCAGATTGGTGGCGTCGGACACTTGGCTAAGAGCCTACTTGCTTCGAGCCCTCCTCCCGGTGACCCCTAGAAATAGGTCCGCGCCGGAGACGACAGCAGCGCGTAGATCTGCACGATTGCGGCCTGCACCAGCAGCTGCCCCGACGGTGGCGAGCCGGCGACGAAGAGGTTGCTGGACAGGCGCTGGTGCTGCCACGCGTAGTCGACGTAGGCCTGGGCGATACGGGGCCCCGGCGGGTCCTGTGTGACCGAGTCGAGGTAGAGCAGGTTGCGGAAGTAGATCGACGGGAAGAACGGGATCTCCCGCGCCAGCCGTTCGGGGGTGAAGTAGGCCAGAGCAGCCGCCGCGGTCTGGCGCGCCTGGTAGAGGTAGGCCCCGTTCCCGGTCACCTGATAGAGCAGCGTGCCGGCTCCGATCATCACGCCCTGCGTGTAGCTCCAAAGCCGGGGTTCGAGGATCCCCCGGCGATTGACATGGTCGCCGTACATCCCGTTGGGCTCGAGCAGACATGACCTGACCCATTCGTAGGCCATGACGGCGAACTGCAGGTACTGGCTCTGGTGCGTCACGCGGTAGAGCTGTACGGCCAGCTCCGCCGCGGGCGCCGTGGTGATCGTGTTTCGATCGGTGTTTTCGGCCAGGTTCGAGAACGGGAGGCCTCCGCTGCAGCCGAGTTCCGGGCTGCTCTGCCAGCCGGCCATCTCGAACGCCATGATCCCCTCGGCCGTTCCCAGCACGGCCGGGTCGCGAGTCTGTTTGTAGAGACGGACGAGCTCGATCCCGATCCAGTCGTTGTCGTCGTAGTACTTGGCGCCGCCGGGACCGGTCGGGGGGGCGGCGGTTCCGTCGAAGGCGGCCAGGGTGCTGGTGTAGGTGCCTTCGAGCTCACCGGAGTTGTTCGTGTCGAGGTAGTTCCGCAGACCGACCACCCGCGCTTTGAGTTCGCGCTGAAGGCTCGTCTTCAGGACCGGGATGTTGGCCATGCTGACCGTCGCCGCGAGGGCCTGCGAGAAGGGCCACAGATAGGAGAAGGGTTCGCCCCTGTAGAGGCCCGTTCCCAGCAGGTAGTAGTTCTTCTGCATCGCCTGGAACGCCAGCCATGCTCGGGCGGGGTTGCCACGGAGGACGAGTTTGTGCGGCTTCTTGGCGGCGTGTTTGACGGGGATCGAGACCGCGGTACCTCCACTCGACGCCTTGGCGAGCCTGGCCCGATGGGCTCCGAATGCGGGCTTCGTTGCCGCGGACGGGTAGCGCGAGCCCCGGCCGGAGGCGTCAGCCGAGGCTGCGTGTAGCAGGGGCAGGAAGCACGCCGCCGTGGCGAGCGTCAGGATCAGGGCGAGCGGGAGCTTCCGTCGCTGTCTCAGGCTGGCGGTCATCTCTCAAGTCAAAACAACAGCCGGCAGGGGCTATCGATTTGGTATACGCCCTCGATGCCGGCTCGGCTCAATGGGCAAATCGTGCCAGAGCCCGCGGGAGGGGTTGAACAGGGCCTTGCAGTTTGACTACATAAGTGTCGGGCATGTGACCGTGGATGTTCTGGAGGACGGCTCGCGTCGGCCCGGCGGCACGGTGCTCTACGGCGCCCTGCAGGCATCGAGACTTGGGTTGAGGGCGCTGATCGTCACACGCGGCCTGCCCGGTGAGATCGAGAGCATGCTGGCACCCTGGGCCGGCGAGTTCGACCTGCGGGTGGAGCCGGCCGAGCACACGACGACGCTTCAGACGAGCGGGCAGGGGGCTGGGCGCAGCCAGCGTCTGCTTGCCTGGGCCGGCTCGATCGAGTCGCGCGAGCCGCTGCCCTGCGCGATCCTCCACCTGGCGCCGGTGGCCGCCGAGCTTCCCCGGCAGTGGCCCACCGGAGGCCGTCTCCTGGGCCTTACCCCGCAGGGCCTCGCCCGGACCTGGCCCGCCGGAGGCGGAGAGGTGATCAATGTGGAGCCCGATCCCGCCGCCGTCGCCCAGGCGCGAAACGCCTACGCGATCGTGATCAGCCAGGCAGAGGCAGGTGCCTGCGCGAAGATGATCGACAGCGCCAGAGCGGCCGGGGCGCTGATCGCCGTAACGGCCGGGGACGAGCCGACACGGATCATTCCGGGCGAACGCGACCCTGTCGAGATTCCGGTGCGGCGGATCGATGAGCCCTCCGACGACCTGGGCGCGGGTGACTGCTACGCGGCGGCCTTCTTCACCGGGCTGGCCGAGGGGCGCGGCGCCCGGGAAGCCGGCGAGCTGGCCATCGCCGCGGCGACGCTTCGTCTGGAAGGGCACGGACCCGGGGCGGTCGCCGAACGGCGGGCCATCGAAGCCGCGATGGCAGCGCCCGGCGAGTCACCAGGCTGACGCCGCTCAGCCGGCCAGCGCGCCGTCGATCAGGCCTGCAAGTCCGGCCTGATCCAGCTCCTCGACACGGCCGGCAGCCCGGGCGGCGAGCGTCAGGCTGCCCCCGACTGGCGCCATCTCCACGCGCTTGATCTCGGCTTCGGGTGCGCTCCGGGCGACCCTGGCCCGCAGTGGCGAGATGAAGACCTCGCCGGCGCGGTAGGCGCTCCCGATCAGGCCGACCGGAAATGCGCCGCTCAGCCCGGTCTGCTCGATCACGGTCGCTATCTGCCCGCCCAGCAGCTCGGCGGCTCGCTCGTAGAGCTCGCGCGCCACGTCGTCTCCAGCGTCCGCGAGGTTGCCCGTCTCGACGGCCAGGGCGGCGATGTCGCTCTTTGTGAGGGGCTTGGAGTAGACAAGGGTGACGAGCTCCTCGATGTCGTCGACCTTGAAGAGGGCGCAGGCGACCTCCCCGAGCCTGGTCGGCGGACCCGAGCCGTCGCGATCGCGCAGAGCCGCCCGGATCGACTCGTTGCCCAGCCAGTAGCCGGAACCCTCGTCCCCCAGCAGGTGCCCCCAGCCCCCGGTCCGCCAGCTGTGTGCTCCCGGGCCGACACCGAATACGTTCGAGCCCGTCCCGGCGATGGCCGCCACAGCGGGGCCTCCCCCGTTGACGGTGGCCCAGGCTCCGACGACGTCGTTGATCACGATCCAACCGTCATCCCGTGTCTGCTTCACGTGCCCGGCAATGGAGTCGGTGTTCGTTCCGGCGACCGCCAGCACGGCTGCCCCGAGCTCTCCACGCTCGATCCCGGCGGCCTCGATGGCCTCGTCGGATGCCCCCAGCAGTGCCTCGACGGCGGCCTTGGGTCCGACGGCATCCTCGTTGCTCGGCCCGCCGTGGCCGACGTGCAGGGTGCCCTCCTCGAGGTCGAGGACCCCGGCGAGCGTCTTCGTTGCGCCGCCGTCAACGCCCAGCAGGTAGCGGGCGCCGGTGTCCTTCGCGGCGCCGGTCAGCTGGGGGGGCAACGTGACGAGGGGATCGCTTCTCATGGCGTGATCCTCTCAGGCTGGGCGGCACGAGGTTAGGATCGCGCCGATGGAGGCCCAACCGATCTTCCCGCGAGCCGGCGCCAAGGATGGGATGTACGAGTCCTTCTACCTCCGCGCCGTGTCCCCGGTGGAGCGCCTGGGAATCTGGATCCGCCATACCGTCCACAAGCGCCCGGGGCTGGCACCCAGGGGCTCTATCTGGTGCACCGTGTTTGACGCCCGCCGGGAGGCCCCCTTCATGGTCAAGGCGACATCCGATCAGCTCGAGGTCCCTGCTGGCGGCTGGATCGGAATCGGCGGAGAGGCATCCTTCGGACCGGGTTTCGCGGATGGCGGCTGCGGCGAGGCCCGGTGGTCGCTGCGCTTCTCCAGCGCCGAGTCCCCCCTGCGTCATCTGAAACCGGACTGGCTCTATCGAATGCCTCTGCCCCGGACCAAGCTGACCAGCCCGGCGCCGGCGGCGAGCTTCTGGGGAACCGTCGAGGTCCCCGGCGCAGAGCCGATCACATTGGACGGCTGGCGGGGGATGATCGGGCACAACTGGGGCTCAGAGCACGCCGAGCGCTGGATCTGGATACACGGAATCGACTTCGAGGAGGCGCCCGAGGCGTGGCTCGACCTGGCGTTGGGCCGCCTGCTGATCGGCAATCGGATGACTCCCTGGGTGGCCAACGGCGTGCTCAGCCTGGGGGGCACTCGCCATCGCCTCGGCGGCCTGGCGGCGAGACGACCCCAGGTCGATGAGAACGTTGCAGGGTGCACCGTCCGCCTGGCCGGGCGGCGCGGACGGACGCTCGAGCTGCGGGCGCGGAGCCCCCGGGCGCTGGCGGCCGGATGGCGCTACGCGGACCCCGACGGGGGTGAGCACGATGTCGTCAACTGCTCGGTCGCGGGACTCGAGCTGGACATCCTCGCGCCGGGCTCTCCGGCGGGGCGCCTCACGAGCGCGCATGGCGGGGTCTACGAGCTGGGCATGCGCGAGCGCGATCACGGCATCCCGCTGGCGCCGTTCCCCGACGGCTGAGACGCCTAGGGGGGCCTGTCAGGGCTCATGCACCCGCAGTGGCCGTCCGATGGTGTCTCTCAGCAGGGGCTGATCGATGGCACAGGGCTTCTCTGACACCACGCCGCCGGCGGCGCCGGCCAACGACGATCTGGGATCGGCGGAGCTCGGCTCACCGCTGATGCAGGACGGCCAGTCTGTCGCCCGCAGCGCCGAAGCCCTGCTGCGCGAGCACCCCGACGCGCTCGTCTGCGGACTGGCCTCCAACGGCCTGATCGTCCCCGTGCCCCAGTCGGTCGGACTCTGGGGCCAGGACCTGATCGAGGGGCGCGCCCTGATCGACAATGTGGTCGCCGAGGACAGGACGGCGGTGGTTCGCACCTGGAATGCCGCCCAGGAGAGCGGTGCGGCGGTGACCAAGGTGCGCATGCTCACCCGCCCGTCGAGCTGGGCCAAGCTTCATTTCATCGACGCCCGGGAAGTCCACGGCGTGCTGCTGGGGGTTGTGATCCCCAGCGACGAGGATGCATCCACGGGCACCCCCGCCCCCGAGCCGGCTCCCGCCCCGCCCCGCTTCTGCACGTTGACCGAGGACGAAGGCGCCAAGGTTCTGGCGGCCGATGAGGCCTTCACCGAGATGTTCGGCTACACCGAGGCTGAGCTCCTGGGCCAATCCGTCCTCGACCAGATCCACCCCGACGATCAGGGACGGGCGATCGAGGGTTGGCTGGCCGTCCTTTCCACTCGCCGAGCCCAGCAGACACGGCTGCGCCGCAGGCGGAAGGACGGCGGCTGGATCTGGGTGGACACGACGCTCCACAACTTCCTGGCAGACCCGGAGCGGAACTGCGTCATGGTCGAGCTGATCGACATCTCGGCCGAGATGCAGGCCCAGGAGGCCCTCCATGAACACGAGGAGCTGCTGCGGCGCCTGACAGATGCAATGCCCGTCGGTCTTCTGCAGATCGACCGTGACCAGGACATCGTCTACAACAACGCCCGCCTGCTTGACATCCTCTACGGCGAGGAGCCGATCGCGATGACCGGCCCTCCGGAGCCCGTGGACGAGGAAACCGCGTCGGAGCCGACCACCGCGGCCGGGACACTCCTGAAGACGCTCGCCCCGGACAGCCTTGCCAGCTTCGAAGCGGTCCTGGACGACGTTCTGGGTGAGGGCAGCGACCGCGACGTCGAAGTTGACATCGAGCTCCCGTCAGGAACCTGGCGGCGAGCGCTGATGAGCGTGCGGGCTCTCCATCGCAGCACCGGCGAGGTGAGCGGGGCGATCACCTGCATGATCGACATGACCGACAGCGCCCGGGCCCGCGAGGAGCTCGAGCACCGGGCTACCTTCGACAACCTGACCCAGGTCCACAACCGGTCCTCGATCCTCAAAACCCTCGAGGAGGAGCTCGGCCGCGAGGGCTTCCACCAGACGGGCGTCGTGTACCTCGACCTGGACAAGTTCAAGCCCGTCAACGACACGCTGGGCCATGCCGCCGGCGACGAGCTGTTGACCATGGTGGCCGAGCGCCTCAGGATGACCAGCCGCGACAGCGACGTGATCGGCAGGCTGGGCGGGGACGAGTTCCTGATCGTCATCCGCGACCTGCCCGACTCCCAGATCGCCATGCAGGTGGCCGACCGGATCAGCATGGCGCTCTGCGGCAACTTCCCGCTCAGCTGCGGGGAGGCCGAGCTGACGGTGAGCATCGGGGTCGCCTGTGGCGAGGCCGGCGCGATAAGCGCGGACGATCTCGTCAAGCAGGCCGACGGTGCGATGTACAGGGCGAAGAGCGCCGGCAGCTCCCGGCCGTTCCTGGCCTCCCCCGCCTGAGCAGCACCGGACCCACAAAAAAAGAGCGTGGAGGGCGGGAGCCTCAGGTCCCCGCGCACTCCACGCTCAAGATCAGCCGCCGGCCCTCAAGGCCCGGCGGCTGACGCGATCTTGATCAGGTTTCCGACGGAGTCGGGTCGAACCCGAGCTCGCCACCTTTGATTTCGACTTCTTCCAGTTCGCCTTCGAACACGCCGTTGGTGTATTCGACGCGGTTGGGCAGGCCTTCGCCTTCCGGTTCGAATTTGCCTTCGATGCCTTTTTTGTATTCGCAGCGACCCGGTTCAACCGGAACGTAGGAGCGGATTTTTTTCAGTTCCCAAGAGACTTCGAGGCGTTCCTTGAAACCGCTGGGGTACTTTTTCAGCAGTTTCGGTTCAACGGCTTCGATTTCGGTGCCGTATTCAGCCGCTTCGAATTCTTTTTCTTCATTTTTTTCCGCCTGGACCGGAACGGTCTGCGACGGGATGAAGAGCTTGCATTTGTGGCCCGGGACCTTGACCTGCACCGGAGCCGTTTCGAGGATTTTGACTTCCCCGGCCGGGTTGCCGATCGCCGCGGAACCGTTGGCGTGGAACTGCATCTTCAGACCTTTGCCAAAGTTGACTTTGACGTGTTCGAAGTTGCCGCCTTTGCCGAAGTTCAGGTCGGTCGTGCAGCCGCTGATCTTGACGGTCGCCGTGAAGTCCGACGAGCGTTCAGCTTCAACGACGGCCTTGGCACCGAGCGTGAATCCGCTGTTCGTTTCGCATTCCATGGCGAGCGGGCCGACGCGAAGTTCGCCCACTTCGCCTTTGCCCTTCGCAAGCGCCGTTTTGGTCGGCGAGATTTCCTGGCCTGCAATGCCCGCCGTGAAGTGACCAAAGAAGACTTTTTCTTTGACCGCCAGAGCCGGTGCCGCAAAGGCGGCCACCGTACAGGCCGCAATGGCGAGCCCGATCGTGATCCTGAAGCTTCTCATTCTCCTAAGTCCTCGCTTTCGCCTCTCTGAGGCTGATTCTGCTTGGTTGTCGTGAGCGCGTCAGCGACCCGGATCGTCTCAGGCCACCCCCTGTAGGCCCCCCGAGATCGAGACTTGAGGCGCGAGCATACCATGACCACCCGCTCGAATGCTAGGGGCAGCCGCGGCCCCTCTGGGACCGGAGGATTCCAACATTTGGGCGGCCCCCAGGGGGGCGGTTAGGGCCGATCCCATGCGAGACGCCGGCCGTGTCCGACCGCGTCTCTGCACTGCAAGCACACTCTAACATTGCGCCTCCCCCCGCGCCAGACCCCTGAGGACCAGGACTGTTGGTCAACAATCACCCTCACCGCGGGGGCGAGCAAGGCATGAGAGACCACGCCAAAAGAAACCTGCTCCTGGGCCTGGCCCTGGTGGCCGTGCTCGCCGGTGTGATCATCGCCATCGCCTCGGGCGGAGCTCACCATCACCATGCGACGAAGACGAAGCAGGCGAACTCCCGGGACTCCACCGTGAGCGACGTGCAGCTGGCCGCGGAATACCTTGGGATCAGCCGCGCCGAACTGCGCCGGCGACTGCGCTCGGGCGAGACGATGGCCGAAGTGGCCGACTCGACGCCCGGGAAGTCGGCCGCCGGGCTGACCGCCGCGCTGCTGGCGCCGCGCAGGGCGCAGGCGAAGGCTCACAGTCAATCGAGCACCGCCGAACAGGAAGCGCTCCAACGGGCGCGTGCTCAGATTCTGGCCGAGACATCCCACGGCCGAGGGCGAACCGGGCCGGTGCCGACGGCGGCCGCATACCTCGGCCTGAGCGCTCGGGCACTGAGAGCCAGGCTGCGTGCCGGGGAATCGATGGCCGAGGTGGCCTCCGCCCGGCACCGCTCTGAGTCGGGGCTGATCGCGGCCCTGGTGGCGGTGAAAGTCCGGCGGCTGAAGACAGGCGTCGCCGAGCATGCGATAACGAAAGCCCAGGAGAAGACGGCGCTTGCCGGCCTGCACGAGAGGGTGCAGCGCGAGGTCGAACAGCACCTCAACTCCAGCTCTTCCTGACGTTTCGTCTGGCCAACCTGTGAATCGCTCAAGCGGCCAATACGTGCGACCGATGCTGCATTCGTAAAGCGCCTTCTCGAGCGTGTCGATGGCCCCTGCGAGGACACAACCCGTGTCCATGATCGAGAAAGGGGGCCCGACATGGGCACACTCAACAGAAGGAAAGGAATCGCAGGCAGGCGCAACCTGGTCGGCCTGCTCGTGGTCGCCGTTGCAAGCATCATCGGGGTGAGCGTCTACGCGTTCACGGCGAGCAACACCGTTGCCGCCCACTCCGCCGGTGCCGGCTCGGCAACCGTCAGCGGTTACACCGTCACGTCACCGACGAACTACACGTTCAACGGCGCCGGCACGACGATGGAAGCCGTCACGTTCGACCTGGACAAGCCGGCCACGGACGTTCAGGTCGCCCTGACGGCCGGTACTCCGGTGAAGGCCGACTGGACCGACTGCGCGGCGTCCGAAGAAGCATCGCCCTACGCGGTCACCTGCACCTTCAACACTCCGATTCCGGTCGGCGAAGGCCTGAAGCTGTCGGTCGCAGCCGTCAGCAGCGGCACGGTCACCATCGAATAGCGAACAGCGACAACGGAGCTGGGGCGGTCCCCTCGAGGGGACCGCCCCCACTCCATCGCAGTGATGCGACCTCGATACACCAAGAAGCTCATCTCGGGCGCCCTCGTGGCGCTCGTGCTGGGTTCGCTGTGGTTCTACTTCGCGCCCGCGAGCGTGGGCGGCTCGACCAACTGGGTCGTGACCGACGGGATCAGCATGGAGCCTCGCTTCCATGCCGGCGACCTCGTCCTTGTCCGAGCGCAGAGCGACTACCGGGTCGGGCAGATCGTCGCCTACCACAACAATCAGCTGCACACGATCGTTCTGCACAGGATCATCGGACGCGCAGGATCGCGCTACATCTTCAAGGGCGACAACAACAACTTCGTCGACTTCGAACACCCCGCCCGCAGCCAGCTGATCGGAGCGATGTCGCTGCATCTGGCCGGCGTTGGAAGCCGGCTCGAGTCGGTGCGCTCGCCGCTGCTGATCGGCGGGCTGTTCGCGCTTGCAACCCTGATCTTCGCCGGGGCGGCATTCACACGCCGCCAGCGCCGCCGCCGCCGCCAGAGGCGGGCCGAGGGCGGCGTCTCGCACCGGGCTCCCGCGCGTCCGAGCCAGCCCCAGGCGATGCAGTTGACGATCCTGGCCTGCGGACTGCTGGCGCTGCTGCCGTTCGTGTCGCTGGCGCTGCTGTCATTCACCCGGCCGGCGAATTCGCTGGTGGAGACACAGGCGCCCTACGAACAGCACTCGACCCTGTCCTACACCGCTCGGGCCCAGCCTGGCCCGGTCTACCCGAACAACACCGCCAGGACCGGAGACCCGTTGTTCACCCACGTGCTGAAAACGGTCCAGGTGCGGGTCGGCTACCGGCTCGACTCTGCAGCCCCGCACCGGGTGAATGGCCGGATAGCGATCGTCGCGGCACTGCAGTCGGCCCAGGGCTGGCACCGGACGACCGTGCTGGGCGCCCCGACGAGCTTCGAAGGGAACAGGGCCCAGGCGAGCGCGACACTCGATCTCGACGCGCTGCTGGCGCTGACGCACAGCGTCGAGTCGAGCACGGGCGTCAGGAGCACCTACACGCTGACCCTGACACCGCGGGTGCAGACTCGGGGGACACTGGGCGGACTGCCGCTACGGGCGAGCTTCGCTCCGGCCTACGCCTTCACGCTGAGCCCGCTCGAGCTGCAGCCGATCGTCCATGGAAGCGGCGGCTCCGGCGGACGGCCGCCGGCGAGCGCGTTCATCAAGAGCGAGGGCGGTACGGCCAGCGGCCGCCGCTCGGAGCCGGTGAAGATCCCACTCGGCCTGTTCCAGATCGAGGTCGCGACGGCCCGCGAGATCGCGCTCGTCGGAATCGTGCTGATCGTCTGTGTGATCGCCGCCCTGCTTGGATTCCTCAGGCCGCGGCGCCGCGACGAGTCAGCCTCGATCCGAGCACGCTACGGCGGTCTGATCATCCCTGTGGAACGGGTCTGGCAGCAGCCCGGTGTGGCGGTCATCGACGTGGCCGACATCGAGGCACTGGTGAGGATCGCCGACCACTACGACCGGTCGATCCTGCACGAGCTGACCGACTACGGCGAGGCGTTCTGGGTCACCGACGAGAGCGGCCAGTTCCGCTTTTGGATCGGTGCCGGCCGGGAGGAGGCGGTCTACGAACAGGTCATCGAGACGCTGCCGGGCGAGGAGTTCAGGGCAGACACGGCTCCGACGATGGAGTTCGCCCTCCACGCCCAGGGCAACGGAGCGAGCGACTCGAATGGGTCATCGCCCAACGCCGACGCCTGGGCTCGCGAGTGGGAATCGGTTCAGCACAACGGCTCGGGCGTCGAGCCGGGACAGCTGCCCGGCTAGCTTGTAGACCGACAACAGCGCCGGTTATGCTCGGCGAGCGATGACGAGCGTACTCATCCTGGGAGCGGGCTTCGGCGGTCTGGAGCTGGCCACGATCCTGTCGGAGTCGACGGCCGGCGAGTTCGAGGTGTCGCTGATCGACAAGAACGACTCGTTCGTCTTCGGCTACTCGAAGCTGGACGTGATGTTCACTCGCGAGTCTGCCGAGTCGGTTCGCCTGAAGTATCGGGACCTGGCCAAAGACGGCGTTCGCTTCCTGCGCGAGACGATCACGGCGATCGATCCGCAGGCCAGAGAGGTCAGGACCGATCAGGCAACCCACCGGGCGGACGTCCTGGTGATCGCGCTGGGGGCCGACTACGACCTCGACGCGACCCCCGGCCTGGCCGAGGCCGGCAACGAGTTCTACTCGGTTGCGGGCGCCGAACGGCTCAGACCGATCGTCGGAGAGTTCAACAGCGGACGGGCCGTCATCGGCGTTTGCGGAGCCCCCTTCAAGTGTCCCCCGGCACCGAGCGAGGCGGCACTCCTGCTACACGACGCACTCGTTCAGCGCGGTGTCAGGGACGACTGCGAGATCTCCTTCGTCATCCCGCTGGGGAGTCCCGTGCCGCCCTCCCCCGAGACCTCTGCGGCACTTGTCGAGGCGTTCGCCGAGCGCGACATCAAGTTCATTCCGAATCGACGTGTCGCCTCGCTGGACGGCGGGCGGGGCGTCGTCGTGCTGGACGACGGCTCCGAGCTCCCATATGACCTTTTCCTGGGTGTCCCCAAGCACTGCGCACCCGAGGTCGTCAGGGCCAGCGGCCTCGTCGAGGAGACCTATATTCCCGTCAACCCGCGGACCCTCGAAACGAGCTTCAGCGGTGTCTACGCGGTCGGTGACGTCGCGGCCGTCGGAGTGCCCAAAGCGGGCGTCTTCGCCGAGGGGGCGGCCCGCGTCGTGGCAGCCTCGGTTATCGCCCAGGCCGCCGGCGGCGGGGAGACCGAGCTCTACGCCGGACAGGGCTCCTGCTACATCGAGTTCGGAGCCGGGCGGGTCGGCCGGGTCGATGTCGACTTCTTCTCCGAGCCCAGCCCGACGGGCGTCTTCCAGTCGCCCTCGAGCATGCTGGTGCGCGAGAAGAAGCACTTCGGCTCGAGCCGCCGGGCCCGCTGGTTCGGAAGCTGATCGCAGGCGGGTTTCGACCGGCGCTTTGAGGAAACCGTCCTGCGAAGCTAGGGTCAGACCCAAACGACGCACGCGACACGCCTGAACCACCGGGGGGCAGTCGATCGCGTGAGAGCGGAGTGGCTTCCGAGCGGATGTCGATGGAAAAGCACCCGATCGATCGAGGTGCACCTGCGGGGGGCGCTTCGGGAGCCAACGCCGTGGAGACCGGATACCGGCATGCCCTGCGTGCCGCCGTGATGCGACCGGTGCCCGAGTTCGCGGACTGGTGCACGCTCGATCACTACGCCCTCGACGGCAGCCTCGAGACGGTGCACAGCGGCTATCCCGATGTGCTGCAGGAGGCGTTGATACTTGAGATCCGCCGCCGCTACCGGGCCGAACGGGGCGAGAACGGGGACGTGCTCGCGGCGCTCCGCAGCGGCGAGTCTGTCCTGTTTCCGGACATGAGCCTGATCGCCTCGGTTCGCCTCTCGCCCGAGGAGCGCGCTCTGCTGAACACGTTGGAACTGCGCTCCTCGATCGTCGTCCCGATTCACCATGAGGGCCGGCCACTGGGGGTCGTCTCGTTCGTCTCGAAAACCCGTGAATACCGCGAGAGTGACAGGCCGATCGCAGCCGAGTACGCCGCGCACTGCGGCGAGATCCTCATGGCGCGACGCGAGCGGGTCAGCGACGTCGAATCGATCGAGCTCCTCGACAAGCTCTACCAGGCGGCTCCGATCGGCCTGGGCTTCGTCGACGGCGACTTTCGCTTCCAGCGGGTCAACCAGCAGCTGGCGGCGATCAACGGCGTCTCGGTGGAGGAGCACATCGGCCGGACCGTCGTGGAGGTCCTGGGCGAGCTCGGCGAGGAGCTGATGCCGATCTTCGAGAAGGTGATCCAGGAGGAGACCAGCTTCAACTTCCAGCCCGAAGGTGAAACCCAGGCCGACCCGGGCGTCACGCACCATTGGGAATCGACCTACGCGCCCGTCTACCTCGAAGGCCAGGTCGTGGGCGCGAGCATCGTGGTCAGGGACATCACCGTGCGCAGGCGCTTCGAAGCCAGGAGCGCCTTCCTGGCGCGGGCCGCTGAGATCCTCGATTCCTCGCTGGACTTCCGCCAGACCCTCCAGAGTGTCGCCCGGCTCGCAGCGGGACCGATCGCCGACTGGTGCTCGATCAGCATGCTGGACTCACGAGGCGAGATGTACCGCCTCTCGCTGGCCCACCGGGATCCAGAGAAGGACAAGCTGGGCCAGGCGCTGATCCAGCGGGGTGCCCTGCCCCTGGACGCCCCGGCGGGGGCGGCGACGGCGATGCGCACCGCGACGATCAGCCACGTCCAGGACTTCACCGACGAGTTGCTCGAACGCTCGCTTGACCAGCCCTCGGCGGAGATCGTGCGCCGGCTGGGAATTCGCTCCTCGATCAGCGTGCCGCTCGTTGCCAGGGGCCGTATGCTGGGAGCGATCTCGCTGGTGAGCGAACGGCCCGATGCCTTCACGCAAGAGGACGTGCAGCTTGTGGAGGAACTGGCACGCCGAGCGGCCGTCGTGATCGACAACGCCCGGCTGCACACCGAGCTGACCAGGGTCGCCAACACGCTCCAGGCCGGCCTTCTCCCCCGCTCCCTGCCACACATTCCTGGCCTCGAGCTCGAGGCCAGATACCGGCCGGCCGGGGAGCTGAACCGTGTCGGCGGAGACTTCTATGACGTCTACCTGAGGTCGGCCACCGAATGGCTGGTGGTGATCGGGGACGTCACCGGCAAGGGCGCCGATGCGGCCGCCACGACGGCGCTGGTTCGCTACACCCTTCGCGCCGCGGCACAACACCCCGGCTCCCCGGGTGATCTGCTGCGGGAGCTCAACACGGCGATGGTCAGCCAGGGAGCCAACTACTGCACGGCGGCGGTGCTCTCGATCCAGGTCGGCTCCGGCGGGGCGGTGCCCGTCACGGTCTGCCTCGCCGGGCACCACCCTCCTCTGCTGCTCCGCGCCGACGCAGCGATCGAGCGGATCGGAGCCCCGGGGACCCTGCTCGGCTGGACCGAGGATCCGAGCTTCTCCGAGCACCGGCTCGACCTGCAAGCCGAGGAGACCCTGCTGCTGTTCACCGATGGGCTGACCGATGCATCGGCCCCGCCCTCATGGAGCGATGAACGCCTCTACGGCGTCGTCCGTGACGCCCCGCGGGAGAACCTCGAGCTGATGCTGGCGGCGATCGAGCGAGCCGCCGTCTCCGATGCGGTGGGCCGCCCACGGGACGACATCGCGATGCTGGGGATCAGGGTCGCCGAGTAGCTCCGCTCCCCAAAGGCGAGATGCCGGTGGGTGCTAGTTCGCCCACCAGTCGCGCTCGCCGACCACGTCCCCGCGCGGGTTCTCGCCGAGGCTGGGAGCTCCGAAGACGAGTAGCTCCAGGCCCTCGGGGCCGCCCTCATAACCTCGCCATGTGCCGGGCGGGACCCGAACCGCATCCCACTCCTCGAGCTCGACGATCTCGTCGTCCAGCTTCATCCTTCCGCTCCCCCGCACCACCACGTAGACCTCCTCCTGCTCGGTGTGGATGTGGCCGTAGGGGAAGCGGGAATTGGGCGGGATGCGCTGATAGCAGAGGCCCGACTTCTCGAGCTCGAGGGCCTTGGTTGCCATGCGGAACTCCAGGCCCGGGTCGCCGTCGAAGTTGGACCCGACATCCTCCAGATCGGCCTTGAGGTTCCTCACCCTGAACGGCACGGCGCGATCCTACTAAGGGGTGACGGCGGTATCAGCTCGCGGTGATCGCCCGCGCGCGGGCTCGCCACGTGCCCGGTGCGCGCCACAGACGGCCGAAGAGCACCGCGATGACGAGCCACGCCAGCCAGCCGGCGAGGGACAGTCCGCCGCCGCTTATCGACGTCTGCCCGCCGAGCGCCTTGACGGTCACGTCGCTCTGCAGCAGTGACAGCCCTCCCCAGTGATACGTACCTGTGGCCGCTGGGTTGGCGGCGATGATCCCCGCCGCGAAGCCGTTGGCGGCGTCGGTGAGCACGACCGTCGCGACAAACAACGACGTTGCCGCCCACAGTGCCGCTGCGGTCCAGGAGTGGCGCAGCCGCTCGCCGAACTCTGCGTCGAGGTAGGCGGCAGCCAGATGGGCGCTGCTGCCGACGTTGCGAAGTGCCGCGGTAGTGCCGATGTCCCCCGCGGCGCTGAGCAGATTCTGGCGGACCTCGAGCCGGTGAGCGATACGCGATGCCCGCGGAATGGCGTAAAGGCGCTGGTCGAGCATCCATACGACCCGCTCGATACGCAGGCGGTCGATCCAGGTCACCCTGTTGGTCATCGTCAAGCTCCTTTGATCGGTTCGTCGGGGATCTCCTGGGACAGCTGCGCGTTGACAATCTCGGCCAGCCTGATCCAGGAAGCGGTGCCTGTCGCGAGCGCCTCGTAGCCGGCCCTCGTCGGGCGGTAGTACTTCCGCGCCGGCCCGGAGCTTGAGGCGACGAGCCGTGTAGCCACTCGGCCCTCGCGCTCCAGACGCGACAGCGCGGGGTAGACGGTGCCTTCCAGCACGCCGACCAGTCCGATCGCGTGAAGGCGTTGGACGACCTCGTAACCGTAGGACTCGCGTTGAGCCAGCAACTCGAGCAACAGCAATGACAGGACGCCCTTGAGCAGCTGGGGATCCTGACCGGGAGCGTCCACTGCGTTGTAGGCTAAGCCTGCTACTTGGCGATGTCAAGTACTGAGACGAAGCGGTTGTCGTGCGCGCTTCGCCTTAGCTCGGCCTCCCGCCGACCGCATCCCCGAGCCAGCGCTTCGCGCGGGCGCCAATTCGCTGCGGATCATCGAAACGCCTCTCGGCGGCCGTCATGCGGCGGCCGCCGGTCTGATACCTGCGGTGAGCCCACAGCGAGCGCGGATGCCCGATCCGGATCGCTCCGAACAGCCCGACCGGGAAGATGAACAGGCCGATCACCCCCAGCATGATCCGGCCCTTGAGGAACGCGATCATCGACACGAGCAGCGAGATGGCGATCGTCAACGTCACCGTCACGGCCGATTCGGTCGTGTCGAGTTCGAACGGGCGGACGCCGATGACCACGAGAAGGCCGACTGTCCCGACGATCGCAACGGCCTCCAGCGAGGAGCGGCCCTCTGGACTCCAGTACACGTCTTCCAGGCGCGTCCACAGGGCGAACTCATCGAGCGTCAGGCCCGCACCGATCCCGAAGATCGCAGCGACGATGCCGCCCCACGGCTCGTGCAGGTGCAGCCCGATGCCCACGAAGCCCGCGCCCATCATCAGGAAGATGCCCCACACGAAGTGGTGGAGGTGGACACCGCCCTCGGTTTCCACGCCGCCCGGCCACCACGTGAACGCCCGCGTCATTCGTGCGCTGGTGCGGATCGCCAGGAACGAGATCAACAGGGCGGCAAGGCACACGAACGCGTGCTGACGGCCGTCGTCGGCCACAACCAGCCTGTAGATGTGCTCGACCGGGAACACGCTCGCGGCGAATCTCATCCCGCCAACCTATTGCCGTCGACCTGGGCGGCGAGTGCATGCTGCCCCGCAACAAGACGCCGGCGCGACAAAACCACCATGTCCATCAGCCCAAACGAAAGCGCGCCCGAGAGGATTCGAACCTCTGACCTTCGGTTCCGTAGACCGACGCTCTATCCAGCTGAGCTACGGGCGCAGAGCGACGTAGTCTACCGGCGGGCTGACGAGGGCCCGATGGTGACCCTGCCCGGCAGGGCCTACTCGGAGGGGCGCTCGAAGATCGCGGCCAGGCCCTGGCCGCCGCCGATGCACATCGTCTCCAGGCCGTAGCGGGCCTCCCGGCGATCCATCTCGCGAAGGAGGGTCGTCAGGATCCGAGCGCCCGTCGCGCCGACCGGATGGCCCAGTGAGATTCCCGACCCGTTCACGTTGACCCGCTCGAGGCCGTCCGGCAGATCCCACTCGCGGAGCACCGCCAGGACCTGAGCGGCGAAGGCCTCATTCAGCTCGATCAGATCCATCTCGCCGAGGCTCAGGCCGGCGAGCTCGAGTGCCCTGCCGGTCGCCGGCACCGGGCCGATCCCCATGGTCGCCGGAGGAACACCCGCGACGGCCCAGGAGACCAAGCGCCCCAGCGGCTTCAGGCCGAGCTCGGCGGCCCGCTCGCGGTGAGTCACGATGCAGATCGCCGCACCGTCGTTCTGCCCGCTGGCGTTGCCGGCGGTGACGGTCGCCTCCGGGTCGCTGCGCCCCATCACCGGCCGCAGGCGGCCCAGGGCCTCCAGGCTCGCCCCTGGCCGCGGGTGCTCGTCGAGCTCGATCATCTCCTCCCCTCGGGGGACCGGGACTATCTCCTGTGCAAAGCGGCCATCCTCCTGCGCGGCGACCGCCCGCTGGTGGGAGCGAAGCGCCAGCTCGTCCTGCTCCTCCCGGGGAATGGCGTACGCGCGCCTCAGGTTCTCGGCCGTTTCGAGCATCCCCCCGGGGACCGGGTGGTTGACGCCGCCTGCCGTCACGCGCCCCCGCGCCAGGCGATCCTCGAGGGTCACCCCGGCCGTTCCGGAGACACCCCACCGCAGCTTGGTCGAATAGAACTCGGTCTGGCTCATGCTCTCCACGCCGCCTGCCAGAACCAGGTCGCAGGCGCCCGTCTGAACCTGCATGCAGCCGTTGATCACAGCCTGCAGGGCCGAGCCGCACCGCCGATCGATCTGAGATCCCGGCACATCGACTGGCAGGCCCGCGTCCAGGGCCGCCACCCGGCCGATGGCCGGCGCCTCGCCGTTCGGGGAGCACTGGCCCATGACAACGTCGTCGATGTCCTGCCCGCGGAGCCCCGTTCTGGCCACCAGCTCGCGAATCACCGTGGAGGCCAGGGTCGGCGCGTCGAAGTCACGGAAGACGCCACCGAAGCGCCCCACCGGGGTGCGAAGGGGCTCGCAGATGACCGCTTCGCGGGGGGCCGAGGAGCTCATCGGGGGAGAGTCTAGAGAGGGGCGGCCCGGCGCCTCGGCCTGGGGCGGCGAGCGTTGACACAGCCATCTGCCGCGACTACCGTGGGCGACGGAGGGATACCAAGGAGGCGAACTTGAGAGTGGCGACGGCCACGGCCCAGCGCCCCGCTACTGAGGAGGGTCAGATGAGTGGACGTACCCGCACGCGGCTCGTTAGAACGATCGTTGCCGCTTTGACCGCGACCGCCATGCTGGCACTGGCCGCTACCGCCGGCGCCGCACCGACGACCGCCTACAACAACCTGAACACCGTTGCCAAAACGGTCAACGGCCTGCCGAACGAAGACACCTACTCGCTGGACTACGAATACTTCGCCACCGGCGGGCAGATCGAACTGTCCATCAACGCCATCGGCGGCAAGGCGAAGACGCTCACGACTCAGTTGGATGTTTTCGCCTGCGAACACGGAATCTACTCATCCGAAAACTGCCTGACCCTGAAGCCAAAAAAGAAATTCGCCATGGCCTGGACCGCCAGCATCTACGCCGTCGGCCCCGGCAACACGGTCGGCTCGCTGCTCAGTGCCTCGACGGCCACCTTCAAGCTCCCCTACCGGCCGAGCACCAACATCTCCTGCCCCTCTACGCCCGAAGGCAAGGGCTTCGGAGCGAACTGTGACGTCGGCGGGCAGAAGCAGACGATCATCTTCAAGCACTTCGCCCCTGTGGTCAAACTGCCACAGAACGTGATCGTCCTGCTCACCAACTCCTGTGGAGGGTGCTCGGGCGTGCCTGTCAACGTCGGCCTTCAGGCCTCCTACAAGGAATACGCCGGCGGTGAATTCATCGAAGAACCGGCCGCCAACGGTGGCATCCCGTCGGTCGGCGCCGACCCCGACCCGGAAGACATCTACACCGGCGGGACCCTCAACGAAGGCGGCTGGGCAGGCTTCCACCCCGTCTACGAACTGACCGTAACCCGCTGAGCCGCAACCGATCGGGGAGGGCCCTCGCCTGATGGCGGGGGCCCCGGCCCGAGGGCTGGACAGCTCGGGCAGCGATCGATCGCTACAGGGCCCGCATGCGGTTGTTGCGCGGGTTGTGCTCCAACTCAGCCAGACCCAGTACCTCGAGCAGCGGAGGCATGTACATCCCGAAGCGGCCCCGAAGTCCCTTCTTGGTCCCGTAGAAACCGCCCACCGGGTTCTCCGGCGA
>CAZFGJ010000011.1:0-33947 GCA_964518445.1 uncultured Solirubrobacteraceae bacterium
CGAGCAGCACATCCGCCGCGAGAAGGCGACCTCGAACATCTGCACCGCCCAGGCTCTAAACGCCCTGGGCGGGGTTGTCTACCTGTCCTGGCTTGGCCGGCGCGGCATCGTCGAGTTGGGCGAGCTGATGCTCGCCCGTACCCACTACGCCCGTGAGCGGCTCACCTCCCTGCACGGCGTCGAGGCTCTCCACTCCCAGCCGGTCGTCCGCGAGTTCGCCCTGCGCCTCGACGCAGACGTGGCCGAGGTGCGCAGCCGCTGCGCCGAACACGGGGTCAACGCGGGAGCCGACCTGCAGGCCCTGACGGGACGCCCCGAGGACCGCGGCGGACTGCTCGTCGCGATCACCGAGCGCCGTACCCGGGCAGACATCGACAGGCTTGCCGAGGTTCTCGGCGCGGCCGTTGCCGCGAGCGAGCCGGTCCCCGCTGAAGAGGCGGTCGCCGTATGAGCCCGATCGACGAGAACCACCTGCACTCGGACCCCTCGATCGAGGTCCACCCGGACTCCTCGTCCCCGGGGGCTGTGGCTGTCGCGGGTCCGAGCCCCCAGCAGCGCGACGCGGCCCGCACGATCTTCCAGAAGGGCGCCCCGGGCCGCCGGGCCTTCATGTGCCCCGAGCTCGACGTCCCTGAGGTCGATGTCGGCGAGCTGCTTCCCGAGCGCTTCCGGCGCAGCTCCCCGCCGCGCCTGCCCGAGGTCTCCGAGCCGGAGATCGTTCGCCACTACGTGGGCATCTCCAAGCGCAACTTCGACCTGGACTCCGGCTTCTACCCGCTCGGCTCGTGCACCATGAAGCACAACCCCAGGCTGCACGAGCGCGCCGCCGCGCTCCCCGGGCACGCCAGGCTCCACCCGCTGCAGGACGCCGAGCGCTCGCAGGGCGCTCTGGAGCTGATGTGGAACCTCCAGGAGGCCCTCGCCGAGGTCTCAGGCCTGCCGCACGTCAGCCTCCAGCCCTCGGCCGGCTCCCACGGCGAGCTCGCCGGAGTCCTGCTGACCCGGGCCTACCACGAGGACCGCGGCGAGACGAGGCTGAAGGTCCTCACGCCGGACACCGCCCACGGGACGAACCCGGCGACCGTAACCATGGCCGGTCTGCAGGTCGTCAAGCTCGCCACGAACGCCGACGGGGGCATCGACCTGAACGACCTCCGCGCCAAGGCCGACAGGGATGTGGCCTGTCTGATGCTGACCAATCCGAACACCCTCGGCCTGTTCGACCCGAACATCAAGGAGATCGCCGACATCGTCCACGACGTTGGCGCGACGCTCTACTACGACGGAGCCAACCTCAACGCGGTGATGGGCCACTCGCGCCCCGGCGACATGGGCTTCGACATCGTCCACTTCAACCTGCACAAGTCCTTCACCCAGCCCCACGGCGGAGGCGGGCCCGGGTCGGGTCCGATCGCAGTCTCCGACCGCGTCGCCCCGTACCTGCCGGTTCCGGTGGTCGCTCGCGACGAGGACGGTGCCTTTCGCCTCGATCACGACCGCCCCAAGACGATCGGCCGCCTGCGCGGCTTCCAGGGCAACTACGGCTGCTTCGTTCGCTCCTACGCCTACATCTGCTCGCTCGGCGGCGACGGCCTCAAGGATGCCTCGGAGGTCGCGGTGCTGAACGCGAACTACCTGCTGGCCCGCCTTCGCCGGCTCGGCGTCGAGGAGCACCTGCCGCTGGCCTATGGAGAGCTGTGCATGCACGAGTTCGTCCTCTCGGGAGGGCCGATGAAGAAGGCCCTGAAGATCAAGACGCTCGACCTCGCAAAGCGCCTGTTGGACTACGGCTTCCACCCGCCGACCGTCTACTTCCCGCTGTTGGTCGACGAGGCCCTGATGGTCGAGCCGACCGAGACGGAGACCCGGGAGACGCTTGACGGCTTCGCCGAGGCGATCGCGGCGATCCTCACCGAGGCGGCGGATGACCCCGAGATCGCACTGCACGCGCCATATTCCACCCCCGTCCGACGACTCGACGAGGTCGGCGCGGCGAAGCACCCGGTTATCCGACAGGTCATGGAGGCCTAGGCCGATGGCGGTCGAGCGACGGAAACTGGGCAGCACCGGCGTCAGCGTCAGCCCGCTGTGCCTGGGCGCGATGATGTTCGGAGCCTGGGGCAACACCGATCACGACGACTCGATCGGGATCATTCACCGCGCGCTCGACGCAGGGATCAACTTCATCGACACGGCCGACGTCTACTCGCGCGGAGAGTCCGAGGAGATCGTCGGCAAGGCCCTCGCCGGCGGCAGGCGCGACTCGGTCGTCCTCGCGACGAAGGTCCACGGCACGATGGGGGACGACTCCAACGAATTCGGCAACTCGCGCCGCTGGATCGTCAAAGAGGTCGAGAACAGCCTGCGGCGGTTGAAAACGGACTGGATCGACCTCTACCAGATCCACCGTCCCGAGCTGGACACCGACATCGACGAGACGCTGGGGGTCCTGAGCGACCTCGTCCGGGCCGGCAAGGTCCGCTACATCGGCAGCTCGACCTTCCCGGCCCATCAGATCGTCGAGGCGCAGTGGGTTGCCGAGCGCCGCGGTCGCGAGCGGTTCGTCTGCGAGCAGCCGCCCTACTCGATGCTGATCCGCAGGATCGAGGGCGACGTTCTGCCGGTGTGCGAGAAGTACTCGATCGGCGTGATCCCCTGGAGCCCCCTCGCGGGCGGCTGGCTCTCGGGCCGCTACCGCAAGGACGGCGATTCGCCCGGGGACAGCCGCCGCGCCCAGATGCTGCCGCAGCGCTACGACATGTCACTGCCGGGCAACCAGGCGAAGCTGGACGCCGCCGACGCACTCGGCGCGCTTGCCGACGAGGTCGGAATGACCCTGATTGAGATGGCGCTGGCCTTCGTCACCTCCCACCGTGCCGTGACCGCTGCGATCATCGGCCCGCGGACGACGGAGCAGCTCGACAGCCAGCTCGGGGCGCTCGAGCGGACGCTCAGCCCGGAGCTGCTGGACCGGATCGATGAGATCGTCCCGCCCGGCACAACCGTCAACCCGGCCGACACGGGCTGGGACGCTCCCTGGCTCACCGACAGCTCGCTGCGCCGGCGCTGATCGCCCGTCTCTGAGCAACCCTGATGCGAATCTTCTCCGGCATCCAGCCCACGGGGCGCAAGCATCTGGGCAACTACATCGGCGCAATCTCGCAGTACATCTCGAGCCAGGAGCGCGGCGAGGGCATCTTCTGCATCGTCGACCTTCACGCGCTGACCGTCGCCTACGACCCTGCGGAGCTGCGCGAGCGCCTCTACGACACGACCGCGATCCTGCTGGCGGCCGGACTGGACCCGGCCCGCTGCATCCTCTTTCGCCAGAGCGACGTGCGCGAGCACACCGAGCTTACGTGGCTGCTCTCGAGCGTCACCGAACTCGGCCGGCTCGACCGGATGCACCAGTTCCGCGAGAAGTCCGAGGCACAGCGCCAGATGGTGCGGGCCGGTCTGCTCTTCTATCCCGTCCTGATGGCGGCGGACGTGCTGGCCTACCGTGCCCACGAGGTCCCCGTCGGGGAGGATCAGCGCGAGCACGTCGAGCTGATGCGCGATCTGGCCGGCAACTTCAACCGCCGCTTCGGCGACGGCAAGGAGGTGCTGGTGGTGCCCAAGCTCGTCATCCCGGCGGTCGGCGCCCGGATCATGGATCTGCAGGAGCCGACGCGCAAGATGTCCACGACCAGCGGCTCCGAGCAGGGCACCGTCTATGTGCTCGACGAGCCGAAGGCGATCGAGAAGAAGTTCAAGAGCGCCGTGACGGATTCCGGCAGCGAGGTCCGCATGGACCCCTCCAAGCCCGGGATCAGCAACCTGATCGAAATCCTCGCCGCCGTCAGGGGCACCGACCCGGACTCGGTGCAGGCCGAGTTCGCCGACGCCCGCTACGGGGAATTCAAGGTTGCCGTGGCCGAGGCCGTGACGGGATATCTGGCTCCCGTCCACGAGCGCTACGCGGAGCTGCGCTCCGACGAGGCCGCCCTCGAGCGCATCCTGGGCGACGGCGCCGAGCGGGCCAGGGAGATCGCCGCGGCCACGCTCGCGGACGTGAGAGCTCTGATGGGGGTCGGCCCCGCGTGATTGTCGTCTCGCCGTCGGGGGGAGCCGGTACGGTGCGCCCGTGAGCCTCGCCACCCTCGACCTTGACCTGGAGGTCTTCAGCGGCCCGTTCGACCTGCTGTTGACCCTGATCCTCCGCGAAGAGGTCGACCTGCTGGAGCTCTCGCTCGCAGACGTGGTGCTTGCCTATCTCGATCATCTCGAAGCCCGCGGCGAGCTCGACCTCGAGACGGCCACCGAGTTCATCGTCCTGATCGCCGCGCTGCTGGAGCTGAAGTCCCGGCTGATGCTCTCGGCCGAAGACGAGGAACTGCTCGAGATCGAGCCCGAACAGGCAGCCGAGGAGCTGCTCGCCCGGATGCTCGACGCGCGCCGCTACCGCTCAGCGGCGGGTCACCTGCGCGAGCTGCTCGACAGCGAGCACGGCGTGCGCTTCCGGGCCGCGCCGCTGCCCCCGGCGCTGCGCCGGCGGATCCTCCCTGCGCCCGAGGGCTCGGCGAACCCCGAGGTGCTCGGCGCGGCGATGGGCCGTCTGCTGCTCATGCCTCCGGCGATCAACCTTCGCCATATCGCCGTCCAGCGTGTCAGCGTGGCCGAGCGGCTGGCTCACCTTCGGGGACTGCTCCGCAAGGGTGCCTTCAGCTTCGACGACGCGGTCCGCGGCGCCGATCGAATGACCGTTGCCGTCACCCTCTTCGCCCTGCTCGAGCTCTACAAACTCGGCGAGGCCGGCTGGGATCAGCCCGAGAGCTTCGGTGACATCGCCGTCCGGGCGGCTGCGCCGCGACGGTCCGACGGACACCTGATGGCCTCATCGCCGGCCAGGGGTCTCGCCGGGTGAGCTCGCCCGAGCCCACGGAGGCCACCGAGGCCACCGAGGCCACCGAGGCCGGCGTGGAGGAGACACCGGAGCTGGCCAGGACCGTCGAGGCGCTGCTGTTCCTCTCAGCTGACCCGCTCAGCCCCGCCGACCTGGCCGAGGCGATCGGCGTGGGGGAGGGGGCAGTCAAGACGGCCCTGTCGCTGCTCTCCGAGCAGTACGCCCCCGGCAGGCGCGGCATCGCCCTGCGCGAGCTCGGAGGAGGCTGGACGTTCGCCAGCGTGCCCGAGGCCGAGGATGCGGCCCGCCGTCTCTTCTCGAGGCCCCGGATCGCGACGCTCACACCGGCACAGGCCGAGACGCTCGCGATCGTCGCCTACCTGCAGCCGATCTCCAGGCCCGAGATCTCGAGGATCCGCGGCGTCAGCGCCGACTCGGCGACCGCGACTCTGCTCGAGCGGGCTCTGATCGAGGAGTCCGGCCACTCCCAGTTCGGGGCGATTCTCTACCGAACCACCACCCAGTTCCTGAAGCTGTTCGGCCTGCGCGACCTCGACGAGCTCCCCGACGTGGCTCGCTGGGATCCCAGCCCCGAGGAGCAGGCCGAGCTGCGCGAACGGTTGTTGCGCGCAGGCGAGGCAAGAGCCGGGTAGTCAAAGGGCATGTTCGAGAAAACGAAGGCTTTCAGCGGCTTCGCGGTCGATGACATCGACGCGGCCAGGCGGTTCTACGGGGACACCCTCGGCCTGAAGGTGACCCAGGAGGACAACGGGATCCTGACGCTCCACATCGAGGGCGGCGCGGAGACGATCATCTATCCGAAGCCGGACCACGTCCCGGCCGGCTTCACGATTCTCAACTTCCCCGTCGCCGACATCGAGTCGGCGGTCCAGGAGCTCTCCTCGCGCGGCGTCGAGCTGATCCGCTACGACGGGATGGGCCAGGACGAGCGGGGGATCATGCGGGCCGGAGGGCCGCTGATCGGCTGGTTCAACGACCCGGCCGGCAACATCCTGGCGGTCCTTCAGACCTGACCGGCATCCCGCCCGGTCAGGCCGCGGTCGTCGCCGCGAGCTGGCCGCAGGCGGCCGCGATGTCGCGGCCGCGGGTGAGGCGCACCGTCGCGGGGATGCCACGGGACTCCAGGGCGGCACGGAAGGCGTCGATCGACTCGCGGCCCGAACCCCTGAACTCGGTCCCCGAGGGGTTGAAGGGGATCAGGTTGACCTTGAAGATCGACACCTCTGACTCGTGCCCCCTGCGCAGCACTCGCGCCAGGGCCAGCGCCTGCTCGTAGCGGTCGTTGACGCCGCCCAGCATCACGTACTCGATGAAGATCCGGCGGCGGCGGCGCTCGTAGAAGGCATGGCAGGCGTCGATCACCTCGTGCAGGGGAAAGCGCTCGTTGACCGGCATCAGCTCCGAGCGGAGCGCTTCATCCGCCGCGTGCAGCGACAGGGCCAGGCGCACCGGCATGTCGCTCTCGGCCAGCTTTTCGATCCCGGGAATCCACCCGACGGTCGAGATCGTCGTGCGGCGGTGGGTGATGCCGATCTCCGGCAGGCGCCGGCAGGCCTCGAGGACCGCGTCGAGGTTGAGCATCGGCTCGCCCATGCCCATGAAGACACAGTGATCGATCTCTTCGATCCGCCTGAAGTGCAGGGCCTGGTCGAGGATCTCCGAGGCCCTAAGGTTGCGCCCGAAGCGCATCGTGCCCGTCGCACAGAACCGGCAGGTGAGCGGGCAGCCCGACTGTGAGGAGACGCAGATCGAGCGTCTGCCCCTGCGCGCGCCCCCCGGGCTGTCCCGGTAGCGCATCAGAACCGCCTCGAGCGGCCTCCCGTCCGCTGTCTCGAAGAGGGTCTTGACGGTGCCGTCGCGCGAATGCGCCTCGTCGCGGGCAGTGAGGGTCGAGAACGGCAGCTCCTGCGCCAGGCTCTCGCGCAGCGCCGCCGGCAGATCGGTCATCTCGTCGTATCCCTGGGCACCGCGCGCGGCCCAGGCCCAGATCTGCCGGGAGCGGAACGCCGGCTGACCATGATCGGCCAGCAGCTTGTCGAGGAGCTCGAGGTCCATGGACCCTATGGTTGCAGCCGATGAGCAACCTCCACGAGGCGGGCCGGTGCGCCTAGCCAAGTTCCTGGCCCATGCCGGCGTCGCCTCGCGCCGCGGAGCAGAGGGCGTGATCGCCGAAGGTCGGGTCACCGTCGCCGGGCGCCAGGTCACCGATCCTGCCTTCGATGTCGGCGAGGGAGCTCAGGTGGCCGTGGACGGGCGGCTGCTCGAGGGGCCCGAGAAGCGTGTCCTATACGCGCTCAACAAGCCACTGGGGGTCGTCTCGACGGCCAAGGACACCCATGGGCGAAGGACGGTCCTCGACCTGATCCCCGACGGGGGGCTGCGCCTCTACCCGGTGGGACGGCTCGACATCGACTCGACCGGCCTGATCCTGCTGACCAACGATGGAGAGCTGGCCAACCGGCTGACCCATCCCCGCTTCGAAATCCCCAAGGCCTATGTGGCGGTCCTCGAGCGGGGTCCCGTCGGCGAACGGGCGATCCGCCGGCTCCGGTCGGGGCTGACGCTCGATGACGGCCCGACCGCGCCGGCCCGGGTGCGGCGGCTCGGGCCGAACACCCTCGAGCTGACGATCCACGAGGGCCGCAACAGGCAGGTGCGCAGGATGTGCGAGGCGGTCGGGCACCCGGTCCGCTCGCTGCAGCGAACATCGTTCGGGCCGTTGGAGATCGGCAATCTGGCGCCCGGCAGATGGCGGCTCCTCAGCGCGGCCGACCTCGAGCGCCTCCGCGCCGCGGTGCTCTGACAGAATCGCTCGGATGCGACTCTTCGCCCTTCGCGGGGCAAACAGCGTCGAGCGCGACGAGCCCTCCCAGATCCTCGACGCGACGACCCAGTTGATGCTCGAGATCACCAGGAGAAACGGCCTCGAGCCCGACCGGACGGTCAGCTGCATCTTCACGGCGACAGGCGACCTCAGCTCGGAGTTCCCGGCCGTTGCGGCGCGGGCGATCGGCTTCGACCGGGTCCCGCTGCTCTGCGCACAGGAGATCCCCGTCCCCGGCTCGATGCCCCGGGTCATCAGGGTCCTGATCCACTACTACGCCGAGGATGACCACGAGCCTGTCCACGTATACCTCGGCGAGACCAAGGCTCTCCGGGCCGACCTCCACGCGGCACAATAGGCCGATGTCGATCGAGTTCTCAGAGCGCATCAGGCGCATCCCCGTCTACCCCGCCGCGGGCGGCTACGGCGAGCATGAGAGGCTCGCCCTGCTGGCCAGCAACGAGTCCCCCTTCGAGCCCCTGCCGGCGGTGCGGGAAGCGATCGAGCGGGCATTGAGCACCCTCAACCGCTATCCCGACCCTTCCAACTCGCAGCTGCGGGCGAAGCTCAGCGAGCGCTACGAAGTGCCCGCCTCGCGAATCGCCATCGGAAACGGCTCCTGCGACATCCTGCTCGCCGCCGGCGAGGCGCTGCTCGAGCCGGGCGCCGAGCTGATCTACGCCTGGCCGTCCTTCTCGATCTACCCGCACCTCGCGGCGGCCTCGGGCGCCAGGGCGGTGACGGTGGGACTCGACGAGCACGAGTGCCACGACCTCGGAGCGATGCTGCGTGAGATCACGGTCGCGACACGCCTGTTGATCGTCTGCAACCCGAACAACCCGACGAGCACGGCCGTTCCGCTGGCGGAGATAGCCGCCTTCATCGACCAGGTCCCGCCACACGTCTGCGTCATCCTCGACGAGGCCTACTGCGAGTTCAACCTGCTCGACGACCCTGACTCCTCGCTGGACCTGCTGGACCGCCACCCGAATCTCGTCCTGCTCCGCACCTTCTCGAAGGTCCACGGGCTCTGCGGCCTGCGGGTGGGCTTCGCGCTGTGCGGCTCGGAGGCACTTCCCCGGGCGCTCAACCAGGTTCGCCAGCCCTTCTTCTGCAACGCCCTTGCCCAGGCAGCGGCGGTCGAGGCGCTGGCTCACCAGGACTCAGTGCTCGACCGGGTCACCCGCACCGTCGCCGAGCGGATCTCCGTCGATGAGCGCCTGCGGGCGATGGGCCTGAGCGCGGCCGAGTCGCAGGCGAACTTCTGCTGGGTGCACCTCGGCGAGGACCGCGACGAGGAGGCCGTGATGAACGGACTGGCCGAGCAGGGCATCCTGGTAAGGGGTGGCAGCGCGCTCGGAAGCCCGACGCCGGCGCTTCGCGTCACCTACGGCCTGCCGGAGGAGAACCGCCGCTTCCTCGACACGCTCGAGGCGCTGCTCTAGGCGCCGCGGCGCACTGCACGGCTTTACCGGACGCTCGCCGTCTGCTACAAACATCGGAGAACGACCGATGCACTCCCAGGCGATCACATCCCGCTGCAGCACCCTCGCCTATTCATGGTCGTTCGCCTTCGCCTGGCGATTTAGCTAGGCGCCAGGATCTGCGTCCGTCGTGAGCGGGCGCATCCTCGAGTCCCGATCAGGGACCAGGCGCCGCCCTCAGGGGCGCTTTCCGCGCCCGCCCTCACGGCTCCGTCACATGACGGAGTGAAGCCCGGCTCTACCATCTCCAGGCGATGTTGAAAGGATGAATTGATGATGATCGTGATGAAGGAGACGGCCACCGAGGAGGACATACAGGCGGTCGTCGAGAAGATCGAGGGTGTGGGGGCGCTCGCGCACCGGATCCGCGGCGCGCGCGTCAGCGTGATCGGGGCGATCGGCGACGTCGAGCAGGACGTGGGCGTTGAGAGCCTCGGCCTCGAGGGTCAGCCGGGGGTCGACCGTGTGATGCCGATCCTCAAGCCATACAAGCTCGCCTCGCTGCAGATGACCCATGGCGAGCACAGCGTGTTCGATATCGGTGGGCGCAAGGTCGGCGGACAGAACTTCGCCCTGATCGCCGGACCGTGCACGGTCGAGTCGCGCGAGCAGACGATGGAGACCGCCCGAGCCGTGCTCGACGGCGGCGCGACGATGCTGCGCGGAGGGGCCTACAAGCCCCGGACAAGCCCCTACGCCTTCCAGGGCCTCGGTCAGGAGGGCCTGCGACTGCTCGCCGAGGCCAAGGCCGAGACGGGCCTGCCGATCGTCACCGAGCTGATGGACATCGCCGACGTGGACGCCGTGATGGAGGTCGCCGACGTCGTTCAGATCGGCGCCCGCAACATGCAGAACTACCCGCTCCTGGCCGAGATCGGCCGCTCGGGGCGCCCGGCTCTGCTGAAGCGGGGGCTCTCCTCGACGCTCGATGAGCTGCTGATGGCGGCCGAGTACATCCTCAAGGAGGGCAACCCGAACGTGATGCTCTGCGAGCGGGGGATCAGGACGTTCGAGAACGCCTACCGCTTCACGCTCGACCTGATGGCAGTCCCGGTTCTCAAGGAGCTGACCCACCTACCGGTGATCGTCGACCCGAGCCACGCCGCCGGACGGCGCGACCTCGTCACGCCGCTGTCGCTGGCCGCGGCGGTCGTCGGGGCGGACGGGATCATCGTCGAGGTTCACCCGAACCCCGATGAGGCGATCTGCGACGGGCCCCAGCAGCTGCGGGCCGACGAGTTCGTCGCCTTCGCCCACTCGGTCGAGCAGGCAGCCGCTCTGGCGGGCAGGGCGCTCGCCGGAAGGGAGCCGATCCTTGCCGCCTGAGACGCCCGCACCAAACACGGCTCGGCCGTCAGAGCACGTTCGGGACAACCGCATCGAGCGGGTCGTCCCGCTGCTCTCCCCGGACACGCTGATCGAGGAGCTGCCGCTGGGCGACGGGCACACCGAGGTCGTGATCAAGGGGCGCCACGACGTGGAGCGGGTGCTCGACCGCACCGATCGGCGGCTGCTGGTCGTCGTGGGGCCCTGCAGCGTCCATGACCCCGAGGCGACGCTCGACTACGCGGGCCGGCTGGCCGCGCTCGCGGGTGAGCTGAGCGACGAGCTGCTGATCGCGATGCGCGTCTACTTCGAGAAGCCGCGGACCACGATCGGCTGGAAGGGCCTGATCAACGATCCGGACCTGGACGGCTCATTCGACGTCAACGCGGGCCTTCACCTCGCCCGGCGGGTGCTGATCGGCGTCCTCGACGCGGGACTGCCGGTCGGCTGCGAGTTCCTCGACCCGATCACGCCGCAGTACATAGCCGACGCGGTCTGCTGGGGCGCGATCGGCGCACGGACGACCGAGAGCCAGATCCACCGCCAGCTCGGCTCGGGGCTGTCGATGCCGGTGGGATTCAAGAACCGGACCGACGGCAACGTCCAGGTCGCAGTCGACGCCGTTCGCGCGGCGGCCACGACGCACGCCTTCGCCGGCATCGCCCCCAGCGGAACACCGGCGATCCTGCACACGAGCGGGAATCCCGACTGCCACGTCATCCTGCGCGGCGGCAAGGGCCGGCCCAATCACGACGAGGCCGGTGTCGCGGCGGCGCTTGAGCTGCTCGACGCCTCCGGTCTGCCGAAGCGGCTGATGATCGACCTGAGCCACGACAACAGCGGCAAGGATCCCGAGCGCCAGCCGGCTGTCGCGGCGGAGGTCGGCGCGCAGATCGCAGCGGGCAACGACGCGATCGCGGGCGTCATGCTGGAGTCGTTCCTCGTCGGCGGGCGCCAGGACCTGGTTCCGGGGGCCGAGTTGCGCTACGGCCAGTCGGTCACCGACGGTTGCATCGGCTGGGAGACGACCGTCGAGGTGCTCGAGGGTCTGGCGAGGTCCGTCCGCGACCGCGGCACGCCCGAGCAGCGCTGATCGGATGCGGATAGCAGTCCTCGGAGTCGGCCTGATCGGCGGCTCGATCGGCCTCGCGGCGCGGCTGCGCGCCGACGCCGAGGTCTGCGGATACGACCCCGATGAGCAGGTCCTGGCTCGGGCTCTGGAGCTCGGCGCGATCGATGAGAGCGCGGACTCCGTGGAGGCCGCCGTCGAGGGGGCCGAGGCGGTGTTCGTGGCGGCCCCCGTGGGTGCGCTCGAGTCGACGGTCCGGCAGGCTCTCGCGGCCGCTCCTCCCGGATGTGTCGTGAGTGACGTCGGCTCGACCAAGCGGCTGCTCGCCGCGGCGGCCGCCGATGAGCGCTTCGTCGGAGGGCATCCACTGGCGGGGGCCGAGACCGAGGGGGTCGAGCACGCGCGCGAGGACCTCTTCGACGGCGCCACCTGGTACCTGACCCCGGCTCCGGAGCGGACCGCCGGTGTCCTTTACGAGCGCCTCCACGCGCTGCTGCGCCGCTTCGGCGCGCGGCCGGTGGCAATCGACGCCGCGACCCATGACCGCATGATGGCCAACGTCTCGCATCTGCCCCATGTCCTGGCAAACCTGCTGGCCGCCCAGGCCGCGGGGCTCTTCAACGAGCCGGCCGGGGAGGGGGACGCCCCCGCGCGGCTGCCGGCGGTCGGGCCGAGCTTCCGCGACGCGATCCGGGTCGCGGGCGCCAACACCGCCATCTGGACCGACATCTACATGTCCAACCGAGATGCCCTGCTGGACGCTGTCGATGAGTTCGCCGGTCGTCTGACGGAGCTCCGGGAGGCGCTTGGGAGCGCCGACGCGCCGCGCCTGAGCGCATGGAACGACGCGGCCCGCTCCGACCGCGATGCGCTGCTCGGCGCCGGCCTGACGGGAGAGTCGGTCCACGAGCTCAGGGTTCCCGTGCCCAACCGCCCCGGTGTCATCGCCGAGATCGCTCTGGCGCTGGGCCAGGCGGGCGTCAACATCGTCGACATGGCCCTCTCGCCCTCCCAGGACAACTCCCGGGGGGTCGTCGCCCTCTGGATCGGGGGAGAGCACCAGGCGGCGCAGGCCGAGCAGCTGATCGGCGGGCTCGGTCTGCCGGTGGTCCGCCCATGAGGGCTGTCTCGTGAACGTTCGCTTCGAGCCCGCGCGAGGCCTCAGCGGCACGGTCGAGGTGCCGGCGGACAAGTCGATCTCCCACCGGGCAGCTCTGCTGGGAGCGATGTCCTCCGATCCGGTGCGGATCGAGAACTACCTGGAGGCGGCCGACACCCGCTCGACTCTCGAGGCGGTCCGCGCCCTGGGCGCCCTTGTCGAGGAGCACGGCAGGGACCTGGTGATCCGGGGGACCGGGCTGCGCGAGGCACGCGAGACGGATGAGCCGATCTACGTCGGCAACGCCGGCACCCTCCTGCGGCTCCTGCCCGGCTGGCTGGCGGCACAGGATGGACGATCCTTCACGCTCGACGGCGACGCGTCGATCCGCAAGCGGCCGGTCGACCGGATCGCCGAGCCTCTGCGCCAGATGGGTGGGCAGCTCGAGGCCACCGGCGGCCGTTTCGCCCCCCTGAAGGTCCACGGCACCCGCCTGCACGCGATCTCATACAAGCTCGACGTGGCGAGCGCCCAGGTCAAGTCCTGTGTGCTCCTGGCCGGTCTCGCGGCGGACGGCTCGACCAGCGTCACGGAGCCGGCACGCAGCCGCGACCACACCGAGCGGATGCTCCTCAGGGCGGGCGTCCCGATCGAGCGTCACGGCCTCGCCGTCTCGGTCGTCAACGCCGATGAGCTTCAGCTCGACCGCGTCAAGGTGCCCGCCGACCCCTCCTCGGCGGCCTTCCTGATCGCGGCAGGGGTGCTCGTCCCGGGATCGCGCCTGCTGCTCCGCGACGTCGGCGTCAACTGGACCCGGACGGGCTTCCTGAGGATCCTGCGCCGCATGGAGGGGATCGTGCTGGGCGACCTCGAGGGGCCCACCGAGGAGATCTCGCCCGATGAGCCGGTCAGCGACCTCGACATCGCCCACGGCGCGCTCGAGGGGACCGTCGTCGAGGCCGACGAGGTTCCGCTGGCGATCGACGAGCTGCCGCTGGTCGCCCTGCTCGGCTGTTTCGCCGAGGGGGAGACGATCGTCAGGGGCGCCCAGGAGCTTCGCGTCAAGGAGTCCGACAGGATCGCCGGCGTAGTCGACGGCCTGAGCGGCCTGGGGGCGGACATCGAGGCGACCGAGGACGGCTTCGTCGTCAGGGGCACCGGCGGGCTGCGGGGCGGGACGATCGACTCGCACGGGGACCACCGCATGGCGATGGTGGGGGCCGTTGCCGGTCTCGCCTCGAAGGAGGGTGTCGAGGTCCGCGGAATGGACGCCGCAGCCGTGTCCTACCCGACCTTCGTCGAGGACATCCGCCGCCTCGGCGGCTGAGCAGCGGGACGCCCAGAATGGTGATCGCGATCGACGGGCCGGCCGGAGCGGGAAAGTCCACCGTCTCAAGAGCGCTGGCCGAGCGGCTCGGCTTCACCTATCTGGACAGCGGCGCGATGTACCGCTGTGTGGCGCTGCTGACGATCCGCAGTCCGCAGGCCGATCATGCCGCGCTGGCCGCGGCGGGGAAGATCGAGCTGGGTCAGACGGTGCGACTGGATGGGGAAGACGTCAGCGCCGAGATTCGGACCGCCGACGTCTCGCGGCAGGCATCGGTCGTCGCGGCCGAGCCAGATGTGCGCGAGGCGCTCGTCTCCAAGCAGCGCTCGCTGATGGCGGAGGGTGACTGGGTCGCCGAGGGCCGGGACATCGGAACGGTCGTCGCACCGGGGGCCGAGTTGAAGGTCTACCTCGACGCCGACCCCGTCGAGCGGGCCAGGCGAAGGGCGGTCGAGATCGGCGCCGAGCAGGCCTCGGTGCTGGCCGAGCAGACGATCCGCGACCAGCGGGACACCTCACGCTCCGACAGCCCTCTGCGTGCCGCGGAGGGGGCCGTCGTGCTCGACACGACAGGCCTCTCGATCGAGCAGGTCGTGGACCGGATCGCTGAGCTCGCGGCGCAACGGCGCCAGTCCGGCAGCTAGGGGATCCGAACCCGCAGGGAGTGCTGGGGGGTGGTGATCAGCGAGACACTCGTGACCGTCAGAGTCCGGTGGCGGTGGCGGGCGAGCCAACGCCGGCGACGGGGGTTGAGGGGAATGCTCAACGTGTGGCCGGCTCCGGGCAGCAGGGTCACAAAACTCGATTCGGCGCTGAGCGGGGAGATCGTCACGTAGCTCAGGGGACAGCCCAGCTGCGAGCTCGGCGTGCAGGTGAGGGTCACCCGGATGCTCCGATGGGTGAACTGCACGCGTGAGACCCGAGCCGTGGGGCAGGTTCCGGCTGGAACGGCGGGCTGCGCTTCGCCGGGCGCCCACGTCACGAGGAAGCTCCGCCCGCAGGGAGTCGAGGCGGCCAGCACGCGGCTTCCGTCGAAGTCGAACCCGTTGAGCGATCCGACCTTGATCGTGCCCGACTGACTGCCGTCGAGCCCCGCGAGGGTGATTCGCCCTTCGGTCTGGCGCTCCGCGAGTCGCCCGTCCTTGAGGATCAGGCTGGGCCCCGGGAAGGAGAGTTCGGGCACCTTGATGTCCGTTTCGGTCTGTCCGAGCGGGCGCGGGGTGGGGGTCCCGGGCGAGGCCGTCCAGAGTTCGCCATGACCTTCCGAGTCGGGCAGGTAGACGATCGTCCCGTCTTCCTGGACTGTCGCGAGCGCCGGATAGTGGCATCCGCCGCACTGCCCAACGTGAGGGCCGCGGGGCCCCAGGTCGATCTGCAGCGGTTCGGCACCGGTCAGGAGGTTGCGCTCGATCAGCCGGAGCGGTTCGTGGGTCACTTCGAATTTCGGGCCGTACCCCCTCCAGCCGGGCGCGAGGCCCACGAGCCAGGGCCCCGCCAGGGCCTCGGGGTGTGCGATCTGAGGGACCGACACACGGGTCGAGCCTTCACCGACGACGGTGAAGTCCTCGCCTTCCCGGGCGCAGGACTCATAGACCAGCCGGCCTTCCGAGACGAGCGCTTCGTCGATGTTGAGGCACGCGTTGGAGGCCTCGCAGCCCTTGATCCCCGACGCCGCAAAGAGGCATTCCGCGCCACCCCCGGGGCTCAACACGGACAGCTCCTCATCGGTCAGGTAAGGGCCCTGGTACTTGCATCCCCCGGCGCATTCCCAGTTGGCGCCCTGCAGCACCTGCAGGGCTCCCGAGACCCCAAGGTGGGCGATGTCGAAGCGGCGGGAAAGCGTGGTGCGTTCCCTGATCTCGCCGCCGGCGGCCGGGTCGATCGACTCGAGGCTGTAGCCGCCACCGGCCCTGACGAGAGCCAGAGCTCTCCCGGCCGCCCAGACAGGCGCCGCGCCAAGCTCCCCGTTCAGGGGTATGACGGCTGCTCGCGCCGGAAGCGGCGACATGGCAGCGAGCGACGCCACGGCGATCGATACCCCCAACAGCGCTCGGAGAGCCGCATTTCGCATGGGGCCCGACGATACGCCCATGCGCGGCTCCGAACGCCGGCATCGGGCTCGGACCCGGGAAACGGTCCTTTGCAGGTCATACTGAGCCGATGAAGGTCGCTGTCGTCGGGTACCCGAACGTGGGGAAGTCCTCACTGATCAACCGCCTCACGGGCACTCGTGAGGCGGTCGTCCACGAGCGCCCGGGGATCACCCGGGATCGCAAGGAGCTCGACTGCGAGTGGAACGGCCGCCGCTTCACCCTGATCGACACGGGCGGCGTCGATTTCCAGGACGAGGACCCGCTCGCGGGCTCGATCCGCGACCAGGCCAAGGCCGGACTTGCGGACGCCGAGGTGGCCGTCCTGGTGGTGGACGCACGGGCCGGACTGCGCCCGGGGGACCAGGAGATGGCCGATCTGCTGCGGCGCTCCTCGCTGCCGGTGATCGTCGCGGCGAACAAGTGCGACAGCGTCCGCGAGCTCCCCTACGCGGCTGAATTCCACGCCCTGGGCCTGGGCGAGCCGCTGGGCGTCTCGGCATCGCAGGGGCTCGGCTCGGGCGATCTCCTCGACCGGATCGTGGCGCTGCTCCCGGAGGGCGATGAAGAGGAGCCCGACGACACGATCCGGCTGGCCGTGATCGGGCGCCCGAACGTCGGCAAGTCCTCGCTGGTAAACCGCTTTCTGGGCGAAGACCGGGTGATCGTCTCGGACGTCGCCGGGACCACCAGGGACTCGATCGACATGCCGCTGATGGTCGATGACCGCAAGCTGACCCTGATCGACACGGCCGGCATGCGCCGCCAGTCCAAGGTGGCCGACTCGGTCGAGTACTACACGGCCCTGCGCTCCCAGCGGGCCGCCGAGCGGGCCGACGTCGCGCTGGTCGTCTGCGATGCCTCCGACGGCGTCACGGCGCAGGATCTGCGGATTGCCGAGCTGGCCATGAAGGCCGGTTGTGCCACGGCGATCGTGCTGAACAAGTGGGACCTGCAGGCCGGAAGCGGCGACGAGGACGGCCCGGAGGGGCTCGATCTCGACCACGAGCGGGCGCGGGTGGCCAAACAGCTGCGCCTCCGGCCCCGCGTCCTGACGGTCAGCGCCAAGAGCGGGCGCCACGTTCCGCGCCTGTTGAACGAGGTGATCAACCTTGGCGACCGCATGATGGGCCGGATCCCGACCCCTGAGCTCAACCGCTTCCTCTCGGAGGCGACCCAGGCCCGTCAGCCGCCGATCGGATCGCGGCGCAGCGCCGGCGGTCACCGCCTGAAGCTGATCTACATGGCCCAGATCGGCGAGCGCCCGCCCCGCTTTGCGATCCAGATCAACTCTCGCAACCGGGTCACTCGCGACTACGCCTACTACATCGAGAACCGTCTCCGGGCCCGCTATTCCATGGACGGCGTGCCCCTGATCATCGACTTCGTCGAGCGCGGTCAGCGCGGAAGCGCCCGCGCCGCATAGACTTCCCGCACTTTTGCCAATCCGGCCGGCGGACAGCCGTCGCGGCCACCCACGACCCTGGAGCTGATCCACCCCGCCATGACTGAGCTTTCCGACACCGAGTACCTGTTCACCTCCGAGTCGGTCACCGAGGGGCACCCCGACAAGATCGCCGACCAGATCTCCGACGGCGTCCTTGACGCGGTGCTGACGGACGAACCGTATGGCCGTGTCGCATGCGAGACGCTCGTCAACACCGGCCTGGTGGTCGTCTCGGGTGAGATCTCGACCGAAACCTACGTGGACATCCAGGAGATCGCCCGCGAGACGATTCGCAAGATCGGCTACACCGACGCCGACCTCGGCTTCTCGGCTGACTCATGCGCGGTCCTGAACGCGATCGACAAGCAGTCTCCCGACATCGCCCAGGGCGTCGACAAGGCCTACGAGGCCCGGACGGATGCCAACGACGACGACGAGCTCGACGTCGCGGGCGCGGGCGACCAGGGGATGATGTTCGGCTACGCATCCGATGAGACGGACTCGCTGATGCCGCTGCCGATCTCCCTCGCCCACCGCCTCGCCGAACGTCTCTCGGCGGTGCGCAAGGACGGCACGCTCGACTATCTACGCCCCGACGGCAAGACCCAGGTCAGCGTCCGCTACCAGGACGGCAAGCCCGTCGAGATCGAAAAGCTCCTGATCTCCACCCAGCACCGCGACGGTGCCGAAGCCCTGATCGCCGACGACCTGTGGGAGCATGTCGTTGAGCCGATCCTGCCCGACGGCCTCTACGACGCGGCGGGCCTGCGCAGGAACTTCCTTGTAAACCCGACGGGACGGTTCGTGATCGGGGGCCCCGTGGGTGACTGCGGGCTGACGGGCCGCAAGATCATCGTCGACACCTACGGCGGCATGGCCCGCCACGGCGGCGGCGCCTTCTCCGGGAAGGACCCCTCCAAGGTCGACCGTTCGGCCGCCTATGCCTCGCGCTGGGTCGCCAAGAACATCGTCGCGGCGGGTCTGGCCAAGCGCGCCGAAGTCCAGGTCGCCTACGCGATCGGCGTCGCCCACCCCGTCTCGGTGATGGTCGAGACGTTCGGCACCGAGCAGCAGGGCCTCACCCGCGGGCAGATCGCCAAGGCGGTGGATGCGGTCTTCGACCTGCGCCCGGGCGCCTTCCGCGAGGAGCTCAACCTGCACCGGCCGATCTACCAGAAGACAGCCGCCTACGGCCACTTTGGCCGCGAGGACCACGACTTCACCTGGGAGCGCACGGACAAGGTGCCGGCGCTGCGCAGCGCCGTCGGTCTCTGACCGCGCCGGGGACTAGTGTCGGGGAGGTGTCTCCGACAGCCCAACTGGAGCCCCGGGCGCTCCGGATTGCCCCTGCGATCGCCCAGGTCCAGCCGATCACGACGGCCCGCTCGCTGGAGGGGCCGTTCGACTATCGCCTGGGAGAGGAGCTGGCTCAGCGGGTCGAGATCGGCTCGCTGCTCGTGGTCCCCTTCGGGCGCCGGCAGATCCTGGGCGTGCTTGTGGGACTCTCCGAGCGCAGCGAGGTGGACGAGGCCAAGCTGCTTGAGCCGCTGCGCCTGCTCGAGCCGGGGCTGCCGGGCGAGCTGGTGGACCTGGCACGCTGGATCGCCGGCGAGTACTGCTCGACCTTCGCCCGGGCGCTCAACCTGGTCCTCCCGCCTGGCGCAGCCAAGCGCCTGAGCGGGCGAAAGCGCCGCGTCGTGGCGCGCCCCAGTCACCGCTCGGTCGGGATCGCGCGATCCGGCGCCCCCGACCTGACCGACGATCAGCAGGCGGTGCTCGAGCCGCTGATCGAGGCCCTTCGCAGTGGAGGCGCACGCAGCAGGCTCCTCCACGGCGTGACGGGCTCGGGCAAGACCGAGGTCTACCTGCGCTGCGCCGCCGAGGCCCTGGAGCAGGACCGGGGAGCGATCATCCTGGTGCCGGAGATCGCGCTGACGCCTCAGATCGTCGCCCGTTTCATCGAGCGTTTCGGCGAGACCGTGGCGGTGCTCCACTCGCGCATGACGACGGCCCAGCGCCACCAGGAGTGGCGTCGGCTGCGAGAAGGGGAGGCCAGGGTCTGCGTGGGTCCGCGCTCGGCCGTGTTCGCCCCTGTCGCCGACCTGGGGCTGATCGTCGTCGACGAGGAGCACGACTCCTCCTACAAGCACGAAGGCGACCCCCGCTACGACGCGCGCGACGTTGCGGCGGAGCGAGCATCGCGAGCGGGCGCCCTGCTGCTCCTGGGAAGCGCCACCCCGAGGCCCGAGAGCGTCCGCCGGACCCCGGTCTGCGAGCTTCCCCGGCGGGTGGACGGCCGGCCCCTGCCGCCGGTCGAGGTGCTGGACATGCGCGGCCAGCGGACGGGACTGCATCCCGAGACGGCCTCGGCCCTCGCCGCGGTCCGTGCCGAGGGTGGCAAGGCGATCGTCCTGCTCAACCGGCGGGGCTGGTCGAACTTCCTCTCGTGCCGCTCCTGCGGGCGGGTCTGGAACTGCCCGGAATGCGATGTGGCTCTGGTCCTTCACCGGGCCGGCGGCTACCTGGCCTGCCACCACTGCGGCCATCGCGAGCCGACCCCCTCGTCCTGTCCGGACTGCGCCTCACGGGCAGTCGCCCGCCACGGCGCCGGAACCGAGCGCCTGGCCCACGAGCTGGCCGCGGTCTTCGACGACGGGGACTTCCCGGTCTTCCGCCTCGACGCGGACGTCCTGGCGAGCGGCGCCGACGGTGAGCCGGGGGCGATCCTGAGCGATTTCCAGGCGGCCTCGAGCGGGGTCCTGATCGGCACCCAGATGGTCGCCAAGGGTCATGACTTCCCCGATGTCAGCCTGGCGGTGGTGCTCGACGCCGATGCGACGCTGCGCTTCCCCGACTTCCGTGCCGAGGAGCGCACCTTTGCGCTGATCTCCCAGCTCGCCGGCCGTGCCGGGCGTGGGACCAACGGACGGGTCCTGGTCCAGACGATCGCCCCCGAGGCGCGGGCTATCCGCCACGCCGCCGAACACGACAGCGCCGGGTTCATCGCCGATGAGCTCGAGCGGCGCGAGGCATTGCGCTACCCGCCCTTCGCCCACCTGATCCGGATCGTCTTCTCATCCGAGGAGAGCGCTCCGGCGCGGGCGGCCGCATTGGCGGCCCGGGAGCTGCTGCTGGGATCGCTCCCGCCGGGGCCGAGCGAGAGCGCCGTGCTCGGGCCCGCTGACCTTTTCCGCCTGCGGGGACGCGAGCGCCAGGTGCTCGTGGTGAAGTCGGCCGAGCGCCGTCCTGCCGTTGCCGCCGTGGGCGAGGCGGTCGCCCGGGTGGCGCGCGAGAAGGCCAGCGCCGAGGTCAGCTTCAGCGTCGATGTCGACCCGCAGTAGGCACGGCGCAGCAGCGTCGCTCGTTCAGCAGATTGGTACTGTTCGCTCTCGCGGGAGACGCGAGGAGGGGGTCATTTTGGCAGGCAGGGGGCAGAGGAGGCTGAGGCAAAGAGCGGGCCTGGCGCTCGCCGTGATGGCCGTGCTGATCGCCTGCTCCTCGGCGGCGTCGGCATCGAGCGCCCGGGCGCACTCCCACCGTGGCGCCGCGGCGCGAGCCGGCTGGCACCTGCACCGGGCCCACGGGCAGCGGGCTCGTCTGCGCCACCGCTCGAGGCGCGCACATGGCGCAATCGTGGGCGGGTCGTCGATCGCGATCGCCCAGGCCCCCTGGCAGGTCAGCGAGCTTGTCGAACTGGAAGGCGGCGGGGAACTGCTCTGCGGTGGCGCGGTGCTCGACTCGACCCACATCCTCACGGCGGGTCACTGCGCGATCAATCCCGAAACCGAAGAACCCGTGCCGGCGAAAGCGATCCTGGTGATCGCGGGCACTGCCACACTCAACGAAAAACTGCCCACGGCGCAGGTCGCCGAAGTCGAACATGTGCGAATCCACCCGGGCTTCAACTACGCCAAAGGGCCGGGGACGCCGGATGACGTCGCCGTCCTGACGCTGGAAACACCTCTGGAATCGACCGCGTCGGTGAAACCGATTTCGCTGGGCAGCGGCTTCACGACCGAGGGAACGGCCCTGCACCTGACGGGCTTCGGTCTGGAGAACCCCGGGGCCGAAGAACCTGACGGGCTGCTGCACGCCCTCAGCCTGAGCAGTCTGTTCCCGCGGAGCTGCGGCGGCGAAGCCGATGCCCTGTTCATCTGCGCGGCGACGCCCACGGGGAGTGCCTGCAGCGGCGACAGCGGCAGCGCCCTGACGAGCATCGGCCCGGAAGCCGTGCTGCTGGGGGTTGCCGACTTCGTGGGATTGGCCGGCGGGGAAGTCTGCGGAGGAGGGGCGACGGACGGGTTCGTCAACGTGGCCGCCCCCGAGGTCAAGGACTTCATCGAAGGCAGCGAATCACCGCCGACGGCGCCCCGGGGCGGTGGCGTGGTGATCAAAGGCTTCACCCACGTGGGCTCCCTGCTGACCTGCCTTCCGGGCAGCTGGACTCACTCGCCGACCTTCACCTACAGCTTCATCGCCGGCGGGCAGATCCTCGCCAAAGGGCTGGCGGGCACCTATCTGCTGACCCAGAAGGACGTCGGACGGGAATTCTCCTGCGAAGTGGCCGCGACGAACAGCGGTGGAACGGGTGTGGTGCGGACGACCTCGCTGCCACCGATCGAAGGCGACTCGTTCCCCAGCGAAACCGCCCCGGGCCCAACCGGGCCGACCGCGGCGCCTGAAGCGAGCACCCTGGAACTGCTGAGTGCCCGCCTCGCGGTGAAGCGCGGAACGGCGCTCCTATCGATCCGATGCTCCGGTGGCCTGCCCTGCCACGGCAAGGTCACGCTGAGCGTGAGCCGGGCCGTGCGGGTAAAGGGCCACCTGCACCGGCGCAGCGTGGTGATCGCCACCGCCGGCATCTCGCTCGCCGCCAAAGGACAGGCGCTGATCAAGCTGGCTCTCAACCAGAAGGGGAAAGCGCTGTTGAAGGCCGCCGGTGGCCATCTGGGCGCCCGGCTGACGCTCCTGGGCGTGGAAACCGCACCCACCGCGGCGGTCCAGAAGCCCGTCCGGCTGATCCGCGGCTGATCGCCTCCCCGGGTGCGGTGACGGTGCGACTGCGCCTATCCTTCAGGGCATGAGCGAGCAAGAGCCGGCTGAGGAGTTCAGCGAGTCCCCGGCCTCCCAGGATGAGGACGTCGAGGTCGAGCGCGAGGAGGGCGCCCCCGAGGAGCTCGATCCCGAGGTAAGGGCTCGCCGGGACGCCGCCCTGGCGCATGTGCGGCGGCTGGGCGACCCGGTCCTGCGCGCCAGCGCCCTTCCGGTGGAGCGCTTCGACGAGGAGCTGGCGAAGGAGGCCGAGCGGATGGGGGAGCTGATGCACGACGCCCTGGGCGTCGGTCTGGCGGCGACCCAGATCGGGATCCTGCACCGGATGCTTGTCTACCGCGCCTACTCCGATGATCCGCTGACGGTGCTTGTCAATCCCGAGCTCGAGTGGGCCAGCGACGAGCTCGAGACCGCCGAAGAGGGATGCCTGAGCCTCCCGGGGGTCCACGTCGAGGTCGAGCGCCCGGCGGCCGTCCGCGTTCGCGGGAAGGACGAGCAGGGCCGGGATCTGAAGATCGAGGCCGAGGGCCTGGACGCCCGCATCATCCAGCACGAGATGGACCACCTCGACGGGATCCTGATCCTCGACCGGATCTCCCGCTCGGCGCGCAAGGAGGCCATGCGCGCGATGCGCGAGGCACAGAGGTCGCCCAGCGCCGCCTAGGGCGGACCGGGCACAGTCGCACTTGAGCACTGTCTACCTGGGGACCTCGGATTTCGCCGCGGCGATCCTCGAGCGCCTGGCCGCGGCTCCGCCGCACCGCCCGTCGCTTGTCATCACCCGCCCCGACCGGCCCAGTGGCCGGGGCCGGCGCATCTCCTCGCCGCCCGTGGCCGACAGGGCACGGGAGCTGGGACTGGCCCTCGAGCAGCCCGCGAAGGTGAACGACCCGTCGGTCACCGAGATGATCGAGGCCGCCTCGCCCGATCAGCGCCCGACGGTCGTCGTCTGCGCTTTCGGCGCGCTGATCACCGACCCGCTGCTCTCGGCCTTCGAGATCCTCAACGTCCACCCATCGCTGCTGCCCCGATGGCGCGGGGCGGCGCCGATCGAGCGGGCGATCATGGCCGGAGACGAGCAGACGGGTGTCAGCATCATGCGCCTGACGGCCGGGCTGGACAGCGGCCCGGTGTGCCTGCAGGGCTCCGAGCAAATCTCGGGCGAGGATGATTTCGCGAGCCTCTCGGCTCGCCTCCAGACCCTCGGCGGGGATCTCCTGCTCAAGGCCCTCGACGAGCGCCCGCCCTTCGCGGAGCAGCCCGAGGAGGGCATCACCTACGCCGAGAAGATCGTGGCGGTGGACCGGCTGCTCGACCCGGGCCGGCCGGCGGCCGAGCTCGAGCGGATCGTGCGGGCGCTGCGCCCCCACATCGGAGCTCGGGTGGCGATCGACGATGAGCGGGCGATCGGTGTCACCCGGGCTCGCCTGGCCGACGATCCCGCGCCACCGGCGGGACAGCTCGCCGCGGTTGAGGGCCGGCTGCTCCTGGGGTGCGAGCCGGGCGCTCTCGAGCTGCTGGAGGTTCAGCCGCCCGGTGGACGGCCGATGGATACGGCGGCGTATCTACGCGGTCACGGGGCGCCGCCGGCGCGGTAGGAGCGCACGTGCTCGGGCACCGCGATCTCCTCGCGGAGCAGGGGGTCGGGGATGGGCTCCCCGACGGTCATCGAAAGCGGGATGACACCCGCCCAGACGTCCAGGCTGTAGTCCTCCTCGTCATCCATCGGCGGGCCCGTGCGGGCCTTGGCCGATGCCTCGTCGATCGCGATCGCGACGACCGAGGTGGCGCGCATCTCCTTGGCGGTTGGCTGGCGCACCTCGCTCCAGCGGCCGGGGACGATCCGTTCCACGATCGCCTCGAATGCCGCCCGCTTCTCCTCGGGGTCCTCGACTGGGCGGGCCTTGCCCAGAAGGATCGCCGAGCGGTAGTTGGCCGAGTGGTGCATCGCCGACCTGGCCAGAACGAGGCCGTCGATCACCGAGACGGTCAGGCAGGCGGGCGCGCCCTGGGCCATCGCCCGCATCGTCCGCCCGGCGCTGGCGCCGTGGCAGTAGACGACATCGCCGGCTCGGGCGTGAAGGGTGGGGATGGCGATCGGCTGCCCGTCGCCCATGACGATGGCCAAGTGCGCCACGATCGCCTCGTCGAGGATCGCGTCGATTGTCTGGCGGTCATAGCTGCCCCGGTCGCGCCGGCGGCGAAGACGGGTCCGGTCCGATGCCGGTCTGCTCGGCACAGCTTGAGATTCCACCGCACGCCCCTTTCTGTAATAGTACAGAGTGATGACTGATCTAAAACAGTATCGGATCAAGGCCCGCAGCGCTGCGGGGCTCGTCGGCGAGGTCGAAGCGGACGTCGCCGCGGGCCGCCTTGGCCGTGGGCAGCGCCTTCCCTCGGTCCGGCGCCTGGCCGCGGACGCCGGCATCAGCCCGGCGACGGTCGCGGCGGGGCTTGCCGAGCTGCGGCGCCGCGGCGTCGTGGTGACCGAGCCGCGCCGTGGGACGCGTGTGGCCGAGGGTCCCCCGGTGGGGCTCCTGGCTGCGCCGATGCCCATTCCCGAGGGTGCCAGAGATCTGTCGCGGGGAAACCCGGACCCCGCGCTGCTCCCTGATCTCGCCGCTGCCATCGCCCGTGCCGAGATGCCGGTCCGCCTCTATGGAGAGGCTCCCGAGCTGGAGGGGCTGCTGCGCATGGCACGGGCCCAGCTGCTGGGCGACGGTGTGCCTGCCGGAGAGCTCTGCGTGGTCAGCGGGGCGATGGACGGGGTCGAGCGGGTGCTCCAGGCGAGTCTTCGCCCGGGTGACAGGGTCGCTGTCGAGGATCCCGGCTACTCGGACCTGTTCGACCTTCTGCGCGCTCAGGGGCTGAAGCTCGAGCCGGTCAAGATCGACGGCCGGGGAATGCTGCCGGATGAGCTGCGGCGCGCGATCACGCGCGGCGCAGCGGCGGTGATCCTGACCCCCCGCGGGCAGAACCCGACGGGGGCCGCCTTCGACGAGCAGAGGGCCGCCGAGCTGCGGAGCGTCCTGGACGAGCACCCCGGCCTTCTGGTGGTCGAGGATGACCACCTGGGTCCCGTTGCGGGCAGCCCGCTCCACACGCTGCTGGACGGGCGCAGTCGGTGGGCGACGACGAGGTCGGTGGCCAAGGCATTCGGCCCGGACCTCCGCCTGGCTGTCCTTGCGGGGGATGAGACAACGATCGCCCGCGTCAGGGGCCGCCAGCAGCGCGGACCGGGATGGGTCAGCTACGTGCTGCAGACGCTGGTGCTGGAGCTCTGGAGCGACCCCGGTGTCGAGGAGCTGATCGAGCGGGCCGCAGCGACCTACCGCGAGCGGCGCCTCAGACTGATCGGAGCGCTGGCGGAACGAGGCGTCGCGGCCGAGGCCGCCTCGGGACTGAACGTCTGGGTCCCGGTGGGAGAGGAAGCGGGCGTTCTCGGGGCACTGCTGCAACGCGGCTGGGTCCTCGCCCCGGGGGCCCGCTACCGGCTCGCTTCAACCGTCCCGGCGGTTCGCATCACGACGGCCGCACTCGAGGCGCAGGAGAGCGATCGCCTGGCGGGCGACCTGGCCGAAGTGCTCTCCCCTGCGAGGGCGAGCCGAACGGGATGAGCTCGGCTCCGACGATCAGATCGCACACGGTGGCGCCCGCCCGGGCGTGCGCCTACCGCGTGCTGCGCCGGGTCTTCGAGCAGGGCGCCTACGCAGAGAAGGCTCTGCAGGGCGAGGCGGCGGAGCTCGATCCACGCGACCGGGCGCTGGCGATGCGCCTCTCCTACGGCGCGGTCCAGCGCCGGGGAACGACCGATCACCTCGTCACGGCTCTCGCGGGGGGCCCGGCCGATGAGCTCGATCCTCCGCTGCTGGCGGCCCTCAGGCTGGGGCTCTACGAGCTCCTCTACCTCGGCGGGGCGCCTGACTATGCGGTCATCGACGACGCGGTCGAGCTGGCCAAGTCGCCACGGGGCAAGGGCCACGGGCTGGTCAATGCGGTGCTCAGGCGAGCAGCTCGAGAGGGACGGGAGAAGCTGCTGGGAGGCCTCACCGAGGAGACGCCTGAGCAGGCGTCGATCAAGCACTCCCATCCCCGGTGGATAGCCGAGCTCTGGTGGGAGGCCCTGGGCCCCGAGCAGGCACGCGCCCTGATGGCCCGGGACAACGAGCCGGCCGAGCTTGCGCTGCGGGCCAACACGCTGCGGACGGACGCGGCGGCGCTGGCCGAGAGCATCGGCGTGCCAACGCACCGCGATCCGCGGATCGCCGAGGCGCTCGTGATCGACGGCCCGCTGGACATCCACGCCTCCCCGCTCTGGGCGGAGGGCGCCTACACAGCCCAGTCACGGGCGGCGATGCTGGTGTCCCTGGTGCTCGCGCCGGAGCCGGGCGAGCGGCTGCTGGACCTCTGCGCGGCGCCGGGCGGGAAGAGCACCCATCTGGCGGCGCTGATGGATGGCCGCGGCGAGCTGGTGGCAGTCGAGCGAAACGCCCGGCGGGCCAAAAAGCTTGCGAAGACAGCGACCCGGCTGGGCGCCGCAAACATCCGCGTGGAGGTGGCCGACGCGGAGCACCCCCGTGAGGACGCGCCATTCGACAGGGTCCTTGTAGATCCGCCCTGTTCGGGGCTGGGAACGCTCCAGGCCCGCCCGGATCGCCGCTGGCGCGCCAGCGCCTCGGCGATCGAGGAGATGCGCCAGTCCCAGAGCCGTATTCTGGGCGTTGGAGCCGATGCCCTCCGTCCGGGTGGCGTGCTTGTCTACTCTACTTGTACGGTCTCTCCGACTGAGAACGAGCGCCTGATCGACGAATTCCTGGACTCCCGCCCCGACTTCGCCCTCGACGACATCTCCGCCGAGTGGCCGGAGTACGCGATCTCGAGCACTGAGGCAAAGGGCAGCCTGCTGACCCTTCCGCACCGCGACGACACGGCCGGGTTCTTCATCGCCCGCATGCGCAGGAGCTGAGGATGGAGGGCGACACCACCGGCGCCGCCAGGGCGCCGATCGACCTTGGGCCGCAGTGCCCCAACTGCGGTGAGCCGTGGCTCAGGCCGACCAACCTCCCGGGGCGCTACCGCTGCGTCTACTGCCTGCACCGCTTCGAGCTGACATCCGTCTGCCCCAACTGCGGCGAGCACTCGACGATCGTCAGGATGTCATCGACGGCGATCATGAAGTGCAATAACTGCGGCGATTCAATGCTCCAAGCCGTATGAGCGCGAAGGACCTGCTGGGCAGCGTCCGTGTTGCGCCCTCGATCCTCTCGGCGGACTTCGGGCGGCTGCGGGAGCAGGTCAAGGAGGTCCTGGATGCGGGGGCCAGGGTGATCCATGTGGATGTGATGGACGGGCATTTCGTGCCGCCGATCACGATGGGTCCGAACGTCGTGGGGGCGATCGCCGAGACGGTCCACGAGGCTTCGGGGATCATCGATGTGCACCTGATGATCGAGCGGCCCGAGCGCAGTGCGGGCGACTTCATCAGCGCCGGAGCGGACTCGGTGACGGTCCATGCCGAGGCGACTCCGCATCTGGCCTATGCGATCGACCTGATTCAAGATGGCGGCGCCTGCGCGGGCGTGGCGATCAATCCTGGTACGCCTCCCGAGGCGCTGGCCGACGTGGCAGAGATGGCAGATCTGATCCTCTGCATGACGGTCAACCCCGGCTGGGGAGGCCAGGCATTCATCGAGCATTCACTCCAGAAGCTGGGCCGCGTCCGGGAGATTGCCAAGGTTGGCGGGGCGATCGAGGTGGACGGCGGGATCGACCCGCAGACGGCTCCGGGTTGCCGTGAGGCGGGAGCGGGCCTGTTCGTGGCCGGCTCGGCGATCTTCGGCTCGAAGGACCCGGCGGGCGCCTACAGCGCCCTGGCGAGCGCCGTCGGCGCGATCTGAGCGCCCGGCCGAAGTTCTCAGACAGGCCGTTCTAGACGGCTGCGCTCTGAAGCTGAGCGGTGCCGCGGCGGTAGAGGATCGTCAGCGCGAGAGCGAGCAGGCCGGTGGCGCCGGCGTAGCCGATCTCGGTCCGCAGAACCTCTTCGGAGACGAGCGGGGTGAGCATCCAGATGACAAAGACGACAGCGGCGAGGATCCAGCATCCGGCTGCCGCATGGGCTTTGTCGCGCGCCAGGGCGGCCTGGTTGAGGGCACCGGAAATCAGGTGCAGGCCCATGCCGACGCCGATCATCGCCAGGCCGACGCGCCCGTAGGAGTAGTTCTGGCCGAAGAGGATGTGTTCCATGACGAACGGGCCGATCAGCAGCAGTCCGAGTGCCACGGCGCCGGCGAAGGCAACGATCGCCAGGACGGTGACGCGGATGGCGTGGGCGAAGGCCTCATGGCCGGCGGTCGCCTCCAGGCCGGTCAGGTGGGGCAGGAGGGAGGTCTGGATCGCCTGGAAGAGCTGCAGGGGAGCTCGGGCTATCAGCAGGATGTTGAAGACGATCCCGGCCAGGGCCGCGTCCCGAGCTGTCGCGTTGACGGTCAGGACGGCGGCGTTCAGCAGGGCCTGCTCGGCGAGCATGATCCCCGACACCCAGATCGCGAAGTAGCCGCCGCGGCGCAGCGAGAGGTCGTCGTGGGCGGCCGCCTCCTGGACGCCCTCGGTCCCCGGACCGGCGAGGGCGGCATCGGCCTCATCGACGGTGATGGGGCCGTCGAGGGCGTGGGTGGGGGGCGTGGAGGACCGGGCGAAGGCCACCGGGACGACGACCAGCGAGACGAAGGGGGCCGCGGCTATCCCCAGTGCGACTGCCGTCTGACCGCTGGTGATGCCCAGGGCGACCGCCAGGGCAAAGGCGACGCGCGAGAAGGACTCCATCAGGACGAGGCCCCCGAACAGCCCGAAGCGCTGATGGCCGGCGAGCCATCCCCGGGCGAAGTAGCTGGCGGCGTAGGCGAGGGTGCCGACGACGAGGATCCAATAGAGGGGTTCGTCCTGGTCGAACAGGTTCAGGAGCTGTTCTTTGAGGATCAGGGCGAGGATCAGGAAGACGAGGGCGAAGCTCCCCTGGATCAGCATGGGGACGCGCAGGGTGTGCTGGGCGTGGCCCCGTGCCCGGCGCTCGGCGATGGTGCGCGAGAGCAGCTGTTCGATGGGCCGGTAGATCACCGAGATGATCACGAACATGACCGACCAGAGCAGGTCGATCGCCTTGGCCGAGGAGGCCGACAGGACGTGGCTTGCGATCGAGAAGTAGGCGAAGGTCAGCAGGCCGGTCGAGGCGATGCCGATCGAGAGGATCCGGGCTCCGCTCCCGTAGGACTTGGAGGTGCCCGGCTCCGGCGCCTGTTTAGAGGCGGACAAGCAACATCGTCCAGGGGAAGGGCGTCCGCACCTCGACGACCTCCCCATGCTGGGCGAGCAGGCTGACGAAGGAGCGTCGCGACCAGTGGTTCAGGTGGCCGGGGGTGTTGCCCAGGTCCTTCCAGTAGGCGCCCCGTGCCATGTTCAGCATCCGCCAGAGCGGCTCGCGGGGGACCGAGACGAGCAGGTGGCCGCTGGCGCAACGGGCCATCTCGGCGACGGTGTGCCCTGGGTCGGGGACATGCTCGAGCACCTCGATGGCGCTGGCCATGTCGAACTCGTCGTCGGCGAAGGGGAGGTTCTCGGCCTGCATGATCTTGTACTCGAGGTTGGGCGCCTGCCTGGCGGCCCAGCCGGCCTGGATGGACTCCTCTTCGAGGTCGATTCCGACTACCCGTCCCTGGCCCATCCGCTGGGCCCACTGGTGCACCAGAACGCCCTCGCCGCAGCCGACATCGAGCAGCGAGGTGGGGGAGGCCTTGACGAAGAGGTCCTCCAGAGCGCCCTCGAAGCCGGCCATCAGCCGCCGCACGACGGGATTGGAGGATCCGTACTTGTCGTAGGTGTTCCCAGTGACGACCCCGTCCTCGGAAACCGTGACGCCGCCGCCGCTCACAATCGGACCTTCTCGAGTCGGGGCGGCACGGCGGGCTCCTCGGGCGTCCCCGCGGGCTGGCCGGGTTCGTAGTGGGAGGGCTCGACGCCGAGCTGAAGCTCGATCCGCCGGACCCGCTCGAATGTCCGCTGGGTCAAGAGCCGCTGCGCTGCCAGCAGGTCGCCGATCACGCCGAGGACGAACAGCACGACGGCGGCGATGAACAGCACGGCGCCCAGGATCAGCGACTGAACATGCCCCTTGCCGTTGCCTTCGATGTAGGCCACGGCGAAGCGGATCCAGACGGCGACGGCGACCGTGCCCATCAGCAGGGCCATGCTCCAGAAGATCCTCAGCGGCTCGTACTGCGCATAGATCCGGAAGATCGAGACGGCGTTGCGCCGCACGTAGGCACCCATCGAGGGGAATAGCCGCGACTCGCGGGTCTTGGGGTTCGTGCGCACGGGGACGTGATCGACCGCGACGAGCTGCTTGCCGGCCTGGATGATCGTCTCGAGCGTGTAGGTGAACTTGGAGACGACGACGATCTGGATGGCAGCCTCGCGGTTGTAGGCGCGGAAGCCGGAGGTGGTGTCGGGGATGTTCGTCCCGGAGGCTTGGCGGACGACCCAGGAGCCGAGTCTCTGAAGGGTCTTCTTCAGGGGAGAGAAATGCTCGATTCCCGTGACCTCGCGATCCCCCACGACCATGTCGGCGCGGCCCGCCAGGATCGGCTCGACCAGCCGGGTGATGTCGGGGCCGTAGTATTGGTTGTCCGCATCGGTGTTGACGATCACGTCGGCACCCAGCTTGAGGGCCGTGTCGATGCCCGCCTGAAAGCCGGTGGCCAGCCCCTTGTTGTTGGTCAGGCGGACCAGGTGGTCGACGCCGTGGGCCTTGGCGACGGCGATCGTCTCGTCTGTCGAGCCGTCATCGATCACCAGCCACTCGACCGAATCGAAGCCCTCGACCTCGCGGGGGAGGTCGGCGAGCGTCGCCGGAAGCTGCTCGGCCTCGTTGTAACAGGGGATTTGGATGATGAGCTTCATGGGCCTGGATTGCCTAGACTTGGCTACCGGCAGTATCCCAAAGCGCAGGTCACGGTCTTGGCGCCAAGGGTCTAGACGACCACGGGCCCGGCGCCGGTGCCGGCTCTCCTACCGCCAAGGCTAGATGGAAAGCGCGATTCCCACCCGGCGAAGGCCGGGCTCGATCAGGCTGGCGCCTCTACGGGGCCTGTCCCTGCGGACCTGGGAGCGGATCGGATTGGGGGTCCTCTGCGTGGGCGCCCTGGTGGGGTACCTGACCTACCCGACCTACCCGACCTACGACTCCTTCTACGCGCTGTTGTGGGGCCGGGACCTGCTCCACCTGCATCTTCCGGACTTCAGCGTCTACAGGGGGCCGACGGAGCATCCGCTGGCGATCGCCTTCGGGATGTTCTGCTCGATCTTCGGCGAGGGCGGCGCCCGCCTGATGATCTTCGGCTCGATCGCCTCGTTCGTCGCGGCGGTGGCCGGCCTCTACCGGCTGGGCCGCCTCTGTTTCGGCCCTGTGGTCGGCCTGTTCGCGGCGCTGCTGCTGCTGAGCCGCTTCTTCGTCGAGAACCTCTCGGCCCAGGGGTATCTGGACATCACCTACATCGCGCTGATCGTCTGGGCGATCGTGCTGGAGGTGGAACGTCCCCGCAGGGGGACTCCCGTGTTCCTGGCACTGGCCGCCGCGGGGCTGCTGCGGCCCGATGCATGGGTCCTGGCGGGCGTCTACTGGCTCTGGTGCCTGCCCGGGGTGAGCAACCCCGTCCGCCTGAAGTACCTGGCTCTGGCGGCCTCGGCTCCGCTGATCTGGGTGGCCCTGGACGCGATCGTGACGGGCAACCCGCTCTACTCGCTGACGGCAACCTCGGGCCTGGCGCAGGAACTGGAACGGACCCAGGGCATCGGCAGCGTGATCACCTCGATCTGGACGTTCTCGGAACGGATCGACAAGATCCCCGTGCTGCTGGGTGCGGCGGCGGGCATCCCGCTGGCGATCTGGATGGCCCCGAAGCGGGCGGCGGTGCCGCTCGTCTCGACGGTGCTCCTGTACGGCGTCTTCGTCCTCGAGGGCGCCGCCGGCGCGTCGGTCATCGACCGCTACCTGCTGGGCGGCGCCACGGTGCTGCTGCTGTTCTGCGCGGTCACCCTGGGTGGCTGGGCGATGCTCGTCCCGGGGTCCACGGCACGGCGCATCTGGATCGCCGGCGCCACCGCGCTGGTGCTGTTCGGAACCGTCTCGGCGGCGACGACGCTGAGCCTGTCGAGCCTGCGCACGACGCTGGCCTATCACGAGGAATTCCACGCCGGCCTGGCCCAGGCGCTGCACAGCCCGCGGGTGGCGGCACAGCTGCGCCGCTGTCCGCTGCTCTCGCTGCCCAACAACAAGCTGATCCCCGACGCCAGGTGGATCCTTCACAGCGTCGGGCAGCACGACATCGTCGCGCGCAGCCAGGCCCGTGCCGATATCGCCAAGCGCTCCCATGCGCTGCAGGAACGGATCGAACGGGGGAGCGTGGCGGTCTACCCGCTCGGCAGCGCGGTCTTCTTCGAGGCGATCGTGGACGTCGGCGACGACCCGCGCGACCAGGTTCCGCTGCCGGGCTTCAGGCGCCTTTACACGAGCCGCTACTACGCGGTCTATGGCAACTGCTGAGAGCAGTGGCCCGGGCCGGCGCGCGGCGGACGAGCGGCGCTTGCACTGGCCCGCCCTGGGGCTCGTGCTGGCGGGAGCTCTGGGCCTGCGGTTGTGGGGGGTCCGCCAGGGGCTGCCCTACGCCTACAACACGGATGAGGGCGACCATTTCGTGCCGCATGCGGTCGAAATGTTCACCAAGGGGACGCTGAACCCGCACTACTTCGCCAACCCGCCGGCCTTCACCTACGTCCTTCATTTCCTGTTCGCGATCTACTTCGGTGGGGGCGGGGCGGTCATGCGGGCCTATGCCCACCACCCGTCCGAGCTCTACACGCTGGCGCGGGTCGCCTCGGCGGTGCTGGGGACGATCGCCGTGTGGCTGCTCTACCTCACGGGGGCGAGGCTCTTCAGCCGTGCGGCGGGCCTCTTGGCGGCGGCGATCGCGGCGGTCGCGTTCCTGCCGGTCTTCTATTCCCACCTGGCACTGAACGACGCGCCGACGCTTGCGCCCCTGACCCTGTCGCTGCTCGGCACGGCCGGCGTCCTGCGCAAAGGAAGGCTCAGAGATCACGCGCTGGCCGGAATCGGGCTGGGGCTGGCCTGCGCGACGAAGTACACGGCGGGAATCGTGATCGTGCCCTACATCGCCGCGGTCGCGTCGGTCCACCTCGAAGGTGCGGGCGGGGCGGCCCGCAAAACGCTGGCCGGCGTCCTGCTGATGGGGGCGGGGGCGCTGGGAGCGTTGCT
>CAZFGJ010000012.1:0-33322 GCA_964518445.1 uncultured Solirubrobacteraceae bacterium
GGGATGTTGAAGGCGTCGCAGGTCCGCACGAAGCGCGCCGCCTTGGCCGACGCGTCGATGTCCAGGACCCCAGCGAGCTGAGCCGGCTGGTTGCCCACCACGCCGATCGCGAACCCATCGAGGCGGGAGAAGCCGCAGATGATGTTCTTGGCGTGGTGCTCGTGGACCTCGAAGAACTCGCCGTCGTCGACGATGTGCCGGACCACGTTGCGCATGTCATAGGGCTTGTTGGGGTTGTCCGGGACGACCTCGTCGAGCTCCGGGTCCATCCGCTCCGGGTCGTCCGTGGGGGCCACCCGGGGAGCCGTCTGCAGGTTGTTCTGAGGCAGGAAGCTGATCAGGTAGCGGCAGTCCTCCAGACAGGCGTCCTCGTCCTCCGAGGCGAAATGGGCGACGCCCGACCGGGTGTTGTGGGACATCGCCCCGCCCAGCTCCTCGAAGCCGACCTCCTCGCCGGTGACCGTCTTGATCACGTCGGGGCCGGTGATGAACATGTGCGAGGTCTCCTTGACCATGAAGATGAAGTCCGTGATCGCCGGCGAGTAGACCGCCCCACCGGCGCAGGGGCCCATGATCAGGGAGATCTGGGGGATCACCCCCGAGCAGCGGACGTTGCGCACGAACACGTCTCCATAGGCGCCCAGCGAGACGACGCCCTCCTGGATCCGCGCGCCACCGGAGTCGTTGATGCCGATCACCGGGCAGCCGATCTTGGCCGCCAGATCCATGATCTTGACCATCTTTTCGCCCATCACCTCGCCCAGCGAGCCTCCGAAGACGGTGAAGTCCTGGCTGAACACGCAGACCGTCCGGCCGTCGATCGTCCCGTGGCCCGTCACCACGGCGTCGCCCCAGGGGCGGTTCTTCTGCATGTCGAAGTCCGTCGTCCGGTGGCGCACGAAGGTGTCCAGCTCCTGGAAGGAGCCCGGGTCGAGCAGCTTCTCGATCCGCTCGCGGGCCGTGTACTTGCCGCGGGCGTGCTGCTTCTCCTCGGCCTCGGGGGAGGAGTGCTGAGCCGCTTCGCGGAGCTCCTCGAGCTGCGCAAGCTTTTCCTCGTAGCTCTCCGGCGCCTTCTGGCGCGGCTCCTTGCGCCCGCCGCCGCGGGACGCGGCGAGGACGGCAGCCTCAGCTGTTCTGTCGTGTGCCTTTGACATCGGGGCGGGATCTTATCCGTGGCGCGTCCCACGGGCTGACCGAGCCCTGGATGCGCCGGCGCCCCGGTGGGATCAGGCGCGGGAGAACGGCCGGTGATGCGCCGCGCCAAGACGGTCAAGGACGCCCGTAAGGATCATCCTGACCTCCTCCTCGGCAGCCTCCTCGGCCGCCTTCAGCTCGGCGGCCAGGTCTACCTGCGGCTCCGTCTCGGCCTCAGTTGCGTCCTCGCCCTCGGCGGGCTGCTCGGCCGGACCTGCCGGCTCGGTGCTCTGAGTCTCGGCCGTCGGAGTGATCGCGGGCACGCTCTCAGGCTCCGGCTCGGGCAGGCTCTCCAGCTGAGGCTCCTCGATCGGGACGCTCTCGGGCTCGGGCTCCGGCTGATCGAGGGCAGGCGCCGGCGCCGTCTCTGCATCGTTCTCGAAGGCGCTCAGAGCGGGCTCCGGCTCAGCTTCGGGCTCGGTGACTGTCTCAATTGTGGGCTCGTCCTGGGCGCCCGGGGCCGTCGCGCCCGGGCTCTTCCTCCGGCCGCGGCCGAACAGGCGAGCAAAGAACCCCATGCGGGGGGCGGGGGCCTCGGCCTCAGGGGCCGGTTCGCTCGGCTCCGGCTCAACCAGCTGGGGTTGCTCGGTATCGCCCTGGGCCTCTGGCGCAAGGGTCTCGAGTTCCCTGTCTGCTGCCGCCTGAAGGTCGCTGCCAAGAAGGCTGGCCGAGTGCTCATGGCCGAAGCGCTCGGCTGCCGTGACGGTCAGCTCGGCCTCCTGTTGGCTCCAGGCATCGAGTCCGGAGGGCTGGACGGGCACTTCATCGAGCGGTTCGGCCGCCTCAGGCAAAGCCTCAGCATCGGGAGTTGCCGGCTGGGCAGTCTCGACGTCGTCGTCGGCGGCCAGCGGCGCAACAAGCTCTGTATCGCCGGACTCGATGTCCTCCAGCTCGGACCCGCCCGACGGGGGCTCGGCCTCAGCGGGGTCCGGCTCGGGCTCGGCGACCTCGGGCTCGGCGGGTGTGTACTCGCGGCTTGCCTTGAGGGTCACCTTGGTGCCCCAGCCGGAGGGCTTGATGGCGACGCTGCCACGTGCCTCCTCGGCCTCCCACTCGACGAGCTTTTCGGGCTCGGCCCTGGTGATCCGGATCTCGCCGAGCTCGCCAAGGTGGCGGGCCAGCGATTTGGGGTCGCTCAGCTCGGCCCACAGCTCGGGCGGCGACTTCACAAGCGTCCGCTGAACCTCCGAGGAGATCATCTGGGGACCTCTTCGAGCCCCGGTGGTCTACTCCTTCCGGCGATCTCCGCTGCTAGGAGATGTGCACCCAGCGGGCTTTGGCGAACTCCAGCTAGGAGCTGCTGAGTGCGCCGGCGGACGCCTTCACGAGATCGCGCTGGTCCAGCAGCTCGGCGATCTGGACGGCGTTGGTGGCGGCCCCCTTGCGAAGGTTGTCGGCCACGATCCAGAGGTCCAGGGCGAGATCGTTGCCCGGATCGCGTCGCAGCCGCCCGACGAACACCTCGTCATGCCCGGTGGCCTGAATGGCCATCGGGTAAACGCCGGCGCCCGGGTCGTCCAGGACGCTGACCCCCGGTGCGGTCGAGAGGACCTCGCGGGCTCGCTCGGGGCTCAGTGGCTCCCTGGTCTCGACGTTGACGGCCAGCGAGTGCCCGTTCACGACGGGGACCCGGACGCATGTCGCGCTCACGCGGATCGTCGGGTCGCTGAGGATCTTCCGAGTCTCGTTGATCAGCTTGCGCTCCTCGTCGGTGTGGTCGTCACCGGGGGCGAAGCTCCCAGCCTGGGGGAGGGCGTTGAAGGCGATCTGGTGGGCGTACTGGCTGGGCGCCTCGATCTGACGTTCGTGCAGCACCGCATGGGATTGATCGAGTAGCTCCTCGACAGCCCGCTTACCGGTGCCCGAGACGGCCTGGTAGGTGCTGACCACGAGACGCTCGATCCCGGCCTCCTGCTGGATGGCCTTCAGCGGGACGACCATCTGCATGGTCGAGCAGTTCGGGTTGGCGATGATCCCGCGGTGCGCGTCGAGAGCCTCCGGGTTGACCTCGCTCACGACCAGGGGCACGTCGTCCTGCATGCGCCAGCGCGAAGAGTTGTCGATCACCGTGGCGCCCGCCGCTGCGAAGCGCGGCGCCCACTCGCCAGAGGTGGAGCCTCCGGCCGAGAACAGGGCGATGTCGAAGCCCTGGATCGTCTCGTCATTCAGCGGCTGCACGACCGAACCGTCCTCGAGAGTCTTGCCCGCCGAGCGCTCGGAGGCGAACGGAACGATCTCGCGGGCCGGGAATTCCCGCTCGCGCAGCAGTTGCAGCATCAGCGTCCCGACCTGGCCGGTGGCGCCGATCACGGCGACTCGATAACCCTCGCTCATGAGCGCAAGGGTACCGCGGCCCGGCTAGGGCTTCACGGCCATGAACAGGATCGTCACGAGCACCAGGACGCTCAGCAGCGAGCCGAACGTGGTGAGCCGCTTGACGGCCGCCTGGTACTCGGCGCTCATTTCGCCGCCGTCACCTCCGGCGAGGTCCCGTTCAGCGAGCTGCTCGGCCTTTTTCGCCGTGGGGATCATCACGGCACCCACGACGGCGCCGATGACGACAACGGCGCCGAGACCCCACTGCACGAAGAATTCGCTCCAATCGTGACCCTTGCTGGCCAGGTAGGCGCCGGCCAGGAGCACCACGAGCAGGCCCGGATTGATCAGGACGCGCTCGATCGTGTACTCGATCCGGTGAAGGACGGGGAGGCTCCGGGGATCCCGTTTCGCACCGACGGCGAACATGATCGGGTAGGCGAATGTGACGCCGAAGGCGACCACGACGGCCATGATGTGAAGACCGAGGATGTAGTCGTACAGGGCTGCGATGGGGGCTAGTTGGCTCATGAGCCCACCATATTGACTCGGCCAGCCGGGTGGGCCGCGCGGATCAGAATCGGGCCTGGTAGGCGCCGAAGACGTCCCCCATCGCACCGCAGGTCTCGCCGAGCGTGCAGCGGTCCTTGAGGGCCTGGCGGATCGGCGGCAGCAGGTTCTCGGTTCCGCGGGCCGCCTCGCGCAGCTCCTCCAGGCGCCGCTGAACCAGCTCCTGGTCGCGATCGGCCTTGAATGACGCCAGGCGGTGAAGCTGTTCGCGCTCGGACTCGGGGTCGACCCGCAGGAGGTCGGGCACCTCGATGCCCTCTTCCTCGTACTTGTTGACTCCCACCACGATGTCCTGTCCCAGGCGGTAGCGCTCCTGGTAGCCCCAGGCCGACTCGTCGATCTCGGCGGTGATGAACTCGATCGCGTTCACCGAGCCGCCCAGCGCGTCCACCTTTGCGATCAGCTCGTTGGCTCGCGATTCGATCTCGTCCGTCAGCGACTCGACCAGGTAGGAGCCCGCGAATGGGTCGACGGTGTCGGTGGCGCCCGACTCGTGAGCGAGGATCTGCTGGGTGCGCAGAGCGATTTTCGCCGCCCGCTCCGTCGGCAGCGCCAGGGCCTCATCGAACCCGTTGGTGTGGAGCGACTGGGTTCCTCCGCAGACCGCCGCGAAGCCCTGCAGGGCGACCCGGACGATGTTGTTCTCCGGCTGCTGAGCCGTCAGCGTCACGCCCCCGGTCTGGGTGTGGAAGCGCAGCATCATCGACTTCTCGGATTTGGCGCCGAAGCGCTCCCGCATGATGTGAGCCCACATCCGGCGGGCGGCGCGGAACTTCGCGACCTCCTGAAAGACGTTGTTGTGGCCGTTGAAGAAGAAGGCGAGGCGGGGCGCGAAATCGTCGACGTCCAGGCCCTTGTCGATCGCCGCCTGGACATAGGCGATTCCCGAGGAGAGCGTGAAGGCCACCTCCTGCACCGCCGAGCAGCCCTTCTCGCGGAAGTGGTAGCCGGAGATCGAGATCGTGTTCCAGCGCGGCACATGCTCCTGGCAGTACTGGAAGAGGTCGGTCGTCAGGCGCATCGTCGGCTCAGGCGGGTAGATGTAGTTGCCCCGGGCGATGTACTCCTTCAGGACATCGTTCTGAGTCGTCCCGCGCAGCTTCTCGGAGGGAACGCCCTGCTCCTCGCCGACCAGCTCGTAGAGCAGCAGCAGGCACCCGGCCGGCGCATTGATCGTCATCGAGGTGGAGACCGCGTCCAGTGGAATCCCGTCGAAGGCGGTCCGCATGTCGTCGATCGTGTCGATCGCCACCCCGGTGCGCCCGACCTCGCCCAGGCAGCGGGGGTTGTCCGAGTCGAGGCCCAGCTGAGTCGGCAGGTCGAAGGCCATCGAGAGCCCGGTAGAGCCCTTCGAGAGCAGGTAGCGGTAGCGCTCGTTGGACTCCTTGGCCGAGGCATAGCCCGCGTACTGGCGCATCGTCCAGGTCTGCTTGCGGTACATCTCGCGGTGGACCCCGCGGGTGTAGGGGTAGTCGCCCGGCTCGCCGAGGTCCAGCTGCTCGGGGAGGTTCGACTCGTCGTAGAGCTCGTCGATCTCGATGCCGGAGTCCGTGAAGCGGCGCGGGTCCTCAGGCCCCACGACCGGTGCGACGGTCAGGCGCTCGAGATCTTCATCTGGCAAGCCGGTGGTGGCCACGACATGGATGATATGGACCCGGGGCCGATTGCTGCAGGATGCACGGTCGCTCTCGCGCGGTTCCGGCGCCCGTGACACGGGTATCCTGCAAACGATGTCGACCTGCATGGTCACCGGGGGGGCCGGCTTCCTCGGATCCCACCTCTGCGATGAGTTGCTGGCTCGCGGCAACAGGGTGATCTGTGTCGACAACTTCGAGACGGGCTCGCTGGCCAACATCGAGCACATCCGCGATCCAGACCGGTTCCGCTACCTGCAGATCGACATCATCGAGCCCTATTTCGTCGACGAGCCGATCGACTACGTCTACCACCTCGCCTCGCCGGCCTCGCCGATCGACTACCTGCGGCTCCCCCTGCACACCCTGAAGGTCGGCTCGTATGGCACCCACCACACGCTGGGGCTAGCAAAGGCGAAGCGCGCCCGCTTCCTGATCGCCTCGACAAGCGAGGTCTACGGCGACCCGCTCGAGCATCCGCAGGCCGAGAGCTACTGGGGCCACGTCAACCCGATCGGCCCGCGCGGCGTCTACGACGAGGCCAAGCGCTACGCGGAGGCCCTGACGATGGCCTACCACCGCCAGCAGGGTGTCGACACGGCAATCGTCCGGATCTTCAACACCTACGGGTCACGCATGCGCCCCCACGACGGCAGGGCGATCCCGACGTTCCTACGCCAGGCCCTGGGCAACCGTCCGCTGACGGTCTTCGGCGACGGCAGCCAGACACGCTCGTTCACCTACGTCACCGATCTGATCCGCGGCATCATCGCCCTGGCCGAGTCGGGCTATCACGATCCCGTCAACGTCGGCAACCCCGATGAGTTCACCCTGCTCGAACTCGCCGAGGCCGTCCTGGAGTTGACCGGATCGAGCTCGGAGATCGTCTACGAGGCGCTGCCCGAGGACGACCCGAAACAGCGCCGGCCCGACATCTCTCTGGCGCGTGAGCTGCTCGGGTGGGAGCCGACCGTGTCGTTGCGCGAGGGCCTGAAGCTGACGATCGAGGGGTCGGGCGTGGAGATCCTCACCGGGGGTGGCTCTCGCTGACCCCGGGCCACGGGACCAGGAAGTTTCCGTTGTGCCCTCGCACGGACCGCTCCGACCGGGGATCGGAGGTGTTTTGAGCAGCGAGATGGGACCACGTCTGTCGGGAACGTCGACCCCGCCCGCGCCGCGCCTGCGAAAGCCGGCCGCCCCGCCGGCTGGCACCCGCGTGCCCCGGATCACCAAGCCGTCTGTAGAGACCGAGGCGCTTCCCGTCGCTGAGCTCGAGCGGGACATCCGCTCCCGCCGGGCGCCGATGCTGGCCTTCCTGCTCCGTCTCTCCACAGCGCGGCGCGTCGGGCGGGTCGTCTCGCTGGTGGCGCTGGACTTCGCTGCCGTGGCGCTGGCGATCTTCACGGCGCTGGTTCTAAAGGAAGCTGTTCACGGCGGCGTCGATATGAGCCGTGCGGTTCATGGAACGAAGCAGTTCGTCCCGTTCGCCTTTCTCCTGACGGCACTGCTGTTCGCCAACTCGGGCCTCTACGCCGAGCGCTCGCAGCGCCCCGGTCTGACCCGGATCGTCGGCTCGCTGTTCGAGGTTGCCGTGGTGGCGCTGATCTTCGCGGTCGTCAACGGCGAACACTTCTCGAGCTACTACCTGTTCTACGGCTCGCTGATCTTCGCGATCATCTACGTGGGGGCCCTGCGGGGCCTCTACGACACCGTCACGGCCATGCTGCTGCGAGCCGCCGGCTATCAACGCCGCGCCGTGCTGGTCGGCCGCGGCAAACAGATCGCCGATGTCGCCCATGCCCTTGCCGATGGTCCTCACTCGGTGATCGAGGTTGTCGGCTTCCTCTCCCCGACCCCGCTTCCGGCGAACGGGCTGCAGTCGCTCGGTTCGCTCGACGATCTCGAGGCGGTTCTGGCGTCCGCCCGCGTCGACGAGGTGATCATCGCCGACGCCGACTTCCCGCAGGACGCCGCCGTCGAGCTGGTCGACCAGTGCCACCGCCGGGGGATCCGTGTCCGCCTGGCCCCGTCGACGATGGAGATCCTTATCCACCGGGCCGAGTTCATCCCGGGACAGTCGGTGCCGCTGTTCGAGCTTGGGTCTCCGGCGTTCGCGGGCATCGACTTCGCGCTGAAGCGCACCTTCGATGTCGTGGGGGCGACGATTCTGCTGGTGCTCCTGAGTCCCCTCCTGCTCGCGCTGACACTTGCCGTGATGGTGTCCTCGCGCGGCCCGGTCCTGTTCCGCTCGGTTCGCAGGGGTATCGGCCAGCGGCCCTTCCCCTGTCTGAAGTTCCGCACGATGCACACCGATGCCGAGGAGCAGCAGGCCGATCTGGAAGATCTCAACGAGGCCAGCGGTGCGCTCTTCAAGATCAAGGAGGACCCCCGTCTTACACCTGTCGGCCGGTTCCTGCGGCGCTTTTCGCTGGACGAGCTCCCACAGCTGATCAACGTGCTCCGCGGCGAGATGTCGCTGGTGGGCCCACGACCGCTGCCCGAACGCGACTACGCGATGCTCGAGGACTGGCACCGCAAGCGCTACCTGGTCCTGCCGGGCATCACGGGGCTGTGGCAGGTGTCAGGACGCTCGGAGCTCGACTTCGACGACCTGGTGCATCTCGACTTTCTCTACCTCGAGCGCTGGTCGCTCGCCCTGGACCTGACGATCCTCCTGAAGACGATCCCCGCCGTCATCTCGCGGCGGGGCGCCTACTGAGCGCGAAGCGTCCGGCGGGGAATAGCCGCTGGTGCCAGGCGGGGCTGGTCGAGCCTGGCGAGGGCCTTTGCGTAGACGTTCCAGGTCGCCCGCGCTGCGTCCTCCCATGTCCAGGGCAGAGGAGGCGGCGCGGGGCGGGCGATCTCCTCGGCGGTCTCGATCAGGGCCGTCATGTTTCCCGGCGCCACGAATGTCGCCCGGCGGCCCAGAGCCTCGCGCAGTGGCGGACTGTCGCAGGCGACGACGGGCGTGCCGCAGGCGAGCGCCTCGACTCCCGCGAGGCCGAAGCCCTCGCGCTGAGATGAGATGACCAGCGCGTGGGCGCCGCTGTACAGGGCGGCGAGCTGCTCGTCGGGAAGCCTCCCCGTGAGGGTCACGTTGCTCAGCTCGCGCGCCCACGGGCGGGTGGGGCCGGCCATCACGAGGGGCAGTCTGCGGGGCGTCGCTGCGAGGCGGGCGATGTGGGTGCCCGATTCGGGGTGCTCCAGCCCTCCGACCGACAGGAGATATCTCTCCGGCAGGCCGAGCTGGGCGCGCAGCGATGCGATCTCCGCCGGCGGTCGGGGGTACATGGAGCTGTCCGCCGCCTCCGCGATCACGGCGATCCGTCCCGGATCGAGGCGCAGGTGCCTGACGGCATCCTCGGCGACCGCCTGGGTCGGCACGATCACTCCGGCTGCACGTTGGACGGCGAGCGGGCGCAGCCGCAGCCGCAGGCTGGGGTTGAGGTGCTCGCTGCGGCGCTTGAGCTGGGCCACGTCATGGACGGTGACAACCATGGGGCAGGGGCTGTGAAGCATTGCTCCGTCCATCCAGGGCGAGTGGAACACGTCGGTCCCCTGGGTTCTGACGGTGCTGGAGGGACGGTTGGTCTCCAGGACCTCGTCCGCCTCGGCGGCGGTCCTGCGGAGTGCCGCAAGGAGGCAGCGTGAATAGCGTCCGACGCCGCCCGAGTCCGCCGCGGGTCGGCTGTCGAGAGCGACTCTCAAGGTCGGCTCACCATCTCCACGCCCTCCAAAACGCGCATCGGGCCAACCTATTGGCTGTGCGTAGGGTTGAACAGGGATGACAGCTTCTCTGCACGCTGATAGCGGCGTCGGGCGCCGCCGGCGGAGCTCGCGGCGTCCGCGGGCCATCTAGCCTTGCCGCGATGACGCCAAGCGACTACCACGAAGCTCTCTGGCGCGAGCTCCCGGACGGTCTGACCCCAGCGGCGTTCGAGCCGCGGCTCAGCTTCCTCCTGGAGTCGGCCGCGCCGGGGCTGCGAGTCCTTGACGTCGGCTGCGGGGAGGGCGCCTTTGCCGCCAGGCTGCTCGAGGCGGGTTCGGAGGTGGTGGGGGTGGACGTCGCCGAGGAGCCTCTGCGACGGGCTCGTCTGCGGCACCCCGTGCTGGACCTCCGCCTGCTCGAGAGCGAATCCTCGTGGGGGCTGGAGGACTCCTCCTTCGACCTCGTCTGGGCAGGTGAGGTGATCGAGCACGTCGCGGACATCGCCGGGTGGCTCTCAGAGCTGCGCCGTGTCCTTCGCTCCGGTGGCGTCCTCGCGCTCAGCACGCCCCGACTCGGCCGCTCAGAGCTGCTCGGTGCTTCGCTCTCTGAGCGATTGTTCGCCCGGCAGTTCGATCCCCGCTCGGACCACCTCCGCTTCTTTGCCCCGGCCACGCTGCGTGCCCTGCTCGAGGACTTCGGGTTCGAGCAGGTCCAGATCAGGAGCCGCGGCCGGCCCGGGACCGCGCGGCTGCTGCTCTGCCGCGCGGTGCGCTCGCGCTACTGAGTGCTCCCTGTGGCCCTGAGAGCCTGGATGTATTCGTTGTAGATGGCGATCGCTTCGGGGCGCCCGTTGGCCAGCGATTCGGGGGCGATCGAGCCGGGGTCCAGATAGATGGCGGCCTGGAACTCGTTGACCGCCGCATGGGGGTTCGAGGCGAGGTCATAGCGGGCCAGTTCGAGCCAGGGCTTGGGGTTCGAAGGCTGCAGGCGGACGGCACGGGCCAGCGTCTGGCGGGACGCCGCATTTTCACCCGAGGCCTCCTGGATGTGGGACAGGGCGAACAGCGCTTCGACTGACAGGGGGTCGGCTGAGACGGCCCCGTCCACCGTCGAGCGTGCCCCTTTCGGGTTTCCGGCGAGCATCGCCAGTGCCGATTCGCTTTTCTCTTCGGCCCTCAGCGGCTGCCACTGCGTGTAGGCGATCAGCAGGGCTGTGACGATCACGGCCGCGGCGATGCCCAGGCGCAGGGCGCCGGGCGCCCCGTCGGGCAGCAGCCGTTCGAGCACTGACCGCCCGGGCGGAGGAGTCGCTCGCGCCGGAGCCAGGGGGCCCCTGCCGGCGAGCCAGCCCGCGCAGATCAGCGCGGGGATCGCGTTGCCTGGGACGTACCAGGTCCAGTCGATCAGCGAATGGGCTCCGAAGACGACAACCAGGCAGAGCATGCTGAGCATCCCGATTCGCTCGGGCGTGTAGCGCGTCAGGGCTCGGTCATCCAGCGGACGCCACGCGGGAGGATTGCCGGCCCGCAGCTCCCGCCAGCTCCTCCAGCGCCGGTTGAACGGGTGTGTCGCCCGCCCGGCGGCGGCCATCCAGGTCCCGAGCAGCGCCAGCGCCAGTCCCAGGCCCACAAGCCCCAGGTCGGCCAGGGTCTGCACGATGAAGCCGTGGGCGTGTTTGGCGGGCAGCGGGCCGGTCAGGTAGCGGAGCCTCGCAATGTCATATCCCCCCGCTCCCGCCCCGAGCGACGGGTGGGCTTTGAAGACGTTCAGGGCCTCGTCCCAGTACTGGGCGCGAACGCTCGCGATCGCCGTGAGCCGGCCAGGCGTGTTGGGCACCTTGGCGTGCGTGTCGGTGAGCCTGTTGACGGCGTGTGAGATCGAGCCCGTGAACCCCCTGTGGCTGTGGGCCAGTGCCCCCGCGGCGAGCAGGATCAGGACGCCCAGCAGGCAGAGCAGGACCGTCCCGGCTCGTCGGCGGCTCTCCGGCGTGGGAGCCCTGCGTCCGGTCGCGAATGAGACGCCCACGCCTACGAGCGTCAGGAGGACGACCATGGCGATCGTAAGGGCGCCGAGCTCGTGGCCCGCGCTGGTGGCTTCGGCGATGGCGACTTTTTCGGAGCTGAGGGCACTCGTCTTGAAATCCCACGCCGCGATCGACCCGGCCGCAACGGCGGCGGAGAGCAGGACCGCCGCTCCCCGAAGGCGCAACGGGACGATTGCGAACCACAGCAGCAGTCCCAGCACGAGTGCCACGAGGGCTCCCCGGGAATAGGCCAGCAGCAGGGCCAGGAGCAGAATCCCCATCGCCGGGTACGCGAGTGCGCTCAGCAGGGCGTGGCCGGACCGTCTCGCACCGAGCCACATGCAGCCCATCGCGCCCATGGCCGCCGTCAATCCCAGCGCGTTCCAGTAGCCATACGGTTCGTAGAGGCGGGCATAGCCGTTCGCGCCCTGAAAGTGATTGGGGAGACTCTTCGTCATCAGCACGTAGCCGCAGATCACCACGGAGCTGAGGACGATCCCGCCCAGGATCGCGGGCCATCGTTCCGGTATCAGCCGGACGACGGCGACAGTCCCCGCGAAGACGGCTGCGTAGACGAACAGACGGCCGGCGTCGCGCCAGCTTTCATCTGGTTGCACCGACCAGACGATTGAGATCGCGCTGAGCGCGGCGAAGGCTGCCAGCAGCATGGCGGGCCACAGCCCGTAGGCCGGCGAGTCCCCTCGCAGCGCGATTGCACCGAGCGCAAGGACGAGCCCAGCGAGAATCGTCAGGGTGATCTCGGTCCTCGTCATGGATTCGAGGTTCAGGCCGCCCTTCGCGTAGAACGTGATCGCGCAGAGCGCCGCGGCGAAGAGAACCGTTCCCAGCCACAGCCCGCCTCTGTGCGCCGCGGCCGAACCCGCGGGGATCCGGTGGCGGGAGGCCGGGCGGGACGGGGTCAGCGGGGGAGCCACCCCCAGCGCAGGGGGCGGGCTCTCAGTCGGAGTGGCCGTCACGTGCCCGTTTTCGAAGGACGGCGACGCCGAGCCCCAGCAGAGAGGCGAGCATGATGGCGAGCACCGCCAGCAGCGGTCCGGGAAGAGTGCTGAAGGCCGAGGCGATGTCTGCGTGAACCACGCCGGGATGCACTACCTGGCCGTTGCCCAGGCTGACGGGCGCCGAACCGGATTGGGCCGCGTGGGCGATCGCTCGCTGCTCTGTCGGCGTCGCGGCGATCGCGCCGGTTGGCGAGGCGGCGCCGCCGCCCGTCTGCGTGCCGTTGCCGCCGCCCTTTCCGGACGCCGCGGCCCTCTGTGCCTGTCGAATCAGGGATGCGCAGTCGCTGTACTCTTCCGTCGTCGCACTGAGCTCTTTGAGGGCTTTCCCGTATGCCGCCTGCGAGAAACCGGCAAGCGACTGGTTCTGCAGGCAGCGCGTGATGATCTGCTGGCCGACGTCACCCAGCGCGCTCGGCGAGGCCGACAGAGCGATTGCCGCCACCAGCCCGCCCACAAGGGCAGGTCGTCTGAAGAGGCGCATGACTCTCATAGGGCGATTGCTCAACGCTACCAATGCCCGCGGGAGAGTCCGACGGTTCCCAGGGCCCGCGAGAAGCCCTTGGCCCACGCCTCATGGCTGAAGGCGAGGACTGTCTCGGCCCCGGCCCCGCCCAGACGGGCGCACAGCTCCGGATCCTCCGCCAGCCGGCGGATTGCCGCCGCGAGGGCGATGCCGTCGCTCGCCGGGACGATCAGGCCGTTCTCCCCGTCCCTCACCATCCCCCCGGCGGCAGCCCCGACCTCGTCGCTTGCGATCACCGCCAGGGAGCGGTTCATCGCCTCGTTGACGACCAGCCCCCAGGGCTCGCGGAACGTTGCCGTGCGGATCGAGGGCACCACCAGCACGTCACAGGCGGCGTAGACGTCGCGCAGACGCTCGGGGGAGAGCGGCCCGAGCCGGTGGATCCTCTCGTCCATCGATCCGGCGGGGCCCGGGCCGGCGAGCAGGAGAGCCGCGTCCTCCTCGGGGAGTCCCGCGCGCCACCATGCCTCCTTCAGGACCGACAGGCCCTTCTCGCCCGCCTCTCGGCCGACGAACAGAAAGCGCATCCTCGCGGCGGCGGCCGGCCCGTCGAGTGCCGGCTCCGGCCCGGCCGGTGCGCGCCAGAAGTCGTTGTCGACCGACTGCGGAGCAACATGCACGTTCCTGGCGCCCCTGGCGCTCACATAGTCGCTGACGTGGGGCCCGTATGTGACGAGGGCGTCGGCCGAGCGGTAGAGCCGAAGCAGCGCGGGATAGCTGAGCGTGTGGGCCAGCGTCCGCGGGTGGGCCCACAGGGAGGCCCAGAGGATCAGCGGCAGGCCGGCCCGCCGAGCGCCCGCCCAGCCTCCGAGCAGGGCAAGCCGCCCACCGGTTGAGCAGATCACGCCCCGGTGAGCTCCGCTCCGCGCGAGGCCCCAGACCTCCGACGGCGAGACTTGGCGATGGGGGAACGGGAGCTCCTCGCTCCGAGCCGGGCCGCCATGGGTCGAGCTGCCGCCGAACGTTGCGACTTCGATTCCCTCGAGCTCGTGAAGCCGGGCGAGAGCCCCGGCTCGGTAGGCCGGAACGTTCCCCGTGATGAAGAGGACCGGCTTCACTGTGCGATCTGGCGATACGCGGCGAGGGTCTCCTGGCCGCATCGCTCCCAGGTGAAGTTCTCCGCCACCGTCGCTCGGGCGCGCTGGGCGGCCTCGCGAAGGCGCTGCGGGTCGGAGAGCAGCTCGTCGATCCGCTGCGTGAGGCGCTCGATGTCGCCCGGTGGCACCAGCAGGAAGCCGTCGCCGGCGGCGGCGATCTCCTCGGGACCCGGCTCGCCGCGGCAGCCGATCGCGGGGATGCCGGCGGCCATCGCCTCGATGTAGGCGACCCCGAAGGCCTCCTCGGTCGAGGGCATCACGAATGCTGTCGCCGTGCGCGCCCGCTCGAGCGCCTCATCGGGCGGCAGCTGGCCCAGGAACTCGACGCGGTCGGAGACCTCCAGGCGTGCCGCCAGGGTTTCGAGCGCTCCGCGCTCCGGGCCGTCGCCGATGATCGTGTAGCGAAGCTGCGGGTGGCGAGGGCCCAGCACGGACAGTGCGCGCAGAACGTCCGCGTGGCGCTTGCGGGCGACGAGGTGCCCCACGGTCACGAGGCTCGCCGGACCTTCGCCGATGCGGGCCCGCTGGATCGATGGCAGGTCCGTGCCGAGGTGCACGACCCTGGCGTCACGCGCGCCGCTGGCCCGTGAGAGCTCGGCGATCCCCTCGCTGTTGGCCAGCACCAGCTGTGCCGCCTCCAGGCCCCTCCTGACCGCTGCCGCCCCAGCGGGGCCTCTGAGTGCCGTGTGCAGCACGTCGCCGCCATGAACCGAGACGACCAGGGGAACTCCGGCCGCGGCGATCCTCGCAGCATCAGCTGCCGGGACAGCGTTGTGGGCGTGGACGAGGTCGAAGGGAAAGGAGCGGCGGAGGTGGCGCAGCGCCAGCCCGAGGGGACCCGCCGCCCACCGGCCCCATCCCGGGTAGTGGCGGTCCCGAGGCGGGGACGCGTAGGGAACGTAGGTGACCGCGAGCCCGTCGAGGCTCTGCACCCGCGGCTCCGACACCCGAGCGGCCAGCTCCCGCGCGGCGGTCACCGGACCGTGCCCGAATGCGGCCCTGGGAGGCACGAGGCGATTGAGGACCAGGACCCGGACATCGGCGCCGGCGTCGCGCGCCGCGAGTGCCTGGCGGTGCGCCCAGATGCCCAGGACCGGATCCCGGCGCGAGGGGTAGAACTCGGCGACCACGGCTACCCGCGGCCCTGTGGGGGCGGTGCTCACCAGCGACCGTGGGTGGTCAGGGTCTGTTCTGCTTCGCGGGCCTTCAGGTAGGGCCGCGCATCAAGAAAGCTGCGGGCCTCGGCGATCGCCTCATCGCGCGGATATCCGGCTCCCGCCGGTGCGGCGCGATGCCCGATCGCCACGGCGTCGATGACCCCGCAGCGCCAGCCCTCATCGCGTGCAAGTGCTGCCCAGTGGAGGTCCAGGCCCCAGCCCATGCGCAGGTCCGGGAAGGGCAGCAGGACGTCGAATGCCCGGCTCGCGAAGGCTGTCACCGGACCGATCTCCACGAAGGCCGTCTCGCGAACGACGCTGAATGGCCTGCGTCTGGTGACCTCCCACGCGCCGTGGGAGTCGAGCCGGTGCGCCGGCTGGGCGAGCGTCAGCGAGAAACGCTCGCTCAGGAACAGGAACCGGTCGAGGAAGCCCTTGGGCAGCTCAACATCGTCATCGATCACCAGGAGCCAGTCGTGGCCCCGCGCCGGATACCGGCTCAGCAGATCGTTGAGGTTCTCGAACTTCCCGCCGCCGGCGGGGATGGCCGTGTGTAGCTCGACATCGTGGCGCGAGCTCTCGAGCTCGGCTCGGATCGCCTCGCTCAGGGCCGCGTTCTCGGGCCGATTCACACCAAGCACCAGCACCCTCCGCCGGGGCGGCGCGGCGGCTGCGGCGGAGGCGAGACGCCGGCGGCGGCCTGAGAGGACCTCGGCCACGTCCACGAGGCCGTCCTTCGCACGGCGCCTGGATGCGTCGAGGCCGCCGACAGTTCCGCTCGCTCCGGAGAGGAAGTCCTCAGTTGGGGCTGCGGCGCCCTGGTTCAGGCCCTGCGAGCCGGTGGCAAGAGCCTCGCGCAGACGCCCGGTGCTGTGGGCGACCATCGTCAGTCCCGCCGGGCAGCGGCGGACCACGACGTGGCCTACGCAGCCCGCCAGCACCCTGAGCTCCCCGCGGATCGCTCCCGCCTGTTCCCGGCGCGCATCGAAACGACGTGCGGTCCTGCCACGCCGGTAAGCGGCGGCGCAGAGCGCACGCAGGCGCGCATCCTCGGGCGCGCGCCGGTGCTCGACGCAGGCTCCCGCCACGTAGAGGGCCTCCCCGCACCGTCGTTCCTGCCACTCCTGCTCGTCGCCGCCGTCCTCGAGGGTCGGGTCGAAAGGGCCGACCCTTTCGAGTGCATCGCGGCGAATGGCCATGTTCGAGCCCCAGGCGAAGCGGGTTCTGCGATCGGCGGGACCGAGGTCGAGAGTTGTGATCGGCGGGTTCTCGCGTCCACAGGAGCGCGGGGGCCGGCCTTCGAGGCGCGCGAGGATGCGCCCGGCGAAGACCTCCTCCTCAGGGTGGGCTCGGCTCGCCTCGAGGAGCGCCTCGAGCCAACCCTCGGCCGCCTCGATGTCGTCATCGAGGAACACGACAAGATCTCCCGTCGAACGGCTCACCCCCGTGTTGCGGGCTATGTTGAGCCCCATCGGGCGCGCATGAGGCTCGTAGCGCGCGCCCGAGGACTCGACCAGGGCGCGGGCCGCGTCGGAGGGGCCATCGTCATCGATCACCAGGACCTCCGAGCCCGATCGCCGTGCCTGCTCGGCGATGGAGGCCAGCGCCACCCGGAGATAGGGCAGGCGGCGGCGCGTCGGGATCACGATCGAGGCAGGGGGTCCCATGACTGCCAGAGAGTCTAGGTTTGAACCCGGGATGGTCCTCTTCCTGCACAACCGCTATCGGACGACGGGCGGCGAGGAGCGGGTCGTGGAGGACCTCATGCGGCTGGTGCGCGAGCGCATGAACGAGCCTGCCGAGCTGCTCGCCCGGGACTCTGGGCGGCTTGGGTCCGCGACGGCCGCATTCGGCCTGCTCCGAGGCGGATTGGCTCCAGGTGAGGTCGCCGACGCCGTCCGGGCGGGCGGTGCGCGAGTGGTCCATGCCCACAACCTCCACCCGGCGCTCGGCTGGCGAGCTCTCGCCGCGGCGCGCCAGGCCGGGGCGAGAGTCGTCCTTCACCTGCACCAGTACCGCCTCGTCTGCGCCGTGGGGGTCTGCTTCACGGAGGGAGCCGAGTGCACCCGCTGCCATGGGCGAAACACGCTCCCCGGGGTGCGACGGAACTGCCGCGGCAGCCGCTCCGAGGCGCTCGTCTACGGCGCCGCGCTGGCGCTCTGGCAACGCCGGCTTGTGGAACAGGCAGATGCAGTGATCGTACCCAGCCGCTTCGCCCTCGAACGGCTCGCCGAGCTGGGGGCCGCGATCCCCACCGAGCTCGTCCACATCCTGGCGCCGCCCGTGCCCCTCCAGCTCGACCCGGGCCCGCGACGGGAGGCCGGCCGGTACGCGCTGGTTGTCTCGCGGCTGGCACCCGAGAAGGGAGTCGACATCGCGATCGACGCCTGCAGGATCGCCGGCATCCCGCTTGTGATCGCCGGGGACGGTCCCGAGCGGGGAGCACTCGGAGCACGCGCGGCAGGGCTCGATGTGCGCTTCGCGGGGCGCGTCGACGAGCGTGAGCTGGCGGCTCTGCGGGCCGGTGCAGCCCTCGCCCTCGCCCCGTCGCGCTCGGGCGAGACATTCGGGATGGCCGCAGCCGAGGCGATGGCGGCGGGCCTTCCCGTGGCGGGCAGCCGGATCGGCGCCCTGAGCGAGCTCCTGGAGTCGGGAGCCCTCGCCGAGCCCGGTGATGCCGATGGTCTGGCCGGCGCCGCGGCGCGGCTGATGGGAGATGCAGAAGCCGGCGAGCGGGCGCGACTGCGTGTCGCGCAGCTGTGTTCGCCGGATCTGATCGCCAGCCGCCTGTCCGCGATCTACGACGGGCGCGATCCCGCATAAGCTGGCTCGATGGCGGACGGCAGGAGCGCTCTGATCACGGGCATCACCGGCCAGGACGGCTCGTTCCTGGCCGAGTTGCTGCTCGAGAAGGGCTACAGGGTGACGGGCATCTCGCGGCGCGATGCCCAGTCGCCGCTCGGCTCGAGCGAGCATCTTCGCGAGGACATCTCGATCGTCACAGCCGATCTGGCCGACCGCGACGCGCTGGCTGGCGTCATCTCATCGGTCGGCCCGTCAGAGCTCTACCACCTGGCAGCTCCCTCGTTCGTCCCGCACTCCTGGCAGGAGCCGGGTGAGACCCTCGGCGCGATCGCGGCCGCCGGGGCGGAGGTGCTGAGCGCCGTGCGCCAGACCGACCCGTCGATCCGCGTCTTCGTGGCCTCCTCCGGAGCGATCTTCGGAGACGCTCAGGAAAGCCCCCAGAACGAGCAGACCCCCTGTCGGCCGGCGAACCCCTACGCGATCGCCAAGCTCGCCCTGCACCAGCTGGTCGGCGCGATCCGCGAGCACGACGGTCTCCACGTCAGCTCGGGGATCTTCTTCAACCACGAGTCCGAGCGCCGACCGGAGGCTTTTGTCACCCGGCGGATCAGCCGTGCCGTTGCGTCGATCGCCCTGGGACGCCAGTCGGAGCTGACGCTGGGCTCGCTCGAGGCGGTCCGGGACTGGTCGTTTGCAGGCGACCTGGTCCAGGGGGCCTGGCTGATGCTCCAGCAGCAGGAGCCCGGTGACTATGTCCTCGCCAGCGGCATTCCCCACACCGTGGCCGAACTCGCCCGGACAGCGTTCGCCTGCGTCGGCCTGGACCCCGAGCCCTTTATCCGCGTCGACGACTCACTGGTGCGGCGCAGCGAGCCCGTGCCGAGCGTCGGCGACCCCACGAAGGCTCGCGAGCGGCTGGGCTGGCAGGCGACGCTCACCTTCGAGCAGCTCATCGAGCGAATGGTGAGGGCCGACCTGCGCTCGCTCGAGGCCGCCGGGCCCGTCCAAGCGAGCCCCTAGACTGGCCCGCAGGTGCGCACGATCGGGGTCATCGGCTTGGGCTACGTCGGCTTGCCGTTGGCGGTTGCGTTCGCCCGCGAGGGCTGCATGGTCATCGGTGTCGACACGGACTCGCGCAAGATCGAGGCGATCGAGGCGGGCGAGCCCTACGTGGAGGACGTCTCCCCCGCGGATCTCGAGGAGGTGCGGGACAACCTGGAAGTGGGGACGCGCTACGAGCGCCTGAGAGAGGCAGAGGCCGTCCTGATCTGTGTCCCGACGCCGCTCAGCCGCAACCGGGAGCCCGATCTGGGCCCGCTCGTCGAGACGGGCCGTGCCCTCGCCGGGGTGCTGGTGGCCGAACAGCTGGTGGTGCTCGAGTCGACTACCTATCCCGGCACGACCAGGGAGCGCCTGCTGCCGCTGCTCGAGGAGTCGGGGCTCTCGGCGGGCAGGGACTTCCAGCTGGCCTTCTCACCCGAGCGGGTCGACCCGGGGCGCACCGACCACACATTCCGCACCACCCCGAAGGTCATCGGCGGCCTGACTGAGGCCTGTGCCGAGCGGGCCGCGGAGCTCTATGGGCTGGTCTGCGATGAGATCGTCCGGGTGTCGAGCCCCGAGGCCGCCGAGCTGACGAAGCTGCTGGAGAACGTCTTCCGCTCGGTCAACATCGCGCTCGTCAACGAGCTGGCCATGCTGACCGACCGGATGGACATCGACATCTGGGAGGTCGTCGACGCTGCTGCGACCAAGCCCTACGGGTTCATGCGCTTCGAGCCGGGGCCCGGCATGGGCGGGCACTGCATGCCGGTCGATCCCTTCTATCTGAGCTGGAGGGCGCGGGAGTTCGACATGGTCACCGAGTTCATCGAGCTTGCGGGCAAGATCAACCAGCAGATGCCCTATCACTGCGTCGCCAAGGCGCAGCGCACCCTGAACGACGCCGGATTGCCCGTCAAAGGCGCCCGGATCCTGGTGGTGGGAGTCAGCTACAAGCCGGGGGTGGGCGACACCCGCGAGTCCCCGGCCCTGAAGATCATCTCGCTGCTGCGGGATCTTGGTGCCCAGGTCGAATATCACGATCCCCATGTGACCGAGCTGGCGGAATTCGGCCTGCGCAGCGTCCCGCTGCAGGATGCGATCGCCGACGCCGACCTGGCTCTGATCGTCACGGCGCACCCCGAGGTCGACCACGACATGATCGCCCGTCGAGCCCGGCTGGTGGTCGACCTGCGCGGAGTGACCCGCTCCGGGGACTCCGCCAAGAAGGTGGTGCGCCTGTGAGTCCCGCGGACGGCTCGGAGCCGCTGCTCGGCAGCGGCGTGAGGATCGGTGAGGGTGTCCATTTCGGCGCCTACGTCGTCGTCCACGACGGGACGGTGATCGGCGATGGGTGCACGATCGAAGACCACGCCGTCCTCGGCAAGCGCCCGCGCCTGGCGCCACACTCCGAAGCGGCCGGTGCGATCGAGGGGCTCGAGCTCGGCGCGGGGGCCGCGGTGGGTGTCGGAGCGGTGGTCTTCGCGGGGGCGCGGATCGGCGCCCGGGCGATCATCGGCGATCAGACCTTCGTCCGCGAGCGCTCGGTGATCGGCGACGGCAGCGTCATCGGCCGCGGCAGCGTGGTGGACAACGACGTGATGGTCGGCACTCGGGTGCGGGTCCAGACAAACGTCTACCTGACGGCCTTCAGCGTCGTCGAGGACGACGTCTTCGTGGGGCCCTGCGCAATGACCACCAACGACGACACGATGGCCCGCCACGGGCCGGAGACGCCCATGCGGGGGGCAACGCTGCGGCGGGCCTGCCGCGTCGGTGGTGCAGTCGTGCTGACCCCAGGGGTGGAGATCGGCGAGGAGGCCTTCATCGCCGCCGGCGCCGTCGTGACACGGGACGTCCCGGCGCGGGCTGTTGCCATGGGGGTTCCCGCGAAGGTGGTCAGGGAGGTCCCCGACGAGGACCTGCTCGAGCGCTGGCGCTAGCCGCGAGCGCTCAGGAGCCCGCTAGGGCGGCGCGCACGGCTGCCGTGACCTTCTCGGCCTGCTCGGCTGAGAGGACGGGGCTCATCGGGATGGCGAGGTGGTTGCGGGCGGCCTCTTCGGTCGCCGGCAGGTCGGCTCCCTCTCCCCAGGCGAGCATCGGCGCCTGGCGATGGATGGGAAGTCGGTAGTAGGGCTGGCAGGCGACCTCGGCCGAGGTCAGCGCGGAACGGATACGGTCGATCTCGGGATGCGCGATCGCATAGACGTGCCAGGCGGGCGAAGCGCCTCTCTCCGCCGTGGGCAGCTTGACCAGCGAGCCGAGCCCCGCGTCGCTGTAGTGCTCGCCGCCGGCCCGCCGTCCGTCGGCCCAGCCGTCGAGGTGGGGCAACTGGACGCGAAGGATCGCCGCCTGGATCTCATCGAGCCGGGAGTTGTAGCCGAGCTCCTCATACGTGACCTTGTCGCGAGAGCCGTGGAAGGCGAAGATGCGGGCCCGTTCAGCGATCTCCGGATCGTTGGTGGTGACCATGCCGCCGTCGCCGAAGCAGCCCAGGTTCTTCGAGGGGTAGAAGGAGAAGGTCGCCGCGGCCCCAAGCGATCCTGGGCGGCCCTGCGCGCTCTTGGAGCCGGCGGCCTGCGCGGCATCCTCGAGCACCCGAACGCCAAGCGCTTCGATCTCGGCGACCTGCGCGACGTTGCCGAACAGGTGCACCACGATCACGGCCTTGGTCCGCGGCGTCATCACCGCGCGAACCGTCTCGGCCGTGGCGCAATAGGTGTCCGGGTCGATGTCGCAGAAGACCGGCACCGCGCCGGTTGGCGGGATTGCCTCGGCTGAGGCGTAGAACGTGAAGGAGGGAACGATCACCTCATCGCCCGGCCCGACGCCCATGGCGCGAAGGGCGATGGTGATCGCGTCCGTCCCGTTGGCGACGCCGACGGCGTGCTGCGCGCCGCAGTAGCGCGCGAACTCCTCCTCGAAGGCCGCAACCTGGGGCCCGAGGATGTAGCGCCCGGATTCGAGCACACCCTCGACGGCCGCGTGAATCTCCTCACGCAGGGGCGCCAGAGCGCTCGAGGTGTCGAACAGGGGGATTGGCACGCGAAGGGGAAGGTTAGGGAGCGGGCCGGTCACCGGCGCGCCGGGGGCCTCTGGGGTGGTGGTTCAGCGGCCTGCGAGGAGGTCTATATCGGCGCGTGTCATCAGCGAGATGAGCTCTTGGAAGCTTGTCTTCGGCTTCCAGCCGAGATCACGATCGGCCTTGCCCGGATCGCCGATCAGGTGATCGACCTCGGCGGGCCGGACGAAGGCGGGGTCGATCGTCACGTACTGCTCGAAGTTGCCCAGGCCGGCCACATCGAAGGCGACTTCGCAGCACTCGCGGACCGAGTGCGCCTCGCCGGTGGCGATCACGTAGTCCTGAGGGTCGTCCCGCTGGAGCATCAGCCACATCGCCTCGACGTAGTCCTTGGCAAAGCCCCAGTCCCGTTCGGCATCCAGGTTCCCGAGGCGCAGCTCTTTGGTCAGGCCGTGCTTGATCGCGGCGGCATGCCAGGTGATCTTGCGGGTCACGAACTCCAGGCCACGCCTGGGGCTCTCGTGGTTGAAGAGGATCCCCGAGGTGGCGTGAAGGTCATAGGACTCGCGGTAGTTGACCGTGATGAAGTGGCCGTAGGCCTTGGCCACCCCGTAGGGCGAGCGGGGGTAGAAGGGTGTCGTCTCGGTCTGGGGCACCTCGAGGACCTTGCCGAACATCTCGCTCGAGGAGGCCTGGTAGAAGCGGGCTCCCGGGCAGGTTTCGCGCATCGCCTCGAGCATCCGCGTGACACCGACGCCCGTGAACTCGGCCGTCAGGGTCGGCTGGACCCAGGAGACGGCGACGAACGACATGGCCGCGAGGTTGTAGATCTCGTCGGGCTCTGAGGCGCGCAACGTGTCGACCAGTGAGCGCTGGTCGAGAAGGTCACCCTGATGCAGGGTGATCCTGTCCCGCAGATGCTCGATCCGCTCGGACTTCTCCGTCGAGGCCCGGCGGACCATCCCGTGGACCTCGTAGCCCTTCTCCAGCAGAAGCTCGGCCAGATAGGAGCCGTCCTGGCCTGTGACACCGGTTATGAGAGCTTTGCGGGCTGGCACGGGCGGGAAGCTTAGACGGCCCGGCTCGCCGGTCGGGGCCTGCGTTTGCGGGCGGCCTTCTTCGCCGGCTGGGCGACCGGCCTCGAGCGCAACCATGCAACCGTCGAGGCGACCCCGTCCTCGACGGAGATGCGTGACTCCCAGCCGAGCATCTCCCGGGCCTTCTCGACGGAGGGCCAGCGCCGCTGGACGTCAACGGCAAAGGTCGGGAGATGCTCGAGCTCGAACTCGGCCGGGTCCTCGCCGCAGGCCTCCCAGATGAGCTTGGCGATCTCGGCGACGGTCATCTCTCGCGAGGCGGAGATGTTGAAGTCCTGGTTCAGCCCGGCCGGCGAACCCATCGCGGTGACGATCCCGTCGGCTATGTCATCGACGTGCGTAAGGGTCCGCGTCTGCTCGCCCGAGCCGAAGATCTGCAGCGGCTTCTGCCCGGCCAGCACCTTGTTGATGAGGTCCGGCACGGCATGGGCGATCCCCGGTTCCGCGTCGGGCACCTCGCCGGGACCGTAGGCGTTGAACGGCCTGCAGATCGTGAAGGGGAGGCCGTGCTCGTCGTGGGCCGCCCGGACGTAGACCTCACCGGTCAGCTTCGAGAAACCGTACGCGGAAGTGGGCACCGGGCATCGCGGGAGGTAGTCCTCGGGCGTCGGGAACAGCTCGGCGTTCTCGAAGACCATCGAGGAGGAGACGTAGACGAAGCGCTCCACGCCGGCGTCGATGGCGGCGCGGACGACACCGTTGTAAAGGGCGTTGTTGACCTCGGTCAGCGTGTAGGGCAGTTTGTGGAAGTTGGCGATCCCACCGACGATGGCCGCCAGATGGATGACCTTGTCGCAGCCCTTCGTGGCGGCTCTCGCCTGCTCGAGTACGCGCAGATCTCCCGTGTGGACCTCGCAGCCCTCGCGCATCCAGACGGGGGCCTCGCGCTGGTCGGAGACGCGCACCTCATGGTCCGGGTCGGAAAGCAGGCGGCGCACGACGGCCGCCCCGATCGTGCCGGCCCCGCCGGTGACGAGGACGCGGCTCATCCGAGAGCTCCCAGGGCGCTCAGCTCAGATGCGTAGGCGAACACCTGGGCGGCTCCCCAGCAGTTCCACGGGTCGACGACCAGGCAGTCGGCCCCGGCATGCTCGGCGATCGCCGCCAGGGTGCCAGGCGTGCAGAACTCGGAGTGATTGGCGGCCACGATGACCACCTCGGCGCCCTCCAGCGCCTCGATGAGCGGAGCTGTGGGAGTTGCAACACGGGGATCGTGGACGACCACATCCGCCAGCTCGCGCTCGAGCAGCCTGATGAGCTTGTGGGCCAGAGAGTCCCGCTCGTCATCTGTGTCCGCCTTGAATGCCAGACCCAGGACGGCGACACGCCGGTTGGCGAGAGACCCCAGCCTCCGCTTGGCCCCCTCGAGCAGGAACAGCGGCACCGACTCGTGGACCCGGGAGACCGCCAGCAGCATCCCCGGCGCCGCGGAGCGCTCCTCGGAGAACGTGAAGTCCTTGCGCAGGCAGGTGCCGGCCGTGAACCCCGGCTGTGCGATCCCCCCGCGTGGGTAGTCGCGGTTGATCAGGTCGATGACCTCGAAGACGTTCGCCCCGTAGCGCTCGCAATCCATCATCAGGAGATTGGGCAGGGCAAAGTGCGTGTAGCGGATGATGTTCGCCCAGATCTTGGCCAGCTCGGCCTGAACCGGCGTGCTCTGCACGATCGGCGCGTCAAAGGCGCCGAACAGCTCCGCGGCGACCTCGCCGGAGTGCTCGCCCACTCCGCCGATGATGCAGGGCAGCGTGTCGATCTCCGCGAGGAACCGCCCGGCGGCGATTCGCTCGGGCGCGTGCGAGACAAAGACCTCCTCGCCGATCTCGAGGCCGCGATGCTTGTGCAGATAGCCGGCGACGAATTCGGTCGTGCCCGGTGCGATCGTCGAGCGGAGGATCAGGGAGTGTCCCGGCGTAAGGACGCCGAGCAGGTCGTCCAGCGCCGCCCGAATGTCGCGCATGTCGATCTCGATGTGCGAGAACGACGGTGTCCCGAGGGTGATGACGATCTGCCGCGCCGCGGCCGCGTCGGCCACTCGGTCGCTCAGCTGCAGGTTGTCCGTGGCATGCACCCTGTCGAGGAGATCCTGGGCGCCCGTCTCCTCGAATGGCATCCGTCCCTCGCGCACCGCGCCAAGACGCGCCGGGTCGTTGTCGATCCCGATCACTCGCAGGCCACGTCCGGCGAAGGAGAGCGCCAGGGGCAGCCCGACGCGGCCCAGGCCGACGACGGCGACGTCGGCATTACTCTGCGGAGCGCTCATCCAGGCAAGAGGTTAGCGGTGGGGACGCCGCCTCAGTGCTGCTGGGATCTCGCGGAGCGAGCCTTCAGGTGGGCGGCGTACTGGCGGGCGAAGCCGATGATGAACAGCGGGTTGTAGCGGGCATAGCGCCGCCACAGCCGGCGCGGCTCGCGGGCCAGCCGGTAGCTCCACTCCAGGCCGCTGCGCTGCATCCAGGGTGGCGCCTGGGCGAGCAATCCCGCGTGGAAGTCGAACGCCGCGCCGACTCCCACCAGCACCGGGGCCGCCAGGCGCGGGCGCATCGCCGCCATCCACAGCTCCTGCTTCGGCTGGCCCGTGCCGACCCACACCACCGCTGCGCCGGAGGCGTCGATCAGCGATGCGACCTGTTCCTCCTCGAGTTCACTCAGCGGGCGGAAGGGCGGCGAGTAGCCGCCGGCGATCGGCAGCCCGGGGAAGCGCGTGCGAAGGCGCGCTTCGAGCAGCTCCAGCGCCTCGGGCGTTTTCCCTCCGTAGAGGTAGATCGGGATCTGCTCTCGCGCAGCCCGCTCGCAGAAGGCAGCCATCAGGTCGGGTCCGTAGATGCGGGTCGCGGCACGGTGGCCAAGCGCTCGCAGCGCCCAGACGAGCGGCTGCCCGTCCGGGACCGCCAAGGTCGTTGCGAGGACGGCCGCCATCGTCGCCGGTTCCTCCTGGGCGCTCATCACGAGGTTCACCGCCGCCGCGGTGAGACTGGCCCGTCCGTCGGCGGCGATCACGCCCGCCATCCAGTTGACCACATGCTGGTAGTCGCTGACCGCCAGTGGGATCCCCAGGATCTCGCCGCGCTCTGGCAGCTGCGCCGGCGGGCGGCCGGGGGGTGTGGAGGCGGCCGGTGGTGCGATTGCGTGAAGATACCCGCCCCCGTGGCGATCGACCTCGACTTCTGGCGCGGCAGGCGCGTGCTCGTGACGGGGCACACGGGCTTCAAGGGTGCCTGGCTCTCGCTCTGGCTCCAGTCGCTGGGAGCACGTGCCATCGGGCTCGCGCCCGGGCCGCCCACGAGCCCGTCGCTGTATGAGCTCGCCGATGTGGGGAAGGGGATGAGCGAGCAGGCGGTCGATGTGCGGGACGCTCCGGCGATGCGCCGGGCTCTCCGCGAGGCCCGCCCGGAGGTCGTCATTCATCTCGCCGCTCAGCCCATGGTCCGCCGCTCTCTGATCGATCCCGCGTCGACCTATGAGATCAACCTGATGGGCACCGTGAACCTGCTCGAGGCCGTGAGGGTTGGGGGCGAGAGCGTAGGGGCGGTCGTGGTGGTGACCTCCGACAAGTGCTACGAGAACCTCGGGGACGGGCCTCATCGGTTCGTCGAGGATGAGCCGCTTGGGGGCGCCGACCCGTATTCGAGCTCAAAGGCCTGCGCCGAGCTCGTGGCGTCGGCCTACCGGAGGTCCTTCGGCTCAGTCAAGGGTCTTGCGAGGCTCGGGAGCGCCCGCGCGGGGAACGTGATCGGTGGAGGCGACTGGGGCGAGGACCGGCTGCTGCCCGATGCGGTGCGGGCGGTTCGCGACGGCACTCTCCTGAAGGTTCGCAACCCCGGCTCGGTGCGACCCTGGCAGCACGTCCTGAACCCACTCGCCGGATATCTGGCGCTTGCCCAGGCGCTCTGCGAGGACGCCGGCACGGCGCGTGCGTGGAACTTCGGGCCTCCGGCCGAGGAGGCCCGGCCGGTCCGGTGGATTGTCGAACGGCTGGCCGCGCTGTGGGACGGGCGCCTTGAATGGGAGACCGACGAGGGCGAGAACCCGCCGGAGGCACAGCGTCTGGAACTGGACTCGGCTGCGGCAGAAGCGAGGCTGAACTGGCATCCCGGAGTCGGTCTCGGGGAGGCCCTGGAGATGCTCGTGAGCTGGCATGAGGCCCACTCGGCCGGGCGGGATATGAGGGCCGCCAGCCTTCAACAGATCGAGCGTTTCTCGTCCTGAAGGCCGCCTGCAACACCGCGCGACGCGCTTCGTGAGGAAAAATCACGTAAGACCTGTGACATTTTGCTCGGTAAATGCGGATTTGTGAGAGAATCCCCGTAGTCTGAGCGTCCGCAGTGATCCGCCACGGCGGGTGGACGTATAGATGGATTCTGGTTCTAGGAGGGGACCAGATGGCATAGGAGGTCGACGTTGGGTACCAGATGCCCCATGTCGACGGGGGCCGACCGACAAGCGAGATACAAGGAATGAGCACCGCGCATGACAGGACTCTGCCTCTGGCGACGTCGAAGGACGCCATGGGGGTGAGTCTGGACGCGCTGGTGGGCATTCCCTCCGAGTCGGGGCGAGGCAGGCGTGAGCGGCGCCGGATCGGCCTGCACAGCATCGGCCGTCGCTCGATCGACCGCCAGCTGGCCAGCGAGGCGCGTCTCGCGCAGGAACGCCAGCGTGTCGCCGCCGAGCTGCACGACCTGGTCATGCAGGACATCTCCTTCGCCCTCGCCCGCGCCAGGACGATCGCGGCCGACCCCAGGCTGGCATCGCGCCACGCCGAGGACGCCGTCGCCGCCGGCGAACGAGCAATGGCCGGCGCCCGGGCGATCGTCGAGAGCCTCGCGGGGCGCAAGCGGACCTCCGTGATCGAGCTTTTCGAGACGAGCGTCAGGGCGGCGGCACGGGACACCCCGGTTTCCGTGGATCTTCCCGTCGCGCCCGGAGCCGAGCCGGACCTGCCGACCTCGGATGCGCTCGTGCACATCGGCCGCGAGGCGGTGACGAACGCCGTCAAGCACGCCGGTCCAACCCGGGTTCAGGTCCTGCTGACCCGCGAGGACGAGTGGCACCTCAGCGTGACCGACGACGGTTGTGGCTTCGCGGAGGACGGGGTGGTGGCGGGGTTCGGGCTGAACAGCCTGCGCCGCAGCGCCGAGTCGCTCGGCGGCACCTTCTCGATTTCGACGGCCCCCGGTAGGGGAACCCGGATCGAGGTCTCACTCCCATGAGCGGCGCAGCCCCGACGGTCGTGATCGCCGACGATCACCAGATCACCCGCCTGGGAGTGCGGATGGCACTGCTTGGAGACGGCTTCGATGTGGTCGGCGAAGCCGAGGACCGCGCCGGAGCTCTGAGCACGGTGCTCGCCAAGGAGCCCGACGTCTGCCTGCTCGACATCTACATGCCGGGCGGCGGCCTCGAGGCCGCCCAGGCGATCTCCGACCAGGCGCCGGCGACAGCAGTCGTGATGCTGACCGTCTCCGACTCAACCGAGGACATCCTCGCCGCACTTCGCGCAGGGGCTGTCGGCTATCTGCCCAAGGACACTCGTCCGGATCGCCTGGCAGCGGCGCTCTGCGGAGTCCTCAAGGGCGAGGCGGCCCTGCCGCGGACGCTTGTCGGCCGGGTCCTCAGCGAGTTCAGGGGACTAAGCACGCCGACGGCGGACCCGGTGCGGGTCGGTGGCGTCGAGCTGACGCCGCGCGAGTCGGAGATCCTCCGCCTCCTGCGGGTGGGCAAGACGACGATCGAGATCGGCGAAATGCTCTCGCTGTCCCCGATCACCGTCCGCCGTCATATCTCCTCGGGCGTCGCAAAGCTCGGCGTGGCCGACCGTGACGCGGCGCTGCGCGCGATCGAGCCGCTGTCCGCCGCCTAGAGCCCTTCGCGAACGGCCTGGACGGCCGCCTGGACCCGCGTGGTGACGGCGAGCTTGCCAAAGATGTTGGTCACGTGCTGCTTGACGGTGTGCCGGCTGATCGAGAGCTCGCGTCCGATCTCTGCATTCCCCGCGCCGGCGACGATCAACTTGAGAACCTCTCGCTCGCGATCGCTCAGCGATCTGAGTGAGCCGTCTCCCGCTACAGCCGCGTCACGGGCCGCGACGAGACCGGCCACGAGTGTCTGCATGGCCTGCTCGGAGAGCACCGCGCTCCCCGCGGCCGTCACGCGAATTCCCCCGACGAGCTGCTCCGCGGGCGTGTCCTTGAGCAGATAGCTGTCGGCGCCGCCGGCCAGCGCCTCGACAACGTCGGCTCCCTCGGCCGAGACGGTCAGGACTGCCACCCGCGCCTGGTGCCCGGTCGCCGCGATACCGGCGATCGTCTCGCCCACCGAGCCGCCCGGCATGCGCAGATCGAGGACCACCACGTCCGGAGCGAGCTCGGCCGTGAGGCGAACCGCCTCGGCTCCGTTGGCCGCCTCGCCGACAACGACGATCCCCTCGGCCTCGAGCATGCCGCGCAGCCCCTCTCTCGAAAAGTGGTGGTCGTCCGCCAGGACCACTCTCAGCGCTTCACGGCCTTTCATCTACTCGAACTTAGTCGAATCGAAGTGCGCACGTGGTGCGCCGTCGTCCCAATGGAACGACAGAGGCTCGCCCCTTTGGTGGCACGGGCAAGATGTCTACGGATCGCCGATTCGCTCCGCGATCCGGTTGCGAGGGCCGACGTCCCCGACATAACCAAAGCCTGTCGGGAGGCCCTCGATGCGTCCGCGTCTCATACGCAGCGTCAATATCGCTGTCGCAGTCCTATCTCTGTTCGTCGCTTCATCGGCCTTCGCCGCGGGGCACTTGCAAGGTGGGAGAGGTCTTGCACACCGCCAGCACCACTCCCGGCGTCACGCTCCGAAGGGCGGAGCGCGCCATCTCACGGGAACGGTTAACCAGACGGCCGCCCGCTCCGGGTACCTGCTGCTCGGTGAAGATCAGGTCAAGACGGGCTCGGCCGCGCTCGCCTCCGGTGAATCAGAAGCCTTCCAGTTCCGTGCCCGCAACACGGGCGCCACCTCGGTGGTGCACGTGTATGTCGGCATCCGCAACACCGCCACCACGCTGGTGGCCGGGGTCTACTCGAGCTCCGGTGTCTCGCCGGGAACCTTGCTCACGACCGGAACGCTTCGCGCCGTTCGCGGCGGCGGTTGGAACACGATTCCCGTTTCCTCCACCGAACTGCTCGCCGGCAGCAACTACTGGCTCGCCGTGCTCGGCTCTGGCGGCTCGCTTCGCATCCGCGAGCGCGAACAGGGCAGCTGCTCGGCCGCCTCCACCTCGCTGCGTTCCAACGCCCTTGCCTCCACCTGGCACACCTCCACCTATGGGCGCACCTGTCCGGTGTCGGCCTTCGTCACCGGCTCGCCGACGGTGCCGCTGGAAGAACCGCCTGCCGAAGTGCCGCCGGTCGAAGAACCGCCTGTCGAAGAACCGGCCCCCACGCCCCCGCCGACGAACACCTCTCTACCGGTCATCACCTCGGCTCACCTCGAAGGCCAGACCGTCGAAGGCACCCAGGGCTCCTGGACCGGAAGCCCCACGGCTGTCTCCTACCAGTGGCAGGACTGCGACGCCGCCGGGTCCTCATGCCAGGCGATCCCGGCGGCCACCGCGAGCTCTCACACTCTCGTCGCGGGGGACGTCGGACACACCCTGCGGCTCCTCGTGACGGCGTCCAACGCCGGCGGCTCGGCCTCGGCCTCCTCAGCCGCGACACCGCTCGTCGAAGCGCCGCCTCCGCCGCCTCCGCCGGCCCCCGTGAACGTGACCCCTCCGACCGTCGAAGGCCTTCCGCTGGAAGGCCAGACGCTCAGCGCCTCGACCGGCACCTGGACGAACAGTCCCAGCTCCTTCTCCTACCAGTGGCGGCTCTGTGACGCTCTGGGACTCTCATGCCAGTCGATCGGCGGGGCAACCTCGTCGACGCTGGGCGTGAGCGCGGCGGATGTCGGTCACACGCTGCAGGTTCTCGTCACCGCCGAAAACGCAGGCGGAGCCTCGGCCGCCGCGTCGCCGGCCACCCTGGTGGTGCTCGGTCTTCCTCCGATTGCCCCGGTCAACACGACAACGCCCGCGATAACCGGCGTCATGGTGGAAGGCGAAACCGTCAAAGCCTCCGCCGGCACCTGGACCGGATCACCGACGTCATTCGCCTATGAATGGCAGGACTGCAACAGCTTCGGTACATCCTGCGCGCCGATTGCCGGTGCGAGCGCCTCGAGCTACACGCTCGCAGGCTCCGACGTCGGGGATACCCTCAGGGTTCAGGTAACGGCGACCAACGCAGGCGGCTCGACCGCCGCCACATCAGCCCACACGGGCGTCGTCGAATCGGCGCCGCCGGCGGCCCCCGTCAACCTGGCGCTGCCCGCCGTCGAAGGCTCGTCCGTCGAAGGCCAGACCCTGACAGCCACCACGGGAACGTGGTCTGAAAGCCCCGCCTCATACGCCTACCAGTGGCAGGACTGCAACTCGGCTGGGTCCTCCTGCGTCCCGATCGCGTCTGCAACGACCTCCAGCTACAAACTGGCCGGGTCGGATGCCGGGCACACGGTCAGGGTTCGAGTGACTGCCACGAACAGCGGCGGCTCGACCGCGGCGACCTCGGCTCAGACAGGTGTCGTGCAGGTGTTGGCGCCGCTCAACAGTGTCCTTCCGTCGATCAGTGGCTCGGCTGTTGAAGGCCAGTCTTTGAAAGCCGCCAACGGGACCTGGTCGGGCAGCCCGACGTCCTTCTCCTACCAGTGGCAGGACTGCGATTCCTCGGGCTCCTCGTGTTCGGTGATCTCGGGCGCCAGCGGTTCGTCCTACACGCTGGCCGGCTCGGACGCGGGTCACACGATCAGGGTGCAGGTCACCGCGACGAACAGCGGGGGATCTGGAAATGCGACCTCGGCTCAGACTGCGGTCGTGCAGATCCTGGCTCCGGTGAACACGGCGCTTCCGTCGATCAGCGGCTCGGCTGTTGAAGGCCAGTCTCTGAAAGCCGCCAACGGGACTTGGTCGGGCAGCCCCACCTCCTTCTCCTACCAGTGGCAGGACTGCAACTCCTCCGGGTCCTCGTGCGTCCCGATCCCAGGGGCCGTCGGCTCCACCTACACGCTGGCCGGGTCGGATGCCGGGCACACGGTCAGGGTTCAGGTGACTGCCACGAACAGCGGCGGCTCGACCGCGGCGACCTCGGCTCAGACTGGTGTCGTGCAGGTGTTGGCGCCGCTCAACAGTGTCCTTCCGTCGATCGGTGGCTCGGCTGTTGAAGGCCAGTCTTTGAAAGCCGCCAACGGGACCTGGTCGGGCAGCCCGACGTCCTTCTCCTACCAGTGGCAGGACTGCGATTCCTCGGGCTCCTCGTGTTCGGTGATCTCGGGCGCCAGCGGTTCGTCCTACACGCTGGCCGGCTCGGACGCGGGTCACACGATCAGGGTGCAGGTCACCGCGACGAACAGCGGGGGATCTGGAAATGCGACCTCGGCTCAGACTGCGGTCGTGCAGATCCTGGCTCCGGTGAACACGGCGCTTCCGTCGATCAGCGGCTCGGCTGTTGAAGGCCAGTCTCTGAAAGCCGCCAACGGGACTTGGTCGGGCAGCCCCACCTCCTTCTCCTACCAGTGGCAGGACTGCAACTCCTCCGGGTCCTCGTGCGTCCCGATCTCCGGAGCGAACAGTGCGACCTACGCGCTGGCCGGCTCGGACGTGGGTCACACCGTCAGGATCCAGGTGACTGCCACGAACAGCGGCGGCTCGAGCGCGGCGACGTCGGCTCAGACAGGTGTCGTCGCGGCGAAACCCAGCGCGCCCGCCAACATTGCGCTGCCGGTCATCTCAGGCGCCGCTGTCGAAGGAGAAACGCTCAAAGCGACGACCGGCACCTGGAGCGGAAGCCCGACATCGTTCGCCTACCAGTGGCAGGACTGCAACGCCGCCGGCTCCTCGTGCGCGGCGATCTCCGGAGCGGGCGCCTCGAGCTACAAGCTCGTCGCCGCCGACGTCACCCACACGCTACGGGTCGTGGTGACAGCCACGAACGAAGCGGGCTCGACGCCGGCGAGCTCAGCCGCGACAGGGGTCGTCGCTCCCGTCGAACAGGGTGGCTCGGGCGAACTCTTCATTTCGCCGTCGGGGAAAGATTCGGCTGTTTGTT
>CAZFGJ010000013.1:0-30902 GCA_964518445.1 uncultured Solirubrobacteraceae bacterium
GTTGTCACCGGCTCTGAGGTGCTCGAGTCGCTGTCGGGGTGCGACGTGGTCGTCCGCTCACCAGGCGTCTCCATCCATCGCCCCGAGATCAGGGCGCTGCGCCAACAGGGCATCCCCGTCACGACCGCCACCTCGCTGTGGCTGGCCGAGCACGGCTCGCAGCGCGTCATCGTCGTCACGGGCACCAAGGGCAAGTCCACCACCGCCGCGCTGACCCACCACCTTGCACTCGCGGCCGGCGAGCCGGCGGTGCTGGCAGGGAACATCGGCCTGTCGGTTCTCGACCTGCTCGACGGCGACCCTGAGGCGCTGACGATTCTCGAGCTGTCGAGCTACCAGATCTCCGACCTGGCTCTGGGCCCCGAGATCGTCCTGTTCACAAACCTCTACAACGAGCACGCCGACTGGCACGGCAGCCACGAGGCCTACCGCGCGGACAAGCTCCGAATCCTGGCCCTCGATGGTCTTCGCACCGCTGTACTGCCCGCCCGCCAGCCCGAGCTCGCCGAGGCGCCCACCGCCGCCCGCCGGCTCCTCTACGGTATGCCGGCCGGCTGGGATGTATCGGAGGAGGGGGTATCGCTGCGCGGTGAGCTTCGGGTCGCTACGAGCCAGCTCCCCCTGCCCGGGGAGCACAACGCCCTGAACCTCTGCGGGGCCCTGGCGGTCCTCGAAGCCGCCGGTGTGGGGCTCCCCGCTCTGCCCACTTCCCTCGCCGGCTTTCAGGGGCTCGAGCACCGGCTGCAGACCGTCGCCGAGGAGCCCGGGCTGACCTGGGTGGACGACAGCATCTCGACCACTCCCGAGTCGACGCTGGCGGCCCTCGAGAGTTTCCCCGGGCGTCCCATCGTGCTGCTCGCAGGGGGGCAGGATCGCGGCCAGGACTACGCCGAGCTTGGCCGGAGGCTGGCCGCCCTGGAGGCGACTGTCATCGGCCTGCCCAGCACAGGTCCCCGCCTGCTCGAGTCCGTCCGCGCCGCCGGAGCGCCGGCCGCCAGGGCCCTCGAGGCGGCCGACCTCACCGAGGGCGTCAGGCTGGCTCGCGAGCTCGCGGGGGAGGGGGCCGTCGTTCTGCTCTCCCCGGCGGCGCCCAGCTACGACAACTACAGGGACTTCACCGAGCGGGGACTGCTGTTCCGCGAGCTCGTCGCCGCCCCCTAGAACGGGAGCGGCCCCGCCGCCCGCGAGGGGCGACGGGGCCGTGCACCGTTTGCTTCAGCTCAACCCTCTAGGGGCAGAGCGGGTTCGCCGGAACTCCTTCGCAGGGTTCGGGCATCGTCGGCTGGGGACCCGGAGCAGGCTGCACTTCCGGTGTCCTGAGCGCGCCTGCCTGTTCGGACAGGATGACCACGTAGCCGATTCCGGCAAGGCCGTTGTTCGGCGGCGGGGTCGTCGCGTTCGAGCAGTTCCACGTCGTGTCCAGTGCCAGCGGGTAGACGGCGCCGGTCGTTTTGTTACCGGTGACGCAGTCGTTGGCCGACGTGTATTTGCCGTGCGGGTAGATACCGCCCTGGAACGTGATGTCGCTGGCGAATTCAAGCCCGCTCGTCCCGTTTTCGGCAAACGTGTTGTTCGCGACCTTGTTCCCTGTGAACTGGAAGTAGATCGTTTCCGGCGTCGGCGGGAAGGGGTTCGGGTACTCGAAGCCCAGCACGCCGTTGTTCACGTTCTTCGTGATCGTGTTGTTTTCAACCAGGTCGCCCATGTCGCCGGGAAGCTCGACGCCAACGCCCCAGGGGGCCTTGTCGGTCGATGCCGTGGCGGGAACGGTCAGGTTGTTGTTTTCCGTGACCAGGTTTTCCTTGAGGACCGTGCAGTGTGCAATGGCCGTCGAGGGGAACAGGTAGTACGGGCTGCGCGGCCTGTGGGCCCCGCAGACGCCGTTCTGAGGCGGCGGGCCGTCACCGGGGTTTTCCCCGTTGGGCACGATGCCGGCCGAGTTGTTCCTGAACGTCGATTTTTCGATCACAAGCCGCCCACCGGAGTTGGAGCCCGAGTAGCCGACCGCGTTGTTTTCGATCGTTGCATCGCTGATTTTTGCCTGACAGTCCCAGCATGCACCCAGGTAGAGCCCCGCGTCGTTGAAGCCGGAGGCGTAGACGTGTTCCCAGGATCCTTCGCGCATGTTCTGGGTGAAGATCCCGTACACGCCGCCGAGGTCGGTCTGGTAGGCGGTCAGGTACTTGCCGACCCAGCCGTGGACGTTCTGTCTTTTGGACTCCTCGCCACCGGCCCACCAGAACTCGTTGCCGTCGTAGTCGTGTGCCGTCATGTTTTCGATCCACACGTTGTTGGCGCCTTCGACGAAGATCCCGTCGCCTTTTTGGTGCTGGCCGTCGAGGATCACGGTGTTGCGGTCGAGCCCACGGATGTGGATGCCGCCGTGTGCCTTCGGGACTTTGACCTGTTCGGTGTAGGTCCCCGGTTCGAGAAGAACCCAGTCGCCCTTTTTGGTCGAGTTGACCGCCGCCTGGATGGTCGGCGAATAACTCGTGTTCGGCGGCGGGGTGGGGTGTACTCCCGGCCCGACGATGTAGACGTGCGGCGTTTTCATGCCGAATGCGCTGCCGGCCATGGCGCAGAACGCGGCCGTGGCAAGCAGAGCGAGGAGCGCAATGCGCGAGCTCCTCGTTCGGCCAAGTGGAATCCTTCTTCCTGACATTTGCTTCATCCCTCCTCCTTCGATGGACCGCGGCAGGCGATCCAAGGGAGGGGAGCAGGCTGGTGTCGTGCATTTCCGTACCCAGCCCTCTCCGCCTCGCCGACGAGGCGCACTTCCGCAGGCGCCGGCTGGTGACCCGGCGCAGCGCCAGTCTACCGGTCCTCGGAACCTAAAAGCAAGGTAAGAACCGTCGGGGGAGCGAGTTCTTCCAGGCCGACTCGGGGGAGGCTCAGGCTTGCTTCGGAGGCTCGCCCGGCGGCGGCACGGGCGGACTCGTCGGAAGCGAGTCGGCGTCGGCCGCGGCGGCGGCTCGGTTCTCCTCCTTGACAGCCAGCCAGATCTCCTCGCGGTAGATCGAGACACCCTCGGGGGCGGCGATGCCCAGGCGGACGGTGTGTCCGCTGACGCCCATCACCGTGATCAGGATGTCATCGCCGATCACGACGCGTTCTCCGGGCCGTCGCGTCAAGATCAGCATCGGGCCGATTATGAAGCAATCGCCGGGGGCATCCGGCGACGGCCTCTCGGAGGGCGCCCGGGGAGGACGCCCTGGAGCGTTCTAGGCCGCGTCGGCCGAGGTGGCCTGATCGGCCGCCGGCTGCTCTGCGAGCACGAACAGAGGCGCCTGAAGCGGCGCGCCCTCGACCGTGTTGATGACCTGGAAGCCGCGGCCCTCGTGGATCACGAGGGGTGCCCGCAGGTTGGCCGTGATGTCAAGCGGGTTGGGGGTTGCCCGGACGGTGACCAGCACACGTGCCGCGGAGAGGTCACTCAGGCCGATCCGCTCGTGGTCCTCGTCGTTGACCGTCAGGCTGAAGTCCGCGAAGAACTGCTCCGGGCCGACCACCGGCAGCGCGAGCGCCGGGTCATCCACGCAGTGGAGCCAGAGGAACCCCGTTCCGGGGTTGCGGTCGAGCAGCGTGTAGCGGAGGCCGCCCAGTCCGATCAGGCCGTCGGGGAACTCGATGACATCCTCGGCGGGCACTTCGACGGTGCCGAAGCGGACGCTCTCGAAGGTGGTGGTCATATCGGGTTCTCCTTGCATCGCTAGTGGAGGAAGTTCAGCAGAGATTCCTGGACGATCGTCGCGGAGGCGCGCAGAGCCGACTGGTAGGCCGCCTGCTGCGTGGAGTAGGCGATCGTGGCCTGTGCGACGTCGACGTTGAGAGTGTCCGAGAGAGCTCCCGTGATCGTGACCTGGAGCGATTCGATGCGGTCCGCAGCGGCCTGGAGCTGATTGGTGGCGCTGCCGTTGTTCGACTCGAGCTGGAGCAGGCCTTCGATGTTCGTCGTCAGAGCTTTGAGATCGGTCGTCGTCAGCGCCGCCCGCCCTTCGGCCGTTCCTTCGGTCAGGTGCCCCACGATCGTCCGCAGGACGTCGAGCGTCTTGCCGTCGGCGGCTTCCTTCCCGTTGCCCAGGATGGACGAGAGATCGGAGTTGACCTGAATCGTGGCCCCCGAGCCGATCGAACGTGAGACCGTCCCGGTGTTGCCCTGGTATTCGTCGTTTTCGCCGTGTGTGTAGGGAGGCGTCGAGGTCAGCGTGCCCGCAAAGACGTACTGGCCGGCGTACTGGGTGTTGGCTCCCTGCTTGATCGCTTCGGTCAGCTGGGTGACTTCGGTGGCGATGTTGCTGAGGTCGGCCTGGCTGGTCGTGCCGTTCCCGGCGGATATCAGGAGCTGGCGGACCCGCTGCAGGGCCTGGCCGATCCCGGCAAGGGCGCCGCCGGCGGTCTGGGTCCACGAGACGCCGTCCTTGACGCTCGAGGTGTAGGAGCTGAGCCCGTCGAGCTGGCTCTGCAGATCGATCGAGTGGCTTGCCCCGTAGGGGTCATCCGAGGGCTCCAGGATCTTGCGGCCCGAGGAGAGTTCGTTGGAGCTGCGCTGCAGCTTCGCCAGCGCCGAGTTGATGTCGGTCAGCGTCGAGCCCGTCAGCATCGTGCCGGTGATCCGGTTGTACATGCCTACAGCCCCGCCCGTCCGGTGTGCTCGATCAGCTGTTCGAGCATCTCGTCCATCGCCGTCAGCGTTCGCGCGGACGCCTGATAGCCGCGCTGGAAGCTGATCAGGTTGGTCATTTCTTCATCGAGCGAGACACCCGAGACGCTCTGGCGCTGATTGGAGATCGCCGTCAGGGTGGCCTGCATGTTGGCCTGTTCGCTCTGGACGGACCTGACCTTGTTGCCGATCGTCTCGACCAGCGAGGAGTAGCTCTGATCGGCGGCCCCGCCCCGCAGTCCGGCGATGGCCAGCGCGACATCGTTGCCGCCCACCGCTTCGGTCGAGGAGCTCTGAACTTCCGAGGCTTTCACGGCCACCGCGATCGTCGCGGCGGTGTTGCCCGTGAAGAAGGGTGTCGCCGTGTGCAGGCCGTTGACACTCGATGCGATGGTCGCCGCGACAGCGTCGAGTTCGGCGCGGAAGCCCGTCAGCGAGCCGCCGGCCCCCGTCAGCGCCAGCAGGCCACCCAGCTCGCCGCCCGCCGCGGCGGTGAGCGTCTGCGGCCAGTTGACTGTCGAGCCTTCCACAAGCGGTTTCGCCGCGTCGCCGAAAGCGATCGTGTCGGTCCCGTCGGCGTTGGCCGTGACCGTCACCTGTGCCAGCGAGGAGAGCTTGTCGATCAGCAGGTCGCGGCGGTCAAGCATGTCGTTCGGCGGCTGGTTGGCCTGTTCGGCGAGCCTGATCTGTTCGTTCAGCTGGGCGACCTGCTTGGCGATTTCCGCAACTTCACCGCCCGGGGCGGTGCGGCTGGCGTATTGCCCTTCGGCCTGGCCGGTGATCGCCGAGAGCTGGCTCGAGAGGGCGTTGAGCGCGCCGGTCAGGCGCTGCCCGGCTGCCACGACGCTCTGCTTGACAGCTTCGCTGTTGGGGTTGTCGGCGAGGTTGTTCCAGGCGCTCCAGAATTCCGAGAGCTGGCTGGCGATTCCGCTGCTCGAGGGCTCGTTGAGGGTGCTCTGGGCCTGTTCGAGCTCGTCGGCCTGTGCCGAGGCTCCGCTCAGCCCGCTGCTCTGGCTGCGGTACTGCGCGTCCAGGTAGCTGTTTCGCACCCGGGTGTAGGTCTCGACCGTCACGCCCGTGCCGAGCTGCGCGCCCTGCCCGGTGATCGCCGACAGTGCGGGGATCGAAATCTCCTGATTGGTCTCGAGGACCGCACGCTGGCGGGAATAGCCTTCGGTGTTCGCGTTGGCGATGTTGTGGCCCGTGACGTCCAGTGCCTGCTGCTCGGCCAGCAGGCCGCTCAGTGCCGTCTGGAGTCCTTGAAGAGTCGGAATCGACATCGCTATGCCCGCAGATCCAGGACGTGGAGGCCGCCGTTGGGGCGGTCCTTGGTGATCGCCGTCGAGCTGCCGCGGGTGTCGTAGCCGTTGACGCCGTCAAGTGCCAGGAGCCCCATCAGGTGATCCAGGAATCCCAGCTCGACCTGCATCAGGGCGCGGTTCGCGCGGTGCTCATTCTGAAGCTCACCGAGCAGGCCCTTCAGCTCGGCGCTGCGCGTCAGCGCCTGCGCAGCCTCGGGAGTGCTCATCAGGCTTGTCAGTTCTTCCAGTGTGACGGTCGCCGGATTGACGCCAAGTCGTTCTCCGCAGACGCTCAGCAAGCGTGCCCGTTCCTCCTCGAGCAGCTGGCGGCGGCCCATTTCCCCACGCAGGATTCCCGCCTGGCGAACAACGCCCTGGACGTCCCGGTCGCGGATCGCCGAGCCCTGCTCGAGCACCACGGCCAGGAGGCCCCGGGCCGATGAGATCTGCGCATCGAGGTGGCGGAGGACCTGCCCTGCGAGCTGCTCGTCGCGGGCGGCCGGGACGAGCATTGCCGAGGCTGTCATGCCGCGCTCGTTCCGCCGCTGGCGCCCGCAGGCGCGGGAGCGGCCGCCGTCTGCTGCTGAGGAGCCGAGCCGGTGTTCGCGACGTTGCCGGCCAGCTGGCGGGTCAGCTGCTCGGCAAGGCCGAGCCCGCCGCCGCTGACGACTCCGCTCGCGAGGGCCTGCGGCAGCATCGAGGTGTAGATGCTCGCACCGGGCTCGGCTTCGGAGCCTTCTTCGCCTCCGGAGGCCCCGCCGCCCAGTTCGCCGGCCTGCGTGAGCGAGTTCGCGAGCTGCGTGACCAGCATCTGTTCGAACTCGAGCGCCACGGCGTACTGCTTCTGCACGGCCGCCGAGCCGTTGCGCACCCATGCGGGCTCGAGCGCGGGAGTCCGCACCGGGAGGCCCGCCTGTGGCTGCACCGGCAGGGTCATGCGCGGAGCTGGTTCGCGATCTGCATCATCTGGCTCTCGGTCTGAATCGCCGTGCTGGCCATCTGGTAGTTGCGCTGGGTGCTCATCATCGTCGCCATGTCCCGGCCGATGTCGACATTGGAGTCCTCGAGCGCCCCCTGATGGATCTTCCCGGCGCGGACCGCTTTCGCTTCGCCGCTTTCCTTGGTGGCCAACAGCAGGCTGTCGCCTTCTCCACGGAGATGGTCGGGGGCGGCGACCGTCACCAGCTTGATCTGGCCGAGCTTCTTGCCCTGCGCCGTGACGGTGCCATCGGAGGTGATCCGCACCTGTTCGCCCGAGACGCCCTTGGGCACCTTGATCGGCGGAAACAGGCGGTTGCCCGCCGCGTCGGAGATCGAGCCGTCCGCGTCCACCTGGAAGGCTCCGTTGCGCGTCAGAGCCCGGGTCCCGTTGGAACGGGTCACCTGGAAGTAGCCGGAGCCTTCGATCGCCAGGTCGAACGGGTTGCCCGTTTCCTTCAGTGCGCCCTGTGACTGGGCCCGGCCGAGAATCTGGGCTTTCGCGCCGGCGCCGGCCGTTGTTTCGGTGCCGGCGATTTCGACTCTGTTGTAGAGCAGGTCGCTGAAGGCGACACGCTCGGACTTGTAGCCGTTGGTCGACAGGTTGGCGAGATCGTTGGAGATCGCATCCAGCTGCGTCTGCTGGGCCGACATGCCTGCCGCTGCGGAATAGAGACCTTCGAGCATCAGCTCGTTCCGTCCGTTCGTTTCGAGGGAAACACTTCAAGGCCGAGCCGGTATCGAGCCCGGCGATCCATGCCTTGCATCCAGGTGATCGGCATCCCCCGGGGGGACTTGAGCGCCGGGAGGAGGCGGGCGAAAGATTGCGGGGCGGGCCCCGCCGGTGCTAGGCCCCGCCGTTCATCGAGCCGACCTGGGTCGAGGCGGCCTGAAGGGTCTGGCCGATCGCCTGGATCGCCTGCTGGCCCGACTGGAAGCTGCGCAGCGAGGTGATCATCTCGATCATCACCTTGGCCGCATCGATGCCCGAACCCTCGAGCGCGCCCTGGCGGACATCCCCGGCCGCTTTGCCCGCCGCGGTGCCGGTGAAAAGGTTTTCGCCCTGCTTTTCCGCGCCGGTCAGCTCGAACGCGCCCACCGCGCGGGCGGAGAGGGTGCCGCTCGCCGGGACTTTGATCTGGCCGCCCGACTGGCTCAGCACGGGGTTCCCATTGAGGTCGGTCAGGATTCCGGCGGCCGAGGCCGTGAACTGCCCGTCGCGGGTGTAGCGGACTCCCTGGGCCGTCTTTATGGCGAAGAAGCCGGTGCCCTGGATCGCGAAGTCAAGCGGCTCCCCCGTTTCCTGGATCGAGGTCGGCGAGAGATCCGTGTAGGTCTTCCCCAGCTTCACGCCCTGGTTGACCGCGCCGATGGCCGGGCCGCCGTGGGTGTTGGCCAGCAGGACTTCGCCGAAGTTGTGCTGCGGGGACTCGTCTGCCTTGTACCCCGGTGTCGAGGCGTTGGCCAGGTCGTTTGAGAGCTGGTCCTGGCGCGTCTGCTCCGCGACCATGCCCGACGCGGATATGAAGAGGCCGAGGTCCACGTCAGGGTCTTCGGCCGGGGCGGCGGTTTCTTTAGCCGCGGGGAGTTCGCGTCAGCCGACCGCAGAGAACAGCGGCAGCTCCCGTGAGAGCTGCTCGTAGAGGCGGCGGCGAAGCTGGGTGTGGATCTGCGAGACGCGGCTCTCTGAGACACCCAGGCGCACGCCGATGTCCCGCAGCGTCCATTCCTCGACGTAAAGCAGGACCGCCACCTCGCGCTCCTGCCTGGAAAGGCGGGCGAAGGCCTTGCGGAAGCGTTCCTTGGCTTCGCGGCGCTCTGCGCTGAGAATCGGGTCGGAATCGGTGTCGGAGCTCTCGATCGTGTCGATGCGCTCGATTGTGGCGCTCTCGTCCGAGCGGACGACCCTGTTCAGCGAGCCGACCTCGGCGAGGGCGACCTGGTCGAGGCGGTTCGTCAGCTCGGCCGGGCTCATGCCGACGCGCTCGGCGAGCTCATCGCGCTCCGGCGGGCGTTCATTGGCTGCCATGAACGTCTCGCGGGCGCTGTTGATGATCCGCTCGTCGCGGCGGAGCGACCGCGGCGCCCAGTCGTGGCGTCGCAGCTCGTCGAGGACGGCGCCGTGGATCCGGGTCCAGGCGTACTGCTCGAGCGTCGCGCCCTTGTCGGGGTCGTAGCGGTCGATCGAGTTGATCAGAGCCTCCAGGCCGCAGGAGAGGAAGTCCTCCACGTCGCACTGGGCCGGCACCTCGCGAACCTTGCGGTAGACGATGTAGCGGACCATCGGCATGAACATGAAGATCAGCCGGTCGCGCAGCTTGCGATCCCCGCTGCGCTGGTACTCCTGCCATAGAGCCAGGACCTGCGGAGCAGGGGTCCTCGCTACTCGACTTCCGGTGATGTCCATAGTCCTGCCTGTTATCGAGGGAACGCACAGATTGCGGTTCACTTGCCGGGTACGACGCTCGCGGCCGAGCGTTGCTTATGAACCGGCAGTTATTTCGCCCCCGGGGGTACATCCCCTGCTTCCGAAGCGCCGCGAAACCTTCATCCCCGCGCACGGGACCCTTTCGCGAGCGTGCGCGACCCTCACGGCCCGGCTGGAATCCGTTCTCCCGACTAGAGGAAGCCGATCGCGGGTAATGCGTCGCCAAGCACCGGCACGAGCGCCTTTCCCGCCGGCGCAATGCAGCTATCACGAGAGGCCCGGCTTAAAGTTTTCGTGGCGGACGTCGATCACACACATAGGACAGAAGCGCGAGGCGGCCCATGGACCGGACCGCGTAAACCGTTTTCAGGGAGAAAACGCCAAGTGAGCTCGCCGACCCCCCCTTACACAGACCCCGCACGCCCGGCGCCCCCGCCGGCCGGCTCCGCGATCGACGGACTCGCGGCCGAGCTTTCGCGCAGCGAAGGCCACAACATCGACATCACGCGCTCCAGCCCGCCCGAGGAGGTGCTCGAGCAGATGGCCCATGCCGACGCCATCAACCAGCGACTGCGCGACCAGGGCTTTCAGATCAGCTTCGCCCTGAGCCCCGACTCCACCTGTCTGCAGATCGAACTCCGTGACGCGGCCGGCGCGTTCCTGCGGATGCTCTCGGCCGAGGAGGCCGTCGAGCTCGCCGCCGGCCGGCCGCTCCAATAGCGGTATGTCGACCGGCTCCGTCAGCGCCAGCTCCGGCTCACCCATCTCGGTGACGGGGCTCGCCTCCGGCCTCGACACGAAGGCGATCGTCAGCGCCCTGCTCGAAGCCGAACGCATCCCGATCACCCGGCTGACCAGCCAGCAGGAAAAGATCGCCGACCAGGTGACGGTGATGCAGCGGATCAAATCGAGCCTGCTTCAGCTGACCTTCGCGGCCTCTGAATTCAAACTCCCCTCGCTCTTCGAAGGCACGCAGTCCGTCACCTCCAGCGAACCCGGGCGCGTGGCCGCGGCGGTCACCTCGGGGGCGGGCGTCGGCGGGTACGAGGTCGAAGTCACCCAGCTGGCCAACTCGGCCCAGCGCACCTTCACCTTCGCTAGCCCTGAAGCCGAAGACACGATCACCGTGGGCGGGCGCGAATACACGCTCAAGGCCGGCGGCACCGCCAAGGAACTCGCCACCAAGCTCAACGCGGACGGGAAAGGCACCGTCTACGCGGCCGTCGTCAACGGCGAAACGCTCGTCCTCTCGAACCGCACCACCGGCGCCGGCGGTCTCGAAGCGATCACCGTCAGCGACACCGAAGAAGCCCTGACCGAACAGGAAGGGACCGCCAAGGAAGGGAAGGACGCCGAATACAAGATCGACGGCGTGGCCGGCACCTCGACGACCAACGTGCTCACGGCGGCCATCCCCGGCATCTCGCTGACGCTCTCGTCGCTCACCAGCGCCGGGCCGGTGACGATCGCCGTGCAGGCCCCCGCGACGAACCCCAAACCGATCGAAGCCCAGCTGCAGTCCTTCGTCAAGCTCTACAACGCGACTGTTGAAGAAATCCAGAAAGAGCTGACGACCAGGCCGCCCAAGAATCCCGGCAACGCCGAAGAACTGGCGACGGGCACGCTGTTCGGCGACCGGGACCTGCTGGGTCTGCTCAACCAGATGCGCCAGACCATGTACGAACCGATCGCCGGCCTGGCGGCCGAAATGGCCAGCCCGACCGATGTGGGTGTCAGCACCGGAGCGGCAGGGAGCGGCGGTCCGGGCGCGGTCTCCGGACTGCTCGTGCTGAACCCCGAAAAGCTCGCGGCGGGCGTTCAGGCGAACCCCGAAGCGGCAAAGCTGATGCTCCGCCAGTGGTCGACGAACATCAACAAAGTGATCAACACCCTCGCCGAACCGGGGGCGATTCTCGAAAGCCGGATCAACGGGGACAACACCCAGGTCCGCGAAATGAGAGTCCGGATCACGACCATGAACGAAATGCTGGCGCTGCGCCAGAGAGCGCTCGAACAGACCTACGCACGGCTCGAAGGCGTGATCTCGAAGAACAGCGCGACGGGCAACTGGCTCACCGAACAGTCCAACCGGCTGAACGCGAACAGCAAAGGCTAGTTTCACCGCTCAACCTTTTCGGCAGCAAGCCGATCTAAGGGGCAGGCGATGACAGGCGCAGCCGCATCACAGCAGGCATACCGTCAGGGGGCGGTGCTTTCGGCAACCCGCGAGGAGCTCGTCGTGATGCTCTACGACGGGGCCCGCCGGTTTCTGCGCCAGGCGGCGCAGGCGATGCGCAACGGAGAAGTCGAGCGGGGCCACAACACCCTGCGCCGGGCCGAGCTGATCGTCGGGCATCTCGACGCCACCCTCGACTTCGATCAGGGCCTGGTTGCCGAGCGCCTGCACGCGATCTACATGTTCTGCCTCGAGCAGCTCTCGAGATCACGCTTCACCCAGGATGCCGACATGCTCGACGAGGTCAATGAGCTGCTCGGCGATCTGCGCGACGCCTGGGGCCAGATCGCACACGAGGTGGGCGGTTGACAATCCCGCCCTCCGAGCTCGCCGGCTACGAGGCGATCCTCGCCCACGCCGAGCTCGAACTGGAGCTCGCCGGGCGCGGAGACATCGACGGTCTCGAGGCGCTCGGGGAGAGCTGGGAGCAGCTCGTCGCCGATCTGCCGCCCGGCGATCCGCCGCCTGGCGCCCGGTCGCTGCTCGAGCGTGCGCGCCTGCTCAGCGAGCGCGCCCGGATCGACCTGATCCGTATCCGCGAGGGCATCCTGCTCGACAGCGCAGCTTCGGTGCACGCCAAACGTGCAGCCGACGGCTATGGCCGGGAGCTGCGTCCCGAGCCGCAGCTCTCCCGCAACGCCTAGCCGCTCCGTTGCAGCAGCCGCGACGGGGCTAAAGGTCCGCGCGCTCCTGCCGATCACGGGGACGGCCGGTTCACGGCCGAGATGCGAGCGACCCTCAGGGAGAGTGTCGGTTTTTCAGCCCAGGGAGGGCGGAAAGGCATCAGCTTCACGATGGCACTCGTAGATTCAACTCAGCAGTTGCTCGAGGCTGCAATGCGCGGCTCATGGCAGCGCCAGACGGCGCTGACCAACAACGTCGCCAACGCCGACACCCCCGGGTACACCCGCCAGGAGGTCAACTTCGAGGCGACCCTTCAGAACGCCGTAAGCGAGGGCCAGTCCCCGGCCGAACTCGAATTTCAGACCGAACAGCTGCCCGAACAGGCCGGCCCCAACGGCACGTCGGTGAGCATCGACGAGGAATCCGCCAGGCTGGCCGAAAACGGTCTCGACTACCAGGCTCTGACGGACGTCGCGAGCACCCGAAACAGCATCATCCGTTCTGCGATCGGAATCCTCTGATGGGGCTCTTCGATGCGATCGGGATCGCCGGGACGGGCCTCACCGCCAACCGCATCCGGATGGACGTGACGGCTGAGAACCTGGCCAACGCCAACACGACCAAAGGCGCCAACGGACAGCCCTACCAGCGCCAGGAGGTCGTCCTCGCCCAGACCGGCTCCTCGGGCTTCGGCAACGCTCTCACTGGGGCCCTTCAGGTCCCGGGCGGCGCCGAATCCGGGGCTCTGAGCGGAGTGAAGGTCGCCGGAATCGTCAGCGACTCGACCCCTGATCAGCTCGTCTACGACCCCTCGAACCCGGAAGCGAACGCCCAGGGCTACGTCAAGATGCCGAACGTCAGCACGGTCACCGAAATGACCGATCTGATCTCGGAGCAGCAGTCCTATCAGGCCGACGTGACCGCGATGCAGACGGCCAAGACGATGTTCACCGCGACCCTGGGGCTGCTCAAATGATCATTCCCCCGATTGGCGGACTGAGCGGACAGCTCGGCGGCGCAGGAACGGGCGCCGCCGCCGAAGGGCTGCTCGGCGGATCCTCCGCCGCGGGCGGCGCCACCCAGGGGACCGCCCTCGCTCCCACAGAAGGCGCGAGCGGCGGGACGCCCAGCTTCGGCGGGGCGCTGACCCAGGCGATCTCCTCGCTGGAGGGCAGCCAGAAAAGCGCCGACGCCGCCTCCCAGGCGCTCGCCACCGGAAACGTGAAGGACCCCGAGGCCGCCATCGCGACCGTCGAGGACGCCGCACTGACGATGCAGCTGGCGGCCCAGATCAGGACGAAGGCCGTCGAAGCCACGCAGACGATCTTCCAGACACAGGTCTGATCCATGCCCTCCGTCGGACAGCTCGCGTCGAGACTCACACCGCGTGCATGGCTGATCGTCGGCGCGGGAGCGGCGGCGGCGATCGTGTTCATATACCTCTTCCTGCACATGGTCTCGGCACCGGGCTACTCGACGCTCGTGAGCGGCCTTGACCCCTCCCAGACGGGCAAGATGACCAGCGCGCTCAGCGCCAAGGGGGTCTCCTACCAGCTGCAGAACAACGGCACGGCCCTGGCCGTCCAGTCCAACCAGACCGCTGAAGCGCGCGTGGCACTCGCGAGCGCGGGCCTGCTCGGCAACAGCCAGCCGGGCTTCCAGCTATTCGACAAACAGAAACTGGGCGAAAGCAACTTCCAGCAGCAGGTCACCTACCAGCGAGCCCTGCAGGGCCAGCTCGACGAAACGATCAACAGCATCCAGGGAGTCTCGGGTGCCCAGGTGGAGCTTGTGCTCCCCAGCTCGACGAACCAGGTGTTCGGCGAAGGCCAGGGAGCCTCGGCGGCGGTGCTCCTGTCGGGGACCAGCTCGATCGACCCCTCCTCGGTCCGCGGCGTCGCCCAGCTGGTGGCCTCGAGCGTCCCGGGGCTCTCGCTGAGCAAGGTCACGGTCACCGACGGAAGCGGGCAGCTGCTCTGGCCGCAATCCTCAGGCTCCAGCGGCAGCGGCACCACCAGCGTGCAGGAGGCCGAGCAGCGCTACAACCAGGCGACCGCGGCCAGCCTCGACGCGATGCTCGCCCAGACGCTCGGCGTGGGCAAGGCTCAGGTGCTCGTCTACGCCAACATGAACGTCGACCAGACGACCAAGGAATCCCTCGAATACGGCAAGACCGGGACCCCACTGGCGCAGAGCAAATCGCTCGAGACGCTCGCCGGCAACGGCTCGTCGGCGGGCACCACCGGCACAGCCAATGTGCCCGCCGCCTCGGCCGGGGGCAAGTCGAACTACAAGAAGGAAACCACCACCTCCTCGATGGGCGTCGACAAAACGGTGACCCACTCGACGATTGCTCCCGGGACCGTGGAAACCCAGCATGTCTCGGTCCTGCTCGATCACACCGTTCCCGCCTCGTCCGTTCCCGCGATCAAGGAAGCCGTGACGAACGCCGCCGGGATCCAGACCAAGCGGGGTGACACGATCTCGATCGGCCAGATCGCCTTCGCCAAGACACCCTCGAGCACTCCGGCGGCTGCCAGCCCGCTGGGCATGGCGAAGTACGCCGTCCTCGGTATCGCGGCTGTCGTCTTCCTCTTCCTGACCACCCGCTCGCTGCGCAGGCGCGAGCGCGAACCGATCGAGGAGCCCGTCTGGCTCCGCGAGCTCGACGCGCCGATGCGCCTGGCCGAGCTCGAACGTGAAGCATCGACCCGCCCGATCGAAGTCAGCGCTGGCAATGGGCAGCCGGTGCCCGTCGGGCAGGGCATGAACGGCGCCGGCAGCGGGGATGAGATCCGCCGCCAGGTCGAACAGCTTGCGGACGACGACCCCGACAGGGTCGCCGCCCAGCTGCGCACCTGGATGCAGGAGGACTAGCCGGCGATGGCAACGCAGTTGCCACGGGGATCCGTGCCGGAGCTGGGAGCCGGCGCGGAAACGGGCGACGCCGAAGAGCCGGTCCACGGGACGCGCAAGGCGGCGGTCCTGATGGCCGCGCTCGGCTCTGAGCGGGCCGCAAAAGTCATCGGGCGGATGCGCGAGGACGAGATCGAGAGCCTCTCCACCGAGATGGCACGCCTCGGCGGCGTCGGCGTCGAGACGACCGACTCGGTCTTCCACGAGATGGCAGCCGCCAGCCTCGCCGGCGGCTCGGCCAACGGCGGGATCGACTTCGCCCGGGACGTGATCGAGAAGGCGCTCGGACCGGAGCGAGCCGTCGAGTTGCTCGGGCGCATCGCGGGGCCTGCCGAGTCGCGCCCGTTCGAGTTCCTGCGCAGGGTCGCGCCGGAGCGGATCGCCTCGATCCTCCGGGGGGAGTCCCACCAGACGATCGCCCTGGTCCTCGCCAACCTCCCATCGACGCTGGCCGCCGGCGTGCTGTCCAAGCTCGGCGACGCCGAACAGCCCGAGATCGCGCTTCGCATCGCCCGCATGGGCGAGACCACCGCCGCGGTGATCGAAAAGCTCGAGCAGGCGATCAGGCTCAAACTCGGCGCGAGCACCGAGCGCGAGTTCGCCGTCGCCGGGGGAACCAAGGCGCTGGCGGGAATCCTCAACCACGCCGACCGCTCCCTGGAGCGCAATGTGCTCGACAACCTGGCCACCTCCGACAAGGACCTCGCCGAGGAGGTCCGGGGGATGCTGTTCGTGTTCGAGGACCTGGTCAAGCTGGAAGAGCGGGCCGTCCAGCAGGTCCTCCGGGAGGTCGACCAGAAGGATCTCGTCCTGGCACTGCGGGGTGCACCCGAGGACGTCACCGAGCTGGTGCTCTCGAACATGTCCGAACGTGGCGCGGCGATGCTCAAGGAGGAGATGGAGATCCAGCCGCCCCAGCGCAAAAAGGACGTCGATGACGCCCAGTCGCGCGTGGTGGCCGTCGTGCGCCGTCTCGAGGAAGCCGGGACGATCGTGATCGCCGGCGGAGAGGGCGAGGATGGCGAGCCCGTTGTCTGAGGCCGTCGTCAGCTACGACTTCGAGCAGCTCGAGCCCTCCGACCCGCCGCCCAGGGACGCAGCCGCACGCGAGCTGACCGCGGCGCGCGTCGAGGCCCAGCGGATCAAGGCGGAGGCGCACGCGGAGGGCTTCGCGGCGGGCCGAGACGAGGGGCTCGAGCAGGGGCGCAGCGAGGCGCTCAGCGCCGCCGCCGCGCTGCAGGAGGCCGTCGTCGGCGTGCTGGAGGTCCGCGAGCAGACGGCCGAGGCCGTCGAGCGGGAGGCAATCGAGCTCGCCCTGAGCCTTGCCGGCAAGGTGATCGTCGCAACCCTTCAGGTGCGCCCGGAGCTGGTGGTCGAAGTCGTCCAGGGCGCATTGCGCAGGGTCGCCGGGCAGCGCCGTATCTCGATCGTCGTCAACCCGGCCGACCTGGAGACAGTCCGAGGCGCGCTGGGCGATCTGCAGTCCCAGAGTGCCGCCGTCGAGCAGTGGGACCTCCAGCCGGACGCTCGCGTTCCCGCGGGCGGGGCCCTCGTGCGGACCGCCGAAGGAGAGGTCGACGCCAGCGTGCAGACGCAGCTCGAGCGGGCGGGCGAGGTGGTCCTCTCGGAGCTCGGTCCGCGCCGCGAGCAGGGCCAGTGAGCGAGCCTGGCGCTCTGCTGCAGCGGGCGGGCGAGGCGATCCGCGAGGCCGATCTGGCCAGGCGCCACGGCTTCGTCAGCAACCTGATCGGGCTGATCATCGAGGCGACGGGACTGCAGGCCGAGGTTGGCGAGGTCTGCCTTGTGGGAACCGACCGCAATCGCGAGCCGGTCGCCGCCGAGGTCGTCGGCTTCCGCGAGGGACGGACCCTCCTGATGCCGCTGGGCGAGCTGCACGGCATCGGCCCGGGAACCCGGGTGCTCGCGACGGGAGCGCCCTTCCGCGTATCCGTCGGAAGCGGACTGCTGGGCAGGATCGTCGACGGTCTGGGCCAGCCCAACGACGATCTGCCGGCGCCGCAGGGCGTGGCCCGCTCGACGATCGCCGCGCCCCCCGGTGCGCTGTCGCGGCCGAGGATCACCGAGCGCGTCGGACTCGGGGTTCGCGCCCTCGACACACTGGTCCCCTGCGGGCTGGGGCAGCGGCTGGGGATCTTCGCCGGCTCGGGGGTGGGGAAGTCCTCGCTGCTCGGGATGGTCGCCCGCTCCACGACGGCCTCGATCAACGTGATCGCACTGGTCGGTGAGCGTGGACGCGAGGTTCGCGAGTTCATCGAGCGAGACCTGGGGGACGCGCTCGAGCGCTCGGTCGTCGTGGTCGCGACATCCGATCAGCCGGCGCTGGTCCGGATCAAGGCGGCCTTCACGGCGACCGCGATCGCCGAGCACTTCCGCGACCAGGGCCACGACGTGATGCTGATGATGGATTCGGTCACCCGCTTTGCCATGGCCCAGCGCGAGGTGGGCCTGGCGATCGGCGAGCCGCCGGCGACCCGCGGCTATACGCCCAGCGTCTTCGCGATGCTGCCCCGGCTGCTCGAGCGCGCCGGCACGAGCTCCAGCGGATCGATCACCGGCCTCTACACCGTTCTGGTCGACGGCGACGACATGAACGAGCCGATCGCCGACGCGGTGCGATCGATCCTCGACGGCCACATCGTGCTGACCCGCTCGCTGGCGCACGCGGGGCACTACCCCGCGATTGACATCCTGCAGAGCGTCTCCCGGTTGATCGGGGAGATCGTCACGCCCGAGGTGGCGGAGGCCGGGCAGAGCCTGCGCGCGGCGCTGGCGATCCTGCGCGAGAAGGAAGACCTGATCGCAATCGGCGCCTACCAGCCGGGAACCGACGACGTGCTCGACTCGGCGATCGCGCACAAGGGCGCGATCGAGGCCTTCCTGCGCCAGCCCGTCAAGGAACACAGCGACGCCGCGGAAGCGGACGCCCGCCTGCTGGGCCTGGCGAGCTCGCTGATCGCCTCGCTCCAGGCCCGGGCCGAGGAGATCGAGGACGCCGAAGAGGTGCCCGACCCGGCGGGCGTGCCGCTCGCACCCGCCGGTGGCGGTCCCGCGATCCCAGCTCTCGGGCTGAACATCTGAGCCGGGGATGACGAGCCTCCTGGGAGATCGCGCCCAGCGATCCTTCACTTCTAAAGAACGTTCGCCGGGCGCCGATAAACAAGCCGTGACCGGTCCCTCGTTTCGGTTTCGCCTTGAGCGCGTGCGTGCTGTGCGCGAGCGCAAGGAGATGCTCGCCCAGCAGGAGCTCGCACGCTCGATCTCTCGCCTGTGCAGTTCGCAGGCCGAGCTGCAGAGCGCCGAGGCTCAGCTTCAGAGCGCCCAGGACGAACAGCGCTCTGCGCCCCGGGACACGCTGGGCGCCGTCGAGCTTCAGAGTCGCCAGGCCTTCATCGAGCGAATCGAGGCACGACGCTCGCAGCGGGTGCTCGAGACGCAGCGCAGCGAGGCCGAGGTTGCAGCGCGCAACGCCGAGCTGCTCCGGGCCGCAGGCGAGCACGAGATGCTGAATCGGCTGCGCGAGCGCCGCAAGGTCGAGCATGAGCGCGACGCGGCTCTCCGCGAAGGCAAGATCCTCGACGAGATGGCCTCCAGCCGCTCTCACAGGCGCACCGCATGAGCACCCAGGCGATCACCTCGGCGCCGCAGACCGGCACGCCGGCGGGTGAGCTGGCGGCAGCGGCGCGCGTCCGAGAACTTCAGCAGATGATCGAAAAGACGCGTGGCGTCTCGACGAGCGCGACGCCGGCAAGCGGCGCGGGCGCGTCGAGCAGCGGCTCGCCGACGGCCTTCGCCGCGGCCCTGCAGGCCGCCAGCGCGCAGAGCCCCCAAGGCGCCTCATCGCTCTCATCCGCCTCGAGCCCCTATGACGCCCTGATCGAACAGGCGGCGCAGCGCAACGGGGTGGACCCGGCGATCCTGCACGGCCTGATCCAGCAGGAGTCCGGCTTCGACCCCAACTCCCAGAGCAGCGCGGGAGCCTCCGGCCTGACGCAGCTGATGCCCGGCACCGCCTCCTCCCTGGGCGTCGCAAACCCCCTGAACCCGGCTGAATCGATCGAAGGCGGCGCCCGCTACCTGAGCCAGATGATGGCCAAATTCGGTGGCAACACCAGCGAGGCGCTGGCCGCCTACAACGCGGGCCCCGGGGCCGTCAGCCAGTACGGCGGAGTGCCTCCCTACGCCGAAACCCAGAGCTACGTCACCAAAGTGCTGGGCTACGCCGAAAGCTACCGCCGCGAACACCCCACGGCCCTGGCGGGGTCGATCACATGAGCGTCTCGCCGATGATGGAGGCTCTGGCACGGACAGCGCCGCCACCCAAGAGCGGCGCTCCACCGGGGGCGCCACCACCAGTGCATCCCTTCAAGGATGCGCTCACCGAAGAATGGGCCCGGACCGCAAACGCGGAAGGCCAGAAAAAGGGAAGCTCCTCCGGCGATCTCGAACGCCGGACGGCCGGACACCCGCACCACGTCTCCGAGCACACCGAGACGGGCGCCCAGGTTCAGCCCGCGGCGGCCGCCGTGAGCGAGGCTCCCCGTCCGGACTCGGGCGCACAGGCCTCCAGCGCACCCTCCAGCGCACCCTCCACGCCCGCGACGGACGGCAGGGCGGCGACAGGGCAATCCGGTGAAGCGCCAGCCTCTGAGGCCGTCGCCCGGGACACGAGCTCCGCCGCTCCCACGGCCGGCTCGGCGCCGCAGGCGGGCGCCACCGCGGGCACGTCTGAGACAGACGGCCAGCCGAACCCCGCGCCCGCCGCCGAGAGCGCCTCGGAAGACCCCGCTGCGCCGGCGCCCGAGCAGGCAGGGCCTCCGAGCGGCGCGAAGGCGCCCCCGGCGGCCCCCAACGGGTCGGACGTGACCACAGGGTCCGGGGGGCCTGCCTCGGGAACGACAGGCGAAGCGGACCGCGTGCGCCAGTCCTCGCCCTCCCCCGGCGACGGGACCCGCGCCTCGAGCCCGCCGCCGCCGGCAGCGCAGGCTAAGGCCGAAGCCGCGTCCGAGACGACCGGCGGAACGCAGCCCCACTCCGCCGCCGGGGATGTCAAGGCTCCCAGCGGGTCCGCCGCACAGGCTGCGGCGCTCGCCACGTCGGCCACGGTCCGGGAGGGCTCGAGCTCCCGCCCCTCCTCACGGTCCTCCGCCTCCGCCCCGATCTCGCCCGGTGCCCCATCGGCCGTGGCCGCACCTGGAACCGAGGCCGCTCCTCCGAGCATCGCGACCGGCGCGGCGCCGGTCGTCCCCGGCCAGGCTGCCCCCGCTGCGACACCCGGGGCGCCGCTCCCTCCCGGCGGGGTCCAGATGCAGGACATGATCGAAGCGATCCACGCATCGATCGAACTGGCCGCCCGGCAGGGCGTCAGCTCGGCGCGAATCTCGCTCGAGCCGGCCGAGCTGGGGGAGATAAGGATCCACCTGAGCCAGACGGGAGACGGGCTCCTGGCCCGTGTCACGGCGGACACGCCCGCGGCGGCCCAGGCGCTGGCGGCCGGGCGCAGCGAGCTGCACCAGGCGCTCAGCTCGCTCGGAACCTCGCTGCTTGGGCTGGACATCGGCTCGTTCAGCTCGTCGGAAGGGCGCGAAGAGCGCCAGGCCGGCGATGCCCCGGGCCCCTCGCGAGGAGCCGGTACGACCGGTGGCGAGGAGAGCATTGACGCAGCGGGTGAGGTGGGCGAATCGCATGTCGCCTCCCCGCATGCACTGGGCGAACTCGTCGACGTGCTCGCCTGAACGACAAGAGAGGACACCGAGAACCATGACAACACCAACAGCACAGGCGGCCGCCGTCGCGACCACGGCCTCCGCCGGCACCTCCAAGACCACCAACCCGCGCGGCGAATTGGGCCAGAACGACTTCCTGAAACTGATGATCGCCCAGCTTCAGGCCCAGGACCCGCTCCAGCCGGCCAACACCAACGAATACGTGACGGAGCTCGCCCAGTTCACCCAGGTCGAGCAGACGACGAACCTGGCCAATGCGACAGAGCTCGCCAGCGGCGTCCAGCTGATCGGGCGGACCGTCAACTACGCGGCTGCCGGCGGCGCCGGCACGGGCAAGGTCGAAAGCGTGCAGTCCACTGCCGCCGGGACCACCGTGACGGTCGAAGGCGTGACCGGGATCACCCTGGCCAGCATCACGGAAGTCAAATGAGCGAGATCACCAACCCTGCCCTGCTCCCACCCGGCGCCGTAGGCGCCCCGAGTGCCCCAGCCACGGGAGCTCCGGCCAGGCGCCCGCAGACCGGGGGACCGACGTTCGCGGACGAACTCGCGAGGGCGGGCGGCTCGCAGCCGCTGCAATTCTCAAAGCACGCGTTGGCCCGGGTGGAACGGCGCGGCATCGAGCTGGACGGCTCGACCATGAAAAGACTCAACGAGGGTGTTGCCCGCGCGGCCAGCAAGGGCTCGCGCGACTCCCTCGTACTTGTCGACGGAACCGCATTCGTGGTGTCCGTCAGCAACCACACCGTGATTACGGCCGTGGGATCCGAACACATGAAGGACAACGTGTTCACGAACATCGACAGCGCCGTGATCGCATGACGCGCACGGTGCCAAACAACAACGGCTGGACCTCTCCGAGGAAGCCGCGAAAGGAAGGTCGATCACGATGATGGAGGGCATGTATGCCGCGATCAGCGGCCTCGATGCTAACCAGGCGATGCTCAACGACACCGCCGGAAACCTGGCCAATGTGAACACGGTGGGCTACAAGGCCTCCAGCATCACGTTTGCCGACTCGCTGACGCAGGTGATCCGGGGCGCCTCCGGGCCGACCAGCAGCAACGGCGGCTCGAACCCGGTGCAGATCGGTCTGGGCGTGCAGGTCAACGCGACCCGCAACGAAATGACCGAGGGCGCCTTTCAGACGACTGGCAACCCGCTCGATCTCGCGATCGAGGGTGGTGGCTTCCTGCGTGTCGGGCCGGGTGAACCGCCGGCGAAAGCTCCCTACACGAGCGGGCTGCCGGCGAACGTCAGCTACACCCGTGCGGGTGACCTGTCGACCAGCGCCCAGGGGTTCCTCACGACGCAGTCCGGTGAATACGTCGTCGGGCGCAACGCGGTGCCGAAAGAAGGCGAAACCGAAACCACCTACTCGGCGGGCAAAGAAGACACGTTCATCAACATCCCCCCGGGGTCCACGAACGTGTCGATCGGGCTCGACGGATCGGTCGCCTACACCGACAACAACCCCGAAAACAAAACGTACCAGCAGCGTGTCGTGGCGGGTTACCTCTCGCTTGCCACCTTCGCCAACGAAGGCGGCCTCGAACGTGCCGGCGGTTCACTGTGGAAGGCCACGGCGAACTCCGGGACGCCCGTGATCGGCACCCCGTCGACGCCGGGCTTCGGTGCCACTGTCGGCGGCGAGCTCGAGATGTCGAACGTCGATCTCGCCAGCGAGATGACGAAGATGATCACCGCCGAGCGCGGCTACCAGGCCAACTCGCGTGTGATCACGACCGCCGACACGATGCTGGAAACGCTCATCTCGATGCACTAGTCGAGAGGCTGAGACTGAAGGGCTCGAGGGCCCGGAAGGGGGTACGCACCAGACGCGACTCCGAGGAGCCGAAGTCGGGACGGTGGCGACGGTCGCCGTCCCGGCCTCTGGCTAGACTGAACAAAAGGGGAGTGAGAGGATGATCACGCTGAGCCGGCTCGGTCACAGCGACGAGCCCTTCCAACTGAATCCGGACATGATCGTGACGATCGAATCGACTCCGGACACGGTCATCACGCTGGCAACGGGTGCCAAGGTCGTCGTCGCCGAGACGCCGCAGGATGTCACCGCCGCCGTTCACGCCTACCGGGCCGATGTGCTCAGCGAGGCGTTTCGCAGACGCCGTCCCGAGCGTCAGCCCAGCCCGTCCCCGGGCCGCGACGTGCCCCGTCTGACGGCCGTCGAGGACCAGCCCAGCTAGATCCGGGCCGGACGGCGCTCCGCCCGCCCGCAGCTGCCCCGCTAGGCGGTTCGTGCAGGCGAACTCGGCAAGACTGAAGATTCGCCGCTGCCCGCCGATGTGGGTTGCAAATGAAGGCTGCAACAGCCATTGGGATAGGCGTGGCCTTCGGGTCGCTGCTCCTCAGCTCAATGATGGATGGGACGAGCCCTGCCTCGTTCATGAACATCCCTGCCCTGATCATCATCATGGGCGGCACCGGGGGTGTCACGCTGGCGAGCGTCGGGATGAACTCGATGAAGAAGGTGCCGAGCCTCTACAAGCTCGTGATCTCAGCCGAGCCGCCCGATCTCCGCGGACAGCTCGACCAGCTGGTGACGCTGGCCGACAAGGCGCGCCGCGAGGGCCTGCTGGCCCTCGACGCCCAGCTTCCTGAGATCGAGGACACCTTCACCCGCAACGCCCTGCAGCTGGTGGTCGATGGAACCGACCCGGAGATGGTCCACGCGATCCTCGAGGCCGAGGTCGACGGCATGGCCGCTCGCCACGAGTCCGGCCGCGGGCCGTTCGAGAAGGCCGGCGGCTTCGCCCCGACGATGGGCATCATCGGCACCGTTCTGGGGCTGGTCCACGTGCTCGAGAACCTCGCCGCGCCCTCCACCCTGGGCCCCTCGATCTCGGCGGCCTTCATTGCGACCCTGATGGGGGTCGGCGCGGCCAACGTCGTATTCCTGCCGATCGCGAACCGCCTCAAGGCGATCTCGGGCGAAGAGATCGAGCTGCGCATGATGACCGTCGAGGGGATTCTCTCCATCCAGGCCGGCGACAACCCCCGCCTGGTCTCCGAAAAGCTGATGTCCTACGTGCCGCCGGCCGAGCGCGAGACCGAAGAAGGTCCGGCGCTGGCCAGCGTCGCCGACTCCAAGGCAGCCTGAGATGGCCCGCTCGCACGGCGGCCGTCGCCGCGGCGGAGGCCACCAGGAGGAGGAGAGCGCCGAGCGCTGGCTCCTGACCTACGCCGACATGATCACGCTGCTGATGGCGCTGTTCATGGTGCTCTTCTCAATTTCCTCGGTCAACATCTCCAAGGTCCAGGTCCTGCAGAAGTCCCTTCGTGCGGCCTTCTCGGGCGACATCCTCCCGGGCGGCAAAGGGATCGCCAAACCGGGCGCCAGCGCCAACTCGAGCCATTTCCCGAGCAGCATCGACGTGCAGGCGATAGTTCCGGTGACCGCCTCGACGGCCAGCACCTTCCAGAGCAGCTCCACGCACGGTGCCGCATCCTCGGCCGCGGCACCCTCGGTGGCGGCAGCCGCCAGCACAGGTGCGGCCGAACGCCAGGCGGCGCTCTTCAGCCAGATCAAGCACGAGCTCGACGCCTACGCGAAGAGCCATGGCTTCGGCTCCAAAGTCCAGACGTCGATCGAAGCTCGCGGACTCGTCATCAGGGTCCTGACAGACGACCTGCTGTTCGCCTCGGGCCAGGCCGCCCTGAGCCCCCGCTCGGACGCCCTGCTCGGAAAGATCGCTCAGCTCCTGCAGCTCGCCGGCGGCCACCCGATCAACGTCGAGGGGAACACCGACAACGTGCCGATACACGGGCAGTACCCGAGCAACTGGGAGCTGTCCACGGCACGGGCCAGCACGGTCGTGCGCTTCCTCGTCGAACAGGGTCTTGCGCCCTCTCGCCTGGTCGCCACGGGCTATGCCGACCAGCAACCGATTGCAAGCGACGCGACCGCCGCGGGCCGGGCCCGCAACCGCAGGGTCGAGATTGTGGTCAAACGCGTCGATACAGGCGAAAGCGAACCCTGAGCGAAAGACGACCGGTCCATCCACCATGCTGAAGAACAAGAAGATCCTTGCCGTAATCCCGATATTGCTGTTCGTCGGATACACGATGACCAAGCCCAAGCCAAAGGTGCCCAAGACCAAGATCCAGGGCACGATCTATGTGATGCCGAAGGAATTCCTGCTGAACCTCAAGGACGGCCGCTACGCCAAGGTCGCCGTCGCTCTCGATCTCGCGCCGGGCCAGAGTGACGGCGCCACAGCGGGCTCCGGTGCTTCGGGCACAGGTGAAGCTGCAGCCGGGACGCTCCCGGAGGAACCGATCGTCAGGGAAATCATCACGAACACGATCACCAACCAGAGCGGCGAAGCGCTCGTCAGCGACTCGGGTCGCAAGGCCATCGAGAAGAAGATCGCCGACACGATCAAGCAGCAGACCGACGTGAAAATCGAATCGGTGCTGTTCCCGGACCTGACCGTTCAATAGGAGATCCTGGTGACCGAGACGATCGAGTACGAGCAGTTCGAGGGTGCGCCGGCCAACGGCGCCGCCACGAACGGGGCCGCCGACCTGAGTCGCCTGAGCGAGATCCCGATGGAGTTGAGCGTCGAGATCGGCCGCACCCACATGACCGTCGGCGAGACGCTTGAACTGCGCGTCGGCTCGGTCGTCGAGCTCGAGCGCCAGGCGGGCGACCCGGTCGACCTGCTCGTCAACGGCTCGCCCATCGCACGAGGCGAGGTTGTCGTCACCGACGAGCAGTACGGTCTTCGCATCACCGAGATCCTCGACGGGGCGTCCCAGGACGCTCCCGCCACGCAGGCCGAAGGCGACTCGCCGGCGCCCGCGGATGAGGATGGCGGCGCAACCGACGCGGGAGACTGACAGGGGATGGCGGTGAGCGGCGAGGCGGGCACCGAGGCTGACGCGCCGAGCGCCGAGCAGGTGAATGTCCGCCGGCTCGACTTCTCCCAGCCGACGAAGTTCACGACGGACATCCGCAAGCATCTGACGGCCTCGCTGGCCACATTCGCCGATTCCCTCTCCCAGGAGCTCTCCAACCAGCTCAAGGCGGAGGTCGAGATCTCGATCGGGGATGTCACACAGGACATGTGGGCCGCGGCCCGGGTCCGGCTCGCCACCGATGCGCTGGCCGTGGCTGTGGAGGAGGGCCCGGAGCGGGCTCTGCTGCTGAGTGTCGAGCTGCCCTTTCTCCTGCAGGCGCTCGAATGCCTGCTCGGAGGCAGGGCGGCCCAGGCGCCGGCCGAGCGGCACCTCACCGACATCGACTGGACGCTCGCCAAGGGCCTGCTCGACACCGTTGTCGAAGGTCTCTCCAGGGCGTGGATCGAGCTCGACGGCCCCGATCTGAGGCGCGGCGAGCTCGACCTCGAAGGGGATGCCGGTGTCGCGGCGCCCGCCAGCGAACCGACGCTGGCCGTGGTGCTCAACAGCACGGTCGACGGGATCTCCTCCTCGATGACACTGCTGATGCCCTGGACTGCCGTTGAGCCGATCGCCGAGACGGCCCGTGGGCACGGCCATCACCACGTTCCGCCCGCCGAGGCAGGATCGAACGAAGGGCTGCGCAGCGGCCTGGCGGTCGCCCAGGTGCTGCTCCGGGCCGAGGTCGGGACTGTCCAGATGCCGATCGAGCGGATGCTGAAGATCGCCCCGGGCGGGCTTGTCGAGCTCGAAGAGGCCGCGGCCGAGGGAGTCGTCGTCTACGCCGAGGAGGTCTCGGTAGGACGGGGCAAGCCGGGCCGCAGCGGGACCCGCAAGGCAATCAAGCTCGAGGTGTCCGACGAGCCCCCGAAACGGGCCGACACTTACGCGAAGCTCGGCCGCGCGGAGCTCGAAAGGGCCAGGGCGCACGCCGAGGCGAGTGCCGGCGAGGATGCACAGGGCATCCTGCGGAACATCTTCGTTCGCGTCTGGGCCGAGCTCGGCCGGACCCATATGTCGCTGGGCGGTGCCCTTGAGCTGACGCCGGGATCGGTCGTCGAGCTCGACCAGGGCGCGGCCGAGCCGGTGGAGCTCTTCGCCAACGGTGTCTGCTTCGCCAGCGGCTCTCTGGTCGTGACCGGCGAGGGCTCCTGGGCGGTCAAGGTCGAAGCACTCGTCTAGGAGCAGCTGGGCGCAGCCCCGGCGGGGCTCCATAAGTCCGCCTCAAGAACCGGAGGAGAGGGCCGATAACCCGGGCGACTCTTCCTCGGAGTCGACCCTCGATGACGAAGCTGAACCCGCTTTCCCGTGCGGTCGCGACGGCGCCCGCGATCCTTGGCGCCTGCCTGCTCGCGCTGATGCTTCCTTGCGCCTCGTTGGCCGCCGGAACCACGGCGACGACGGGCACGACGACGACGCCCAACGCGGCAACCACGGGCGCGGGCGAAGACACGGCCCTGAACCTCACTCCGAGCTCGGGCGCCACGCACACAGCCGGCTCCGGGGGAAGCATCGTGCGCACGATCGTCGGCCTGGCGATCGTGATCGCCGTCATCTGGGGCCTCTCGTGGATTCTCAAGCAGGTCAAGAGCGGGCGCACGCCTCAGCTCGAGGGAGTGGGGCTGACGAGCCTCGGAGCCCTCACGCTGAGCAACGGGCGCTCGGTGCACCTGGTCAAGGCCGGAAGCGACTACATCCTGCTCGGCTCGGCCGAGCACGGGGTGATGCCGATCCACCGCTACACCGAGGAAGAGGCGCGTGAGGCCGGGTTGATCGACGTGATCGACTCGGGGCAGCGCCCGAGGCGCCAGCTGTTGAGGGCTCCCGCGCCGGAGGGCTCCGAGGATCACAACCCGATGAAGATGCCCACGCCCGGCCCGGGGGCGACGGTCATCGACCGGCTCCGGGAACTGACGGTGCGCCGTTGAACCTCAACTCGAGCAACGCTGTCCAGATCCTGCTGCTGATCGGGGGGCTGACGCTCGTCCCGGCGGTGCTGTTCACGGTCACAGGCTTCTCCAGGATCCTGATCGTCCTGGGGTTCATCAGGACCGCCATCGGAACGACGAACGCCCCGCCGAACCAGGTCCTCGTGGGGATCGCCCTGTTCCTGACGATCTTCGTCATGTCGCCGACGATCAGCGCGATCAAGACGACGGCGATCCAGCCGCTGGAGGCCCATCACATCAGCACCACAGAGGCGCTGAAACGGGCGGAGATACCGATGCGCCAGTTCATGTTCCGCCAGACCCGGGCGGAGGACATCGAGCTGTTCATCAACCTGGCCCACGATCCGACACCCAAGAAGCGCTCGGAAGTGCCCACCGAGGTCCTGATCCCCGCCTTCATCGTCTCCGAGCTGAAGACGGCCTTCCAGATCGGGTTCCTGATCTTCCTGCCGTTCCTGATCATCGATCTGATCGTCTCCTCGACGCTGATGAGCATGGGGATGATCATGCTCCCGCCGACGTTCATCTCGCTGCCGTTCAAGGTGCTGCTGTTCATCCTGGTCGACGGCTGGGATCTCGTAATCCGATCGCTCGTCCTGAGCTTCCACTGAGCGGGCAGGCGCGATGAATCAGGACACTGTCGTAAACCTCGCCTCGCAGGCCATGAGCGTCTCGCTGAAGGTCGCCGGGCCACTGCTGGCGACGGCGCTGATCGTCGGCCTGGTCGTGAGCATCTTCCAGGCGGTCACCCAGATCCAGGAGCAGTCGCTCAGCCTGATCCCGAAGATCATTGCTGTCGCGGGCGTGATGATCGTCCTCGGCCCCTGGATGCTGGGCCAGCTCGTCTCTTACACGGCCGCCCTGTTCGTCTCGATCCCCTCGATGGTGGGTTCGTGAACGCGGTCCTGTCAGAACTCGCCGGCGACCAGCTGGCCGGCTTCATCCTCGTGCTGGCGAGGGTCACTCCGCTGTTCTTCATCGCACCGCTGTTCTCCTCGGCGATGATCCCGCCGCGCGTAAAGGGGATCATCGCCGTCGGCATCTCGATCGGGTTGACCCCGATCGCCATGCACGGCCAGCATGTGCCCAGCGACACGCTCGCAGTGGCGGGCCTTGTGATCGAGGGAATGCTGGTTGGGCTCTCGTTCGCGTTCGCCCTGGCGGTGCTGCTCGCGGCGGTCGAATCCGCCGGCTCGCTGATCGACGTCGTCTCGGGTTTCTCCTACGGCGCCCTGATCAACCCCATGAACGGCGAGCAGAGCGCCGTCATCGCCCGCTTCTACTCGCTCTTCGGGACGATGATCTTCCTGGTCATCGGCGGTGACGCATGGACGATCCGGGGCCTGGGACGCACGTTCGAACTGGTGCCCCTGACGGACGCTCCCCGACTGGGCTCGATGGTTGCGGGGGTCGAGCAGACGTTCTCGACGATCTTCACCTCGGCGGTCGAGATCGCCGCGCCGGTCCTGGCGGCGCTGCTGATCACCGATGTCGCATTCGGCGTCGTCTCGCGGGTCGTTCCTCAGCTCAACATCTTCGCGGTGGGCTTCCCGACGAAGGTCACCGTGGCGCTGCTCGTCGTCGCGGCGTCGCTGCCGTTCGTCGCCAACTGGATCGACGGGCAGCTGACGGTGAGCGTCAGTGCCGCCCTCGGCGCGTTGAAGGTGAGCTGATCGATGGCCACCCAGGACAAGACAGAGAAGGCAACACCCAAACACCGCAAGCGCGCCCGCGACAAGGGTCAGGTTGCGCGCTCCAGCGATCTGAGCGGCTCACTGGTGGTTGTCGCCGGGCTCGTCGTGATCAGCATCACCGGTCCGGCGATCGCCGAAGCCGCGGCCGCCAGCCTGCGCGGAATGCTGGGGGAGATATCCAACCCCAGCCGGGCATTGACCGCCGGGGGGCTGACCGAACTGATGCATTCGGCGACCAACACGATGCTCGTCACGGTCGGCCCGATAGCCGCAGCATGCTTCGCGGCGGCGCTGCTCGGCGGGGCCGCCCAGGTAGGGGGCCGGCCACGGATCCAGACGCTCAAACCGGACTTCCGGCGGATCAATCCGGTCAGCGGCACGAAGAACCTGTTCGGCCCCAACCTCCCGTTCGAAGCGATCAAGGCGATCGTCAAGGTCTCCATCGTCGGCGCGGTCGCGACCCTGGCGCTGCTGCCCGGGATGACGGGCCTCGCCGCGATCGTCGGGATTCCCCCGGCCGCGCTGGCCGGGCTTGCCGGGCACGAGGCTCTGGGAGTGGCACAGCGGGCCGCGATGGCCTACGTGGTGATCGGGCTCGTCGACTACGGCTGGAAGCGCTGGCGGCACGAGAAACAGCTCAAGATGACCAAGCAGGAGGTGCGCGACGAAGCCAAACAGTACGGCGTCTCCTCCGAGGTCAAAATGGCTCTGCGCCGGCGCCAGATGCAGCTTTCACGGGCCCGCATGATGGCCGCCGTGCCCGAAGCCGACGTCGTCGTCACGAACCCCACCCACTACGCCGTCGCGCTCCGCTACGACGGCACCAAGACAGCACCTGAGGTGGTCGCCAAGGGCAAAGACCTGATCGCCGCGCAGATCCGGCGGATCGCCGCCGAGAACGATGTGCCCCTCGTCGCCGACCCGCCGCTGGCGCGGGCCCTGCACAGCTCGACGGAGATCGGCCAGGTGATCCCGGAGGAGCTCTACGCGGCGGTCGCCAAGGTGCTGGCCTTCGTCTACCGGATGGCCGGGCGTAGGAGGCTGGCCTCATGAGCGAAACCGGAATCCGCCGCATCCTGCGCCACAGCGACCTGCTGGCGGCCGTCGGGGTCGTGATGGTAGTGACGATGCTGGTGGTGCCGCTCCCGGCGCCGCTGCTCGACCTCCTGATCACGATCAACATCTCGGCGGCCCTGACGATCGTCGCCACGACGATGTACCTGAGCAAGGCCCTGGACTTCGCGTCCTTCCCCAGCCTCCTGCTGCTGAGCACGATGTTCCGGCTGGCGATCAACGTCTCGGTGACCAGGCTGATCCTGACCACCGGGGACGCCGGCAGCGTCGTGAAGTCCTTCGGCGAGTTCGTCGTCGGTGGCAACGTCGTCGTCGGGCTGGTGATCTTCCTGATCCTGATCGTGATCCAGTTCGTCGTCGTCACGAACGGCGCCG
>CAZFGJ010000014.1:0-30463 GCA_964518445.1 uncultured Solirubrobacteraceae bacterium
TGCCAAAAGTGGTACCCAAACTCATTGCAGAATTGGTCCTTTACGATGCACCACTCTGAGCTTATCGTGGGCGCCATGAACGACCCATCGAAACGCTCTCCACTCCCCTCCCCCGCCGCCGCCTCGACGCTCCGGGCAAGCCTGATCGTCTTCGCCGCGCTCGACATCGGCCTGGCTCTGTTCATGGCGGTGGCTCCTCACGCCTTCTACCGGGCCATCGGGCCGTTCGGGGTCAGCAACTCCCACTACGTCCGCGATGTCGCGACATTCTACGGAGCCGTCGGGATCGTCATGGCGATGTCCGTCTCGAGGTCCTCCTGGCGCGCCCCGGTGCTGGCTGTCTCGACGATCCAGTTCGCTCTCCACAGCCTCAATCACCTCGTCGACATCGCCAAGGCCCATCCCGCCTGGGCGGGCTACGCCGACTTCTTCTCCCTGCTGGCCGGAACCGCCATCCTGGCCTGGCTGTGGCGCATCGCCACCCTCGCCGACAGGGGTGAAGCGTCGCGGTCCGCCCCACGTCCCCTCCCGACGCCTCAAAGGAGCCCGATATGAGCCGCATGGAAGGCCGTTCGCCCAAGGGAAGCCCTGTGGTGGGAATGACCTACCGGGCAGCACGCCGCGAAGTGCGGCGGATGACCGGAAAGCCGCTGCTGACGCCCGACATCCCCATCCGGGCCCATCGCCTCTCGCTGCTGTTCGGCTACGGCGCGCTCGAGAAGGCCGCCGCCTCGCGACCGCGCGTCCCTGAGCATCTCCGAGCGCTTGCGGTGCTGAAGTCGGCCGTCATGCAGGGCTGCGAGATGTGCCAGGACATCGGCTCGTTCGAGGCACGGGCAAAGGGAGTCGGCGAGGACCAGCTCCGCGAGCTCCACCGCTACGGCGAGAGCGAGCGGTTCGACGAGCTCGAGCGCCTGGTCCTCGACCTGGCCGTCGGGATGACCGTCACGCCGGTTCAGGTCGACGACGAGCTGATCGCCGCATTGCGAATCCATCTCGAGGACTCCCAGCTGGTCGAGCTGGTCAACCTGATCGCCCTGGAGAACCTCCGCTCGCGCTTCAATGCGGCCTTCGATCTCGGGGCCGCCGGGTTCAGCGACGGGATGGCCTGCGCCCGCTTGGAGCCGGATACGACGGCTCGCCGGGTAACCCAGACGGCATGAGGATCTTCCTGGCAGGAGCAACCGGAGCGATCGGACGCCAGCTCGTGCCGATGCTGATCGCCGCGGGGCACGAGGTGACCGGCACGACCCGCTCGGGCGAGCGAGCCGAATGGCTGCGCTCGCAGGGAGCCCGGGCCGCCGTCCTCGACGCGCTGGACGAGACCGCCGTCGCGGCGGCCGTCACCGAGGCGGCACCCGAGGCGGTGATCCACCAGCTGACCTCGATCCCCCACCGGCTGGATCCACGGTCGATCGAGCGGGACTTCGAGCTGAACGACCGGCTTCGCTCGGAGGGCACCCGGATCCTCCTCTCGGCCGCCCGGGGCGCGGGCGCCCGGCGGATCATCGCCCAGTCGATCGCCTTCTCCTACGCGCCGACCGCCCCCGGGACACTCCACGCCGAGAGCGACCCGCTGCTCGACGATGAGAGCTCGCCCGCCAGCTTCCGCCGCTCGGCGGCATCGCTGCGCTCGCTCGAGAGCCAGGTGCACGAGGCCGGAGGAATGACGCTCCGCTACGGCTACTTCTACGGGCCCGGCACAGCGATCTCCTCGACCGGATCGACCGGCCAGGACGTAGCCCGCAGGCGCCTTCCGGTGATCGGAGGCGGAACGGGAGTCTGGTCGCTGATTCACGTCCGGGACGCCGCCGCAGCAACCGTCTCGGCCCTCACCAGGGGAGAGAGCGGCGCCTACAACATCGTCGACGACGAGCCCGCCCGCGTCTCGGAATGGATCCCCGCCCTGGCGGAGGTGCTCGGAGCTCGCCCGCCCCGCCGGGTCCCTGCGCTCATCGCCCGGCCGCTCGCCGGGGCCTACGGCATCGCCGCGATGACCCGCGCTCAGGGCGCCGACAACGCCAAGGCCCGGCGCGAGCTGGGCTGGGAGCTCGGGTACCCGAGTTGGCGCCGGGGGTTCGCAGAGGCCCTCGGGTAGCCGGCCGGCCTAACGGCGGACGACCAGGAGCACCCCCGTGACGAGGAGTACCAGCCCCAGGATCCGCCCCGGCCCGATCGAGGTCTTGGCGATTCCCAGCAGCCCGAACCGGTCGATCACGACGGAGATCACCACCTGCCCCGTGATCACCACGGCCGTCAGGCCGCTGGCTCCGAGGGTCCTCACCGCTTCGAGGGCCACGAACACGTAGACGGCCCCCAGCAGCCCCCCGATCAGGGCCCACCAGGGAACCTGTCCAAGTTTGGCGAAGCTCCCCAGTCCACCGCGCAGGATGAACGAGATCGACACGAGCGCGACGGTGCCGACCAGGAACGAAAAACTGGCGGCCTGGATCGCGCCGATCGACTTGCCCAGGCGGGAGTTGATCGGCGCCTGCATGCCGACCAGGCAGCCGGCGCCTGCCCCCAGCAGGATCGCCAACCCCCGGCTCACTTCGCCTCCAGCCAGTTGGCCCCATGACCGATGTCCACCGCCATCGGCGGCTCGCGGGGCTCCCAGACGGCGACCATCTCGCGCTCGATCAGCTCGCGTGCGGGGCCGATCTCCTCGGGCGGGCCTTCGAAGAGCAGCTCGTCGTGGATCGTCAGCAGCAGCTTCGTCCGCAGCCCTGAGCGCTCAAGTGCGGCGTGGGTGCGGACCATCGCCAGCTTGATGATGTCGGCCGCCGTTCCCTGGATGACCGTGTTGACAGCCAGACGCTCGCCCAGCGTCCGCACCTGGTAGTTGCGGGCCTGCAGCTCGGGGATCTGGCGCCTGCGGCCCCAGATCGTCTTCACGTAGCCCTGCTCCTTGGCCTGCTCGATCGTCGCGGCCATGAACTCGGCGACGCGAGGGAACCGCTCGAGGTAGGTGTCGATGAACTCCTTGGCCTCCTCGCGGGGGATGTTCAGCCGGTCGGCCAGCCCATAGTCGGAGAGCCCGTAGACGATCCCGTAGTTGATCATCTTGGCCTTCGAGCGCATCCCCGGATCGATGTCGGCCTCCTCGACGCCGAAGACGCGTGAGGCGGTCGCCGTGTGGACATCCTCGCCGCGTTTGAAGATCTCCATCAGGGCGTCCTCGCCGGCAGCCTGGGCCAGCACCCGAAGCTCGATCTGGGAGTAGTCCGCGGAGATCAGGATCGACCCCGGCTCGGCCTCGAAGCAGCCGCGGATCTCGCGCCCCAAAGCCGTTCGGACGGGGACGTTCTGCATGTTCGGGTTGGTGCTCGACAGACGGCCCGTCTGAGCCACCGCCTGCAGGAACGTCGTGTGGATCCGCGAGGCCCCGTCGACCATCTCGGGAAGCACGTCGAGGTAGGTCTTGATCAGCGTCGAGAGCTCCCGCCAGCGCTCGATCTTCGGCACGATCTCGTGCTCCTCGCGGATCGCCTGCAGCACGCGGGCATCGGTCGAGAAGCCCGTCTTGCCGCGGCGCTTGCGCGACAGCCCCAGGCGCTCGAACAGGATCTCACCAAGCTGCTGCGGCGAGCCGATCGTGAACTCCGTGCCCGCCAGGGCGAAGATCTCACGTTCAAGACCGTCGATCTCGTTCCTGACCCGCGTTGTGATCTCGGCCAGGCGCTCCAGGTTCAGACGCACCCCCAGCAGCTCGAGATCCCGAAGCACCGGCACGAGCGGCAGCTCGATCTCCTCCATGACCGCCTCGAGCCCCCGCTCGGCGATCTGCTCGCGCTGCCAGTCGGCCAGCGCCCCCAGGAGCACCGCCTCCGCGGCGAGGGGGTCGTCCAGGTCGCTGGCCAGGCCGCGCTCCTCGCAGAGCTCGGCGAAGGGGTATCCCCGGCGGGCCGGCTCGAGCAGATAGGCCCCCAGCAGCGTGTCGTGAACGAGCTTCTCGGGGACGACCCGCAGGGCCTTGGCATCGTGGGCCACCACGCCCCTGCCGGCACATGCCGCGACGACCTCCTCGGGACCGGCGCACTCGCCCGCCACGACGCTTCCGCCGCAGGCAGCCGCGAAGCGCCATGCGGGACCTTCGGCGAACAGCTCCCCCTCGGGCGCCTCGGCCGCCTGGACGACCAGACATACCTCACCGCCCTCCCCCCCCAGCCGCGCGATGTCGGCGGGAGAGCCGGCCCGGAGCACTGCCGTGAGCGTCACCTCGCTGGTCGAGGCGGGCGCCGCCACGTCAGGGTCCCCCAGAGCCTCCTCCAGGCGCCGTAGCGGGTCTCTGAGCTCGTACTCGCGGAATACCTCGCGGACGCGGGAGCGGTCAGGCTCGCGGGCCGCCTCGACGGAGATGTCCAGATCGACCTCGAGGTCGCGCTTGACGGTCGCCAGCTCGCGGGACATGCGGGCGTCCTCGGCGAACTCGAGAAGGTTCGCTTTTCGCTTGGGGCCTTTGATCTGATCGACGTTGGCGAGAACGTCCTCCAGCGTCCCGTAGGTCTGCAGCAGCTCACTGGCCGTCTTGTCGCCGATTCCCGGGATGCCCGGGATGTTGTCCGAGGTGTCCCCCTTGAGGCCGTAGAAGTCGGGGATCGACTCGGGCGGTATGCCGTAGCGATCGATCACCGCCTGGCGGTCGTAGATCTTCGTGTCGGTGATGCCCCTGGCCGTTGCCATCACTTTGATCAGGCCCCGCTCGTCGATCAGCTGGAAGACGTCGCGGTCGCCCGTCACGATCATCACCTCGACCGGAGGGTCGGCATGAATCGCCCGCTCCGCGATCGAGGCGATCACGTCATCGGCCTCGTAGCCCTCCAGACGGACGTTGCTGTAGCCGAACGCCTCGACCAGCGGTTCCATGGCCGGCCACTGCTGCTTGAGCAGATCCGGCCTGGAGCGCCGCGACGCCTTGTAGTCCGGGAACAGGTCGTTGCGGCCCGATGTCCCGGCGTCCCAGGCCACGACGGTGGGGCAGACGCCGTACTCGGTGACGATCTTGACGAGCATCGAGGCGAAGCCGAAGATCGCGTTCGTCGGCACCCCGGTCGATGTCGCGATCGACTCGGGCAGGGCGAAGAAGGCCCTGTAGACGAGGCTCGGGCCATCGATCAGGAACAGCCGGCGGGACATCACAGGCACTCTACGTATCCTCGCGGAGCGGATACCTCCTAACATCCCCTGCCGCCAACCATCGAGGAGCACAGCAAGTGAGCGCCACACCGAGCGCGCAGTACCGCCTGACGATTCGCATCCAGCTCGACGACAACCCGAGCGTGCTCGGGAACGTCACGAGCGCCATCGGTGAGGCCGGCGGCCTCGTCGGAGCCGTCGACGTCGTCGATTCGGACGCCGGGCACAGCGTGCGCGACGTGATGGTCGACGCCTCCGGGCGCGAGCACTGGGAGCGGATCCTCGCCGCGATCGGCGCCGTCGAGGGAGCCGAGGTCATCGACACGACCGACCGCACCTTCCTGCTCCACGTGGGCGGCAAGATCGAACAGACCAACAAGCACCCCCTGAAGACCCGGGACGACCTCTCGATGGCCTACACCCCCGGAGTGGCCCGGGTCTGCCTGGCGATCGCCGACGACGAAGACAAGGCCTTCCAGTACACGATCAAGCGCAACACCGTGGCCGTCGTCTCCGATGGAACGGCGGTCCTCGGCCTGGGCGACATCGGACCCCGCGCGGCGATGCCCGTGATGGAGGGCAAGTGCTGCCTGTTCAAGGAGTTCGCCGGGGTGGATGCCTTCCCGATCTGCCTCGAGACGACCGACACGGACGAGATCGTCCGCACGGTCAAGCTGATCGCGCCGGCCTTCGGCGGCATCAACCTCGAGGACATCTCCGCGCCGCGCTGCTTCGAGATCGAGGAGCGGCTCAACGAGGAGCTGGACATCCCGGTCTTCCACGACGACCAGCACGGGACGGCCGTTGTCGTCCTCGCGGCGGTCCTGAACGCCTGCAAGCTCACCGGGCGGGACATCAAGGACCTGAAGGTCCTGGTGATCGGGCTGGGGGCCGCCGGCATCGCGGTCACCAAGATCCTGCTCGCCGCCGGCGTCACACAGGTGATCGGAGCCGACTCCCAGGGTGCCCTGAGCGTCAAGCGGGCCGACTACGTGGACGGGAGCATGAACAGCGTCAAGCGCTGGTTCGCCGAGGTCACCAACCCGGAGTGCCGCGAGGGCTCCCCGGCCGACGTGATCGACGGCGCCGACCTGCTGATCGGCGTCTCGGGCGCCCGCGTGATGCCGGCCGAGGCGCTGGCGCGGATGAACAAGGACGCAATGGTCTTCGCGATGGCCAACCCCAACCCCGAGGTCAACCCCGAGGAGGCGGCCCCCTACGTGCGGATCATGGCCACCGGGCGCTCGGACTACCCCAACCAGATCAACAACGTCCTCTGCTTCCCCGGGATCTTCCGCGGAGCCCTCGACGTGCGCGCCAGGGCTATAACGGAGGACATGAAGATGGCAGCCGCCCGCGCGATCGCGGGCATCGTGGACGAGAGCGAACTGCGCGAGGACTTCATCATCCCGTCGGTCTTCAACCGCGATGTGGCGCCCGCCGTGGCCGCCGCGGTGGCCGAGGAGGCCCGTGCCGCCGGAACGGCGATGGCCGGCCACGAGGTCGGCTACGCCCCCGGCGACACGCTCGTCCCGGGCGCCGTCGCGCAGGTCGGAGACGGCCGTTGAGAAGCCTCCTCGGATGAGCGATCGGCGGGTCACGGTCACGGGCGCAACCGGGCTGATCGGCCCGCGGCTGGTGCGCGAGCTCCAGGACAGCGGCTGGGACGTAACGGTTCTGAGCCGCGACCCCGATCGCGCCCGGTCAAAGCTCCCCGGCGTCGAGGCCCATGCATGGAACCTGATGAGCGACCCCGCGCCCGTGGAGGCGCTGGAGGGCCGCGACGGCGTGATACACCTCGCCGGCGAGCCTGTGGCGCAGCGCTGGAGCGAGTCCTCCAAGCGAGCCATCCGCGAGAGCCGCGTGCTTGGCACCGAGCACCTGCTCGAGGGGCTTCGCGGCACCGAGCGGCGCCCCCGGGTTCTCGTCAGCTCCTCCGCAACGGGCTACTACGGCCCTCACGGTCCGGAGCCGCTGGACGAGGAGGCTCCTCCCGGGGATGACTTCCTGGCAGAGATCTGCGTCGCCTGGGAGGCTGTGGCCGAGCGCGCCGTCGAGCTCGGCATGCGGGTTCTGCGGGTCCGCACGGGAGTCGTGCTCGACAGCAGCGGTGGAGCCCTCGAGAAGATGCTGCCGCCCTTCAAGCTGGGGGTCGGAGGCCCCGTCGCCGGGGGCAGGCAGTACATGCCCTGGGTCCACGCCGACGATGTCGTGGGAATCATGAGGACGGCTCTGGAGGACGAGAGCTGGAGCGGCGCGGCGAACGCGACGGCTCCGGTCCCCGTGACCAACGCGGCATTCTCGAAGGCCCTCGGGCGAGCACTCCACCGCCCGTCGCTCCTGCCCGTGCCCGGAGCCGCGTTGAAACTGCTCTACGGCGAGATGTCGGAGATCGTCACGACCGGCGCCCGGGTGGTCCCGGCGAAGCCGCTGATGCTCGGATACACCTTCCGCCATCCAGACCTGGACGAGGCCCTTCAGTCGGCTCTCAGCGGCTGACTCCGGACCCGACCAGCTCACCGCCCGCCCGCGGTCGCTCTCCGGGGCTGTTGTCGGTCTCGATGATCACCCTGCAGGGCCTGCGGCTGAGGAGATAGGTGGCCGTCGGACCGATCCCCTTCTCGCCGGTGGGGGCGTGGATGTCCGACCAGTAGATGACATCCGAGCCGACCCGTTCGGCTTCCTCGACAAGCGCCGAGCCCGGGTTGCGGGTGCGGATCAGGCCCGTGCGAATCTTGATTCCCGCCCGGCGTGCCTGGATGCGTGCGCTCTCGAGCACCGAGCGGCCATGGGCCTCCTCTTCCTCGAGGCCGGCCTCGAGCGAGAGCTGACTCGGCACCGGCAGAACGAAGATCGCATAGACGATCCCGTCTTCCCCGATCAGCCTGGCCGCGCTCGACAGTGCCGAGGCGCTCACGTCGTCGCCGAAGATCGGCACCAGGGCCGTCCTGTACTCGAGCTCTTCGAAATCCGGCGGGCGTTCAGGGCGGGCGATCTTGTAGGACAGGCGCGGATCCAGGCCCTGGCGGCGGCGGTAGATGAAGTAGCCGACCATCCCGATCACCATCCAGGGGATCCCGATCGTTCTCGCCTCCGGATGCAGCACCACGACGGCGATCCAGGCCCCGAATGTGCCGATCGCTCCGAGCACCGCGGTGATCGGGATGCTCGAGCCCCGGATCATCACGTTCCAGGGCATCCGGTAGGGCCGCTCCTGGTCCGGTCGCTTGATGCGCAGGGCGATCACCGAGACGTGCGCCGTCGTGAAGGACAGCATCGCCCCGAACGAGTAGAGGTTGCCCAGCAGCGCGGTCTGGCCCGGCAGGATCAGCAGGCCCGCGAGGACCGAGTAGACGACGATCGTGAACCAGGGCGTCCGGTAGCGCGGGTGCAGCCGGGAGAAGATCGAGGGCAGCTGGCGGTGCTCGGCGAGCGACCAGGAGAGCCGGGAGATGCCGATCAGCCCGGCGTTCGTGGCGATGAACAGGATCGTCGCCGCGAGCACGCCCACGTAGTAGGTCGCGAATTTCAGCGCGAAGCCGTGCAGGCCCAGCTGCGAGACGATCCCCAGGACCGGGTCGTTTTCGTAGTGCCCGCCCAGCGCCGTCGCGTAGCCGGGGTGGCTGAAGTGTTCCTGGAGCGCCGGGCTGTAGCCCACGCCGTGATGGATCACGGGGAGCGCCGAGAGGGCCACCACGGAGATGCCCGCATAGACCCCCAGCACGGCAATCAGGACGAGGTTGACCGCCTTCGGAACGTCATGACCTGGGTCCTTGGCCTCCTCGGCCATGTTGGAGACCGTCTCGATCCCCGTGTAGGCGACCATCGCCACCGACAGGGCAAAGATCAGCTGCGTCCAGGTCGGCGCGACACCCAGGTGGACCTGGTCGATCAGCAGGGAGGGATTCAGGACGAGGGCAAAGCCGACGATCACCAGGATGACCTGGGTCATCAGGTCCGTGATTGCCAGGATCAGGTTGAGCTTCGCCGACTCTCCGAGGCCCCTGATGTTCAACGCCGCCAGGGCGACGATCGTCAGGACGCCGCCGATGATGTCACCCGGGTTGTGGGTCAGCGCCGGGAAGAAGGCCCCCAGGTAGTGCGGGACGAAGAACGCCGAGATGGCGATCGTGATGATGTAGTCGAGGCTCAGCGCCCAGCCCGCGAAGAACGAGACGACGTCGTTGAAGGCGTGGCGGGCGAACGACGAGGAGCCGCCCGCCTCGGGGAACATCGAGGCGCCCTCGGCATAGGTCTTGGCGGTCAGCACGAACAGGCCGCCGGCGAACAGGAAGACCAGCGGCGTGAGGCCCAGCGCGTGAGCCGCCACTAGTCCGAGGGCGTAGTAGATCGACGAGCCGACGTTCCCGTAGGCCGTCGCGAACAGCCCGGGGACGCCGACGGAGCGGCGCAGGCCGTGCTCGGAGAGGCGCGCCATTGCTATTTGACGGTAGACCTCCGACCGTCAAGAAAGTGTCAAGAATCGCCCGCCCGGCGTCCTGATTTCACAAAGACGCCGATTCAGGTCTCCTGGGAGCGGAAGCGGTAGCCGATACCGGCGTCCGTTCTTATGAAAGAGGTGTGTGAATCGCCCGCCTGCAGCTTCCCCCGCAGGTTGGCGATGTGGGTCCGCAGCAGCGAGGTAGCGTCCGCGTGATCCGGTCCCCAGACCTCGATCAGCAGCTGGCGATGGGTCATCAGCAGACCGCGGTTTCCCGCAAGGACCCGCAGCAGCGAGTACTCGATCGGGGTCAGGCGGACCTCCTCGCCGTCGAGCCAGACGGCATGGGCGGCCAGATCGATGACAAGCCCGTCCACCTCGATCCGCGGCTCGGCGGGCTCCCGTCCGGCCCTGCGCAGGGACGCCTTCAGCCGTGCGATCAGCTCGCCCGGCCCGAAGGGCTTCGTGACGTAGTCGTCGGCGCCGCTCTCGAGCGCTTCGATCTTCATCGACTCCTCGCCCAGGGCGGACAGGACGAGGATCGGCATCTCACTCCACGAGCGCAGCTGGCGGCAGACCTCGATGCCGTGCATGTCGGGCAGCATCAGGTCCACGATCGCCGCGTGAGGCTTCCCCAGGGCCGCCCGGTCGAGCGCCTCCTCCCCGGTCCCCGTGACGAGCACCTCGTAGCCCGCCTCACGCAGGACCAGTCTCAGAGCCCTTTGGATCTGAGGGTCGTCATCACAGACGAGAATACGCTCGCCCGCCATCAGGCGAGCGTCCCCGCGGTGGTTCCGCCGGCCGGAGCAACACCGTCGGTCGCGCTCAGCGGAAACTCGACGACGAAGCTCGTGCCCTGACCGAGCTGGGACTCAACCGAGATGCGCCCACCGTTGGCCTCCACGAAGCCCCGGGCGATGGCGAGTCCCAGCCCCGACCCGTGATGACCCCGCGAGGCACCGTCCACGCGGTAGAAGGGCAGGAACACCCGCTCCTGCTCGGCCGGGGTGATCCCCGGCCCCTGGTCGACGATCCGCACCCGCAGCCGCCCGGTCACCGCTCTGGCGCGGATCGAGACAGGCTTTCCCGCGGAGAATCTGGCTGAGTTCTCCAGGACATTGGCGAAGGCCCGCTCGAGCTGAGCGGGATCGCCATGCAGCAGCGGCAGGTCACGCTCGATCGAGAGCTGGAACGTCCCGGTCGGCTGGCTCGTCTGCTCGACCGCCTCGTGCAGCACCTCCTCGATCGAGCAGACCGCCGCCCCCGGGTGAACATGGCCGGCCTGCAGCAGCGACAGGTCGAGGACCTTCTCGATCAGGCGCCACAGCCGGGTCGCCGCATCGAGGACAACGTCCCGGACCTCGGCGACGTTCTCGGGCTCCGGCAGGACAGGGTCCAGCGTCTCCGTGGCCGTGAGGATGGCCGTGACAGGCGTCCGCAGGTCATGGGAGACGGATCGCAGGACGGCTGTCTTCATCTCATCGCTCCGGCGCAGGGCATCCGTCTCGACGAGCACCGCCTGCAGGGCGGCCCGGTGCATCGCGGCCGCAAGGATCGACTCGAGCGAGGGAAGGACCCGTTCTCGCACCCGCGTTCGGTCGGCCTCGGAGATCGTCGCCGGCAGGCGCAGGATGCCGATCGGCCCATCCGGACCGTGCAGCGTCATCTCCACCATTCCGCCGGCGGGCTCCCCCGGCTCCTCCTGAAGGACGATCTCGGCTCGCGGGGCTCCGATCGCACTTGCGAGACGCTCCGCAGCGAGCGGCAGCGCATCCTCAAGCCGATCTGCCCCCAGCAGCAGCTGGGCTATCTCGCTGGCAAGGTCGGCCTCGCGCCTGCGCTCATCGGCCTCCAGCGCTCGTGAGCGCGCCAGCTCGGCCAGCAGGCCGACGGCCGTGGCGACGGCGACGAAGGCCGTCAGGCCGATCCAGTCGCGGCTGTCCGACAGCGTGAAGTGCCCCACCGGGGGAAGGTGGAAGAAGGCGAACGAGACGGCGCTCAGCACGGCCGTCACGACGCCGAAGGCCCACCCCCAGAAGACCGAGACGGCGACGACCACCAGCAGGTAGATGGGGCTGAGCGAGTCGACCGGCGCGACGTTCTTCAGCGGGTAGATAAGGGCCGTCGCAGCGGCCACTCCGACAAGCGACACGAAGACGCCCAGCAGAGCGGAGGGGCGTTTGGAGCGCAGCTGGAGCGAGGAGGTACGACCGGTGGTCATCGCAACAGCATGATGCCCCGCCGCCTCAGACAGGCGTCGGCACGCGCTCGGGCGGAGTGGCGTTCTCCGTCTCGATGATCACCCTGCAGGGTCGCTTCGAGAGAAGGTAGGTCGCAGTCGGGCCGATCTTCTTCTCATCCAGGGACGCATGGATGGTCGACCAGTAGATGACGTCGGCGCCCACCCGTTCGGCCTGCTCGACCAGGGCCGCCCCCGGATTCCGCGTGCGAATCAGGCCGGTGTGGATCTTGATCCCCGCACGGCGGGCCTTGATGCGGGCGCTCTCCAGCGCGGATCGACCTTGAGCTTCCTCCTCCTCGAGCCCCTCGTCGAGTGAGAGCTGGCTGGGCACGGGGAGCACGAAGACGGCGTAGACGACGCCCTCTTCGCCGATCAGCTTGGAGGCCGCCCCCAGCGCCGAGGCGCTGACGTCGCTGCCGAAGATCGGCACGAGGGCCGTCCGGTAGTCGAACTCGGCGAAGTCGACCGGGCGGCTCGGCTGCGGAGCCCGAGTGGTCGTGCGCAGGTCAAGGCCGAGTCGTTTGCGGTAGAGAACATAGACGACCATTCCCAGCGACAGCCACATGATTCCGGCGATCGCCACGCCGATGTGGAGGATCGTCACGACCACGAAGGCCAGACCGGTCCCCATGATCCCCAGGACGGCGAACAGGGGCAGCTCGCGGCCCGCCACCCGAAGCGTGCCGGGGCCGCGGTAGGGGCGTGGCACATCGGGCTGCTTGATTCGCAGGACGATCACCGAGAGGTGGGCGATCGTGAACGAGAGCATCGCCCCGAAGGCGTACATGTTGCCCAGGAATTCGGCCTGTCCGGGGATGATCGTGATGCAGGCGACCGTGCCGAACAGAAGGATCCCGATCCAGGGCGTGCTGAACTTCGGGTGCAGCCGGGAGAGACGATCGGGAACCTGACGATGCAGGCCCATCGAATAGACCAGCCGTGAGGCGCCGATGATCCCCGCGTTGGCGGCGATGAACAGGATCGTGGCGGCAAGGATCCCCACGTAGATCTCCCCGGCCGACTGCAGAGCCCCCAGGTGGAGGTGCTTGACGATCCCCAGCACCGGATCCCCGGCGAAACCCCCGTGGGCCTCGTCTGTGCCGAGCAGCGTCGTGTATTCGCCGTTGGGGCCTTTGGTGACGGGAAGCGCCGAGAGGGCGACCATCGGCAGGGCCGCATAGATGGCGAAGACGGCCGCCACGACGGCCTTGATGGCCTTGGGGATCGTCTTCGTCTCGTCCCTGGCCTCCTCGGCCATATTGGAGATCGTCTCGATCCCCGTATAGGCGATCATCCCGACCGGGATCGCCACCAGGAAGTTCCTCCAGGTCGGCGCCACGCCGAGGTGGACGTTGGCGACGAGGACGTGCGGGGAGAGCACCAGCAGCATCCCCACGACCACCAGCAGAAGCTGGGTGGCGAGGTCTGTGACGGCCAGGACGATGTTCAGGCCGGCAGCCTCTTTGACACCGACGACGTTGACGACCGAGAGCAGCATCACCACGCCGATTCCGAAGACGACGTCGCCCGGGCCGTGCTGCAGAGCCGGCCAGAACAGCCCGCCCAGATAGTGAGGCACGAAGAACGCGGAGATCGCGATCGTGATCGTGTAGTTGAGCATCTGCGCCCAGGCCGCGAAGAAGGACCAGAGCTCGTTGAAGGCATGCCGGGCGAAGGATGAGGAGCCGCCCGCCTCGGGATACATGGCCGTCGCCTCGGCGTAGGTGGCGGCCGTCAGGTAGAAGATGACCCCCGTGATCAGGAAGACGATCGGGGTCAGGCCCAGGGCGTAGGAGGCGACCAGGCCCAGGGCGTAGTAGATCGACGAGCCGACGTTCCCGTAGGCCGTCGAGAACAGCGCGCTCGTACCCAGAACCCGCTTCAGCCCGTGTTGGGTCAGCCTTGCCATGAGTCGTGAGGGTACCTGCGGGAGCGGGGCCCCGACGCCACCCTTCCCCGCTTCTGGGCGTGCAAAATCCCATTCATCACAGACGGCCGGGCAGGAACCAGCCGTATGATCCCGACGAGCCGCATTTCAGCGACCTCAGCACTCCCATGGAAACCGCCCGACGCGAAAACTACGACTCCGGAGAGGACTTTGTCCTCGAATACGGCGAGCTTCGGTTCACCTTCAACGAGGCCGATTTCTCCCAGCGTTGCGAGCAGGCTGCATTGAAGCTCGGCTTCGTCGGCGGGCGCCTCGGCCAGGAGGAGCTCGAAGACCTGGTCAACCTGGCCGTCAACGGCGAGATCATCGACCCCGCATCGGGTCTCGGCGAACACGTCAACGACTGCTGGCCCGAGCTGATCGGCCCCGCTGAGCGCTCCCTGGTCCACTGGCTGCGGCGCCTCGTCTTCCGAGGCGCATGGCTCGACCAGCGCGTCAAGGAGGGCGAGCTCGGAGTCACCTTCGACGAGGAGACCGGCAGCTTCGCCTACGTCCAGCCGACCGACCCGGGCTCGATGAGCTCCGGCGAGCCGATCGAGCTGGCACCCGAGCCCTCATGGGGCCGGGTCGCATACCGCCGGTAGTAGGGCGCCGCCGGCGCGGCGTCAGGCTTGTCCTCGCTCGCTCACGTGCTGGCGCACGCTTCGCTTGCTGCGTCCTCGCCTGACTTGGCCGGCGACCCCCTACTTCGCCCGGGAAGTCTCTTCTAGTTCGCCTCGATGGCCGTTGCGCGGGCCTTGGCGATCGCCTCGGCTCCGTCGTCGCCCACCAGCAGCTCGGGGTGAAGCGTCGCGCTGGCCACCAGGTCCAGAGCCGGCTGGCCGCCGGTTGACGCGAGCGCCACGACGGTGGTCTCGCCTCCCAGCGGAGCCGAGGCCGTCGCGATGACCGTCAAGGAGCCGGCCTCGCGCAGATTGCGCGCGGCGGACATCGCGCGGCGGGCGGCGCTCCCCTGGATTCCATCGAGGCCGTCGATCAGCACCAGGGCGTCACCGCCCCGCGAGGCGACCCGCTTGGCGGCATCGAGGGCCCGCTCGATTGCCTGCGCCTGGGAGTCCGACGAGGCCGCGAAACTGAGCGCCGCGGCGGGGGCACCGGAGCCGCCCTGCCAGTCGGCGATCTCCTCGGGACGGGCGCCGGCCAGGACGACCGTCACCTCGAGGCCGTCGGCCTCGCGCAGCGCCTCGTAGAGGCTGTGCAGCGTCTCGGACTTGCCTGAGCCGCGGCCACCGACGATCGTTGCCCTCGAGCCCTTGCCGAGGGGCGTGAGCCATTCGATCGCCTCGAGTGTCGTGTTCTTGGCCCCGAGCGTCAGGCGGTCGCTGGGCCAGGCCACCGGCAGGTCCTCGTAGCGCGCGCCGTCGGAGACGGCGTCGGCCGAGGTGCCGTTGATCGTGTCGACCCTGACGAGCGAGGGGTAGCGCTCGGAGCGGCGGGGTGTCCGGACGGGACCGCTCACGCGGTCGCCCGAGACGAGCTCGCAGCGGCGAACCTGTGCGGCTGAGATGTAGACGTCGTCGTCCGAAGGCTCCGGCGGATCGACGCGCAGGAAGGCCGAGCCGTTCCCAAGGACCTCGACGACCCCGTCGGCGCTTTTCCCGCTGCCCTCGTCTTCCTCCTTGGAGGCCCCTCCACGGCGTGATCCCGACTCTGAGCGCGCAGAGCGCGACGGGGCCTCACGACCGCTCGACTCGCGACCGCCCGACTCGCGGGAGCCGCGTCCACGCCCGCGGCGTGAGCTGGAGGACGCGCCACGGGCGGAGGAGGACTCGGTGTCCTCATCGGCGCCGTCGTCGTCGTCTGCCTTTGCCGTCGGCTCGGCGGCGGCGTCATCTGCGTCCTCCCCACCCCGGCCGCGGCGGATCCGCGGCGAGCGGCGTTTGCGGGCACGGGGCGAGGGGGCCTCGTCGGCGTCCTCGTCATCTGCACCGGAGTCGGAGGCCTCGGTCGTGGGCTCACCCAGGATCATGTTGATCAGGTCGGCCTTGCGCAGGCGCCTGAATCCCTCGAGTCCTAGTTGATCGGCTATTGCGTGGAGGTCGGCAAGCGGGCTCGCCTCCAGCTCGGAGCGTTCGAGTACAGCCATCAGTTGTTCCTTCTTTCTTGGTGGTAGGGCGGTTGGCGTCCCTCCGCGTTGGTCAGCGGCGGGCACCCGTGATGAGGAGAAGCCTAGCGGCTCGTGCGGCGTGGAGAACACCGCAGGGCCCCCCGGGCCCTCGCCGCGTCAGCCCTCGGCCAGCCTGTCGTAGCGCAGTTCCTCGCCCAGGGCCAGGTCACCGGCGGGCGTCAGGTTGCCCTCGAGGGCCGCGCGGACGCACAAGAAGTCCGCCGCCGCGGCGACGTCGTGCAGGCGGAAGATGTGCCCGCCCCGCTCGACGCCGTGGGCCAGCGCCGCGAGGGTTCCGGCCCCACGCTCGCGAGGGCCGCGGTTGGTCAGCGCCCCGATGAAGTCCTTGCGCGAAACGGCAAGCAGCAGCGGCCTGCCGAGCTCGTGCAGTCGGGCCAGTTCCTCCAGCAGTCGGATCGTCTGGCCGGGCGTCTTGGCGAAGTCGGGCCCCGGGTCGACGATCAGCTGGTCGGCCTCGACGCCCAGGCTGAGGGCCAGCTCGATCCTGTCGGCGAGGAATGCCAGCACCTCCCCCATGACGTCCTCGTAGAGGTCCGGGTCCTGGAGGCGTTCGCGTGGGGCCGCCCGGGTGTGCATCAGGACGAGGGCGGCTCCGGTCTCGGCGCAGACCTCCGCCAGACGCGGGTCGCGCAGTCCGCTGACGTCGTTGATGATCCGAGCCCCGGCGGAGACCGCGGCGGCCGCCACGTCCGGCTTGTAGGTGTCGACCGAGACGAGCGCCCCGAGCTCGCCGGCCAGTCGTTCGACGAGCGGCACGACCCGTCCGATCTCCTCGTCGATCTCGACGGGAGGCCGCCCTGTCGAGGCCGACTCCCCGCCAACGTCCAGGATGTCGGCCCCGTCGGAGAGGAGCCGGCGGGCAAGCTCGACCTGGGCATCGAGCGTGGAGTGCAGGCCTCCGTCGCTGAACGAGTCCGGGGAGGCGTTGACGATCCCCATCAAGAGGGGCTTCGAGCCCAGCTCGAGCGTGAGATCGCCGGCCAGCAGCCGGTGGCGCGGCGCGCTCACGCGGCGCCGTCGGCGGTGGAGCCGGCCGGCTCCCGAGCGTCCGGCGCGGCGGGTGCGATGCCCTCGGCCCGGGCCTCCTCGGCGAAGGCCTCGAGCTCGGAGCTCAGCCGTTGCTCGTCCCAGCCGAGCTCGCGCGCCAGGACATCTCCGACACGCCGAACAGCCGGCCGTTCGCCTCCCGGCTCTCCCGCGCCCGGGCCGGTCAGCTGTCGGGCGGCAAGCAGACCCAACCGGGTTCTACGCAGCAGAGCGTCACCGATGCTGCGCGCCTGCTCGCGCCTGGCCGCCAGGGCCACCTCGGCGAGCAGGTCGGGTGAGCCCGGCACGATCGGCTGAGCCAGCTCGCCGCGCTCCGCGGCGAGCGCCAGCACCTCGTGCGCCGCATGGCCATAGCGCCCGGCCAACGCGGCGTAGGCGTCCGGCGAGACGCCCTCGACTCTCGGCAGGCTCTCCGGCGAAACGGCCTGGCCGAGCGGGATTTCGTGGGTCCGGCAGGCCGCCTCTCGCGCTTCGCGCTCGACAAGGCGGTCAACTGTCATCTTGGCCATCCGCCGCCAGGTGGTGAGCTTGCCGCCGGTGATCGTGATCATTCCCGACGAGGTCTCATACAGCTCGGCCTTGCGCGAGATGTCGACGGACTTCTTCGGGTCACCCGTGGAGATCAGCGGGCGGACGCCGGCGAACGCCCCGGTGAGGGTCTGCGGGACGAGCGATGTGCCGAAGAAGTTGTTGACCGCGTCGAGCAGATAGTCGATGTCCGCAGTCGATGGACCGACATGCTCCAGGCTGCCCTCATAGTCGTTGTCGGTTGTTCCGATCAGCGTGTGCCCCAACCAGGGGAGCGCAAAGATCGAGCGGCCCGACCCTGCCGGGACGATCGCCCCACCCACCAGCGGAAGGTCGGCGCTGGAGATCGTCACGTGCGTGCCTCGGCTCGGACGGATCCTGGGCAGCTCGGCCTCGATGGCGAGCTCCTGCGGGCGCAGCTGATCCGCCCAGACACCGGTGGCATTGACGACGTTGGCGGCCCTCAGGTCGAAGTGCTCGCCGCTCTCGAGATCGTGAACCTGGACGCCGCTGGTGTGACCATCGGTCTCGAGCAGACCAGTCACGTCGAGCCGGTTGGCGCAGACGGCTCCGAACCGCTCGGCCTCGCCGAGGACGGTTAGGACGAGGCGGGCGTCATCGGTCTGACAGTCGTAGAAGAGGTAGCCGCTGGTCGGCTCGCGCCCGGCCAGGGCGGGCAGCAGCTCGAGGACCTCCTCGCCGCTGATCACACGGTGGCGGTCGGGACTCCACGACTCGGCCGCCTCCCCCGGGACTCCGGCTGCCGCCGCCTCGGACTGGGCCTTCTCCGAGCGAGCCCTTCGAGCGCGCCTGGAACGCAGCCGATCACGATCGACCGACATCACGTCATAGAGGTTCAGCCCGACGCCGACCAGACGATCAGGACGCGCGCCCTCGAAGGCCGGCACGACCAGCGGGAGCGGGCGAACCAGGTGAGGGGCCAGAGCAACCATCAGCTGGCGCTCGAGCAGCGCCTCGCGAACGAGCCCGAGGTCGAAGTTCTGCAGATAGCGCAGGCCGCCGTGGACAAGCTTGCTCGAGCGGCTGGAGGTGCCCGAGGCGTAGTCGGCGCGCTCGACCAGGGCGACGCTGTACCCCCTGGACGCGGCGTCCAGGGCGACGCCCGCACCGGTGATCCCCCCGCCAACCACGACGAGGTCGAACTCATCCGCCGCGAGAGCGGCTATCGCCTGGCTGCGCTCGATCACCCGGGCAGTCTCGCAGAGCGACTGGCGGTTCGGGCAGCCCCGCGAGGCTCAGATGTTGGCCAGCTCGGCTGTGATCTCCGAGACGGCCGACTTGGCGTCGCCGAACAGCATCTCGGTCTTCGGGTCGTAGTAGAGCTCGTTTTCGATGCCCGCGAAGCCGGGGTTCATCGAGCGCTTGATGACGATCACCGAGTGGCTGTCGCTGACCTCGAGGATCGGCATGCCGTAGATCGGCGAGGAGGGCGTGTTCTTGGCGGCCGGGTTGGTGACGTCGTTCGCGCCGATCACCAGCGACACATCGGTCCGCTGGAACTCGGGGTTGGCCTCCTCCATCTCCTTCAGCTGGTCGTAGGGCACGTCGGCCTCGGCCAGCAGGACGTTCATGTGGCCCGGCATTCGCCCGGCGACAGGATGGATCGCGTAGCTCACTTCGACCTGGCGTTTCTCGAGCTCCTTGGTCAGCTCGCGAACCGCGTGCTGAGCCTGGGCGACGGCCATTCCGTAGCCGGGCACGATCACCACGCGGTTGGCGTAGGCCAGCTGGATCGCCGCGTCGGATGCGGTCGTGGAGCGGACGGTTCCGGCGTGCTCCCCGGCGCCGCTGGCGCCCTCGGTGACACCGCCGCCACCGAAGCCACCGGCGATGATCGAAGGGATCGAGCGGTTCATGGCAACGGCCATCAGGTTGGTAAGGATCGTTCCGGAGGCTCCGACGATCATCCCGGCGACGATCAGCGCGGTGTTGTTCAAAGCGATCCCCGTCGCGGCGGCGGAGAGGCCCGTGAAGGCGTTGAGCATCGAGATGACGACCGGCATGTCCGCGCCGCCGATCGGCAGGACGACGGCGTTCCCGAGCAGCGCCGCGCAGATCAGCATCCCGACGAAGACGAGTTCGGAGTGAGCCCCCGCGACAAGGTCGATGCCGGCGGCGAGCGCCAGTACCAGCAGAAGCAGGTTGACCCACTGCTGGGCCCGCCCGAAGGTGATGGGCCGGCCGGGAAGAATTTCCTGAAGCTTGCCGAAGGCGATGTTCGAGCCCCAGAACGAGACGGACCCGACGATCGCTGCGAACACCGAGAAGATCGCGATGTATGTCGGCGCCGCGCCGCCGGTGATCGTCAGCGACGAGAAGGGGCCGGTCGAGACGTGGACCGTGTGCGCGCCGTAGGTGGAGCCGTGGCGACGGAACTCAGCCCATGCGATCAGGAACACAGCCCCGCCGCCGACGCCGTTGAACAGCGCCACCATCTGGGGCATGGCGGTCATCTTGACGTTGCGCGCTGCCGGGATCCCGACGGCGGTCCCGATGACGACGCCGATCACGATCAGGCCCCAGTTTCCCTCGCTGGGGTTGAGCAGAGTGGCGATGACCGCGATCGCCATGCCGACGGCGGCGATCCGGTTGCCCCGGACGGCGGTGGTCGGGCCGGACAGGCCGCGCAGACCCTGGATGAAGAGGGCGAAGGCGATGATGTAGAGGACGTCCAGGAAGCTCTCGTCCTGCAGGAAGCTGGACGCCAGGGGCAGGCTCATGAGCTCTTCCCCTCGTCGTCCCCGCCGGATTTGGGCTTGGACTTGAACATCTCGAGCATCCGGTCGGTCACAAGGAACCCGCCGACGACGTTGATCGTCCCGAAGGCGATCGCGATCACCAGGATGATCTTGTTGAAGGCGTCGTTGCCGGACAGTCCGATGACCAGCAGGCCACCCAGCACCACGATCCCGTGGATCGCGTTGGTGCCGGACATCAGCGGCGTGTGAAGGGTGTTCGGGACCTTCGAGATGACCACGAAGCCGATGAAGCCGGCCAGGACGAGGATCGCGAGGTTTGTCGTGAGAACGCTGGCGATGATCACTGTGCCGCCTCCACTGCCGCTTTGGCTCCGGGGTGGACGATCTCGCCGTCTCGCACGATGCAGGAACCCTTGACGATCTCGTCCTCGAAGTCCAGCTGCAGCGCACCGTTCTCATCGACGAACAGCTCCAGCAGTGCCTGCACGTTGCGTGCGAACAGCTGTGACGAGTGCTCGGCCATGGTGGAGGGCAGGTTCAGGGGCGAGACGATCTTGACCTCGTGGCGGACGACCGTCTCCCCGGGAGAGGTGAGCTCGCAGTTTCCGCCGGCCTCGCCGGCCATGTCGACGATCACCGAGCCCGGCTTCATGCCTTCGACGGCCTCTGCCGTGACGAGCCTGGGTGCGGGGCGCCCCGGCACGAGGGCGGTGGTGATGACGACGTCGAAGCCCTTGATCGCGTCGGTCAGCGCCTGCTGCTGGGCAGCGCGCTCCTCCTCGGTCAGCTCGCGGGCGTAGCCACCCTCGCCGCTCGCCTCGAGCCCCAGGTCGAGCCACTGTGCACCGAGCGATTCAACCTGCTCGGCGACCTCGGGGCGGACGTCATAGCCGGTCGTCCGCGCGCCCAGGCGCTTGGCGGTGGCGAGGGCCTGAAGACCGGCGACGCCGACGCCGAGGACGAGCACCTTGGCCGGCGGGATCGTTCCGGCGGCGGTCATCAACATCGGGTAGAAGCGGCCCATTTCCTCGGCACCCAGCAGAGCCGCCCGATATCCGGCGACGTTGCTCTGCGAGGAGAGAGCGTCCATTGCCTGTGCGCGGGAGATCCGGGGGATCGCCTCCATCGCGAAGGCCGTGGCTTTGGCATCGGCGAGCGCGCGGGTCGTCTGCGGGCTCGTGAGCGGAGCAAGGAAGCCGATCAGGATCGAGCCTGTGCCCAATCCGCGGATCGCCTGCGGGTCCGGCGGAGCGATCGTCAGGACGACGTCCGAGCCCCAGACCTGCTCGGCGTCGGGGGAAACCGTGGCGCCGGCTGCAATGTAGGCGGCATCGCTCAGCAGAGCGTCGTCTCCGGCCCCACTCTGAACGACGACCTCGAGGCCCTTGGCCTTGAGCTTGCCGATCACCTCGGGCACCAGGGCAACCCTGTGCTCTCCCGCCGCTGTCTCCTTCGGTACTCCGATCCGCATATGAGGTGCGAGAACGTATCCGATCCCACGGATGGTCGCCGTCCCGGTGTGCGACACTCGAAATCCGATGACCGTCAACCTGACCCGGATCTACACCAAGCTCGGTGACGGCGGGGAGACCCACCTGGGCGACATGAGCCGCGTCTCGAAGCTCCATCCGAGAGTCGAGGCATACGGCACTGTCGACGAGCTGAACGCCGCGATCGGCCTGGCGCTGCTCGCCCCGGGGATGCCAGATCGCTTCGCCGCCTGGCTCAAGCGGGTGCAGAACGACCTGCTCGATGTCGGCGCCGACCTCTCGGTCCCGCCTGCCCCCGACGACGAGGGCGAGCAGGGGCGCGGCCGGCTCAGGGTCGGGTCGGAGTACACGGCCTGGCTCGAGCAGGCCTGCGACGAGGTGAACGAGCATCTCCCGCCGCTGCGCTCCTTCGTCATCCCGGGGGGCACCCCCGCATCGGCCCACCTCCACGTCTGCCGAACGGTCTGCCGTCGCGCCGAGCGCAGGACGATCGCCATCGACGAGCCCTCCGCGGCGGAGGCCGTTCGATACCTGAACCGCCTCTCCGACCTCTTCTTCATCCTCGGTCGTGCAGCGAACGCCGAGCAGGAGGGCCCGGGCGCCGAGCCGCTCTGGGAGCCTGGCGCACACGCCGCCGGTGACGGCCCCTCCCCCGCTGGTTCGACGGGCTAGGAGACGGCGGGGGGCGAGCCGGGCTCGCGTTGTGCCACGCCGGTCGGGCGCCGGCGCTCAGCAGCGCGGAGGGCAGCCACCGCGAGAGCCATCCAGAAGGTGGCGACGAACCATCCCCCGACGACATCGCTGGGCATGTGCCAGGCGAGCATCAGGAGCGCTCCGCCGACGGCCAGGACGAACAGCGCGCCGAGCGTCGCAACGGCGGTCCTGATCGACGGGGGCGAGACGAGGACCGCCGAGAGCGCCAGGGCGGAGGCGGCCGTCGAGTGCCCACTGGGCCAGGAGGCGGCGCCGATCTGGACATAGCCGATCTGAGCGTGGGAGTGAGCGAGCAGCGGCTTGAGGATGTCCGCCGTCAGGGGCGCCAGACAGAGAACGGCGACGACAGCGACGGCCACCCGGGGCTGCTCGCGGGCGACCGCCACGGCCACCAGCGCGAAGCCCCACAGGATGAACAGCGACGGGTTCAGCAGGTGCAGCAGAAAGTTCCCCAGCGATTCCAGCCGCGGCCGGTTGAACGAGACGAATTCGTTGAGGATCACCGCGTCCTTCGTGTGCGCCGCTGGGACCAGCTGGGCGATCACCCAGATGACCGCAAGCGCCAGGAGGCAGGCTCCAGCAAGGGCGAGGGCGGTCGCCGGGCTCCCGTCGACGAGTCGCCGAGGGCGAGCTTTGAGCTCGTGCGTGTGCATGTTCGGGGCGGCGTAGGCCTGTTCGGACATCGACTAGAGCCTAGGAGGCTTGCTTAAGGATGCCTGAACGAGGTTGTCCGAAGGCGGACTGCTCCTCAGCTCTGAAGGAAGCCCAGAACCCTGTCGAGCAGCACTCGGAGGGCCCTCGTTCCGGCCTCGAGGCCGCCCAGCCCCGACGTTGCGCCGCCACGCGCCTGGCCGGGTGCCGAGGCCGCCACTGCCCTGACGAGGGGCGCGGGCGCCGCGGCCGCAGGCGAGGAGGCGGTTTTTGCGGAGCGTTTCCTCACCGGCACCGGCGCCACGGGGAGCGGCTTGCCCGCCAGCGCCGTCATCGCCTGAGCCGTCACCCACACAGGGGTTTGAGCGCCAGTGCGCGAATAGCGGACGCTGCCGTCAGGAGCGATCAGGCTTTCCAGGTAGCCCAGCGGGCTACGACTCGAACCCCTGCGTATCTGTCCGGGATCGCGGCCGGCCGCGATCAGCCCCTGAATCGCCCAGGATGTCGACTGGGCGTTCGAGCTGCCCCCTGACTCCTGCGGGAAGCCACCGTCGGGATTCTGCGCGCCGATGAGGTACCTGACGGCTCTGGCTACGGTCGGACCTCCTCTCCGCCCCGCGACGGAAAGACCCTGGAGAACGGCTGCGGTGTCATCGACGTCGCTGCCCCCTCCCGCTGCCGCGAAGCCAAATCCCCCATCGGGTTCCTGCTGGCGGGCGAGCCACGATGCGCCGCCGGCGATGGCCCTTGAGCCAGAGGAGTAACCGGCAGCCCTCAGTGCGAGCAGGGCGAAGGCCGTCTGATTGACAAGGTGCGCGAAGGAGCCGTCGGACGAGCGCATCCTCAGGAGCCGGGCCACGGGATCTCCGCCGGGAAGCGAGCGGGTCGAGGCGCCGGCCGCGCGGAGGGCCAGGATCGTGCGCTCGAGATCGCCCGCCCCATGAAGGCTCGCCGCTTCGCGGCGGATCGCATCGAGGACCGTGTGGCCGTCGCGCCGCAGTGCCAGCGGGCTGTGTCCAGCGGCGGCAAGGCCCATGGAGGCCCAGGCCGAGTAGATCTCGGTGCTGCTCTGCCCGCGTGCGCCTCCGAAGCCCCCGTCGCTGTTCTGGGCAGCCGCCAGATAGGCGACCTGCCGGGTAAGCGCGGCCCGCGCGGCGGCCGACGGCAAGGCCGAGGCGGCTCGAGCGTGCCCCTCGCCCGCGGCAAGGGACCCCGCAAGGACCACGGCCAGGACCATCGCGATCGGCCCCAGTGAGCCGGTCAGGGGCCCGGTCGCCGTAGGGGTGGAGGGCATCTCGTCAACCCAGCTGACATCCAGCCGGGAGCGAACGCGGAACAGCATGCGCAACAGCACCGCACCGAAGGCAAGGCCGAAGGCGAAGCTGGCCACGATGTGCGTCAGATCGAACACCAGGGCCGACCCGAGCGCGACCCCGAAGGCCGCCAGGCTGTGATTGCCGGCGGCCGTCCACGTCGAGAGGTCCAGGACCAGGTTGAATACTCCCGCTGCCAGGGCGCAGCCGAGCGCCAGGGCCAGGCGAGACGGACGCGGCCCCAGCGGCCTGGCGAGAGCCGCGCCGATCAGGCCGACCATTCCCCATCCGAGCATCTGCCATGGCGTCCAGGGCCCCTGGCCGAGCAGGATGTTCGACGCGAGTCCCGAGATCGCGCCAACGGCAAAGCCCGGGCCGGCACCGAAGGCGACACCGCTGACCAGGACGATCGCGGTGATCGGCTTGACATCCGGCACCGCGGCGAACGCGTCGCGTCCCAGCGCCGCCAGCGCGGCAAGGGTCGCGACGACCGCCAGCAGCTTGGCCGAGGGCCGACTGCGCTCGTACCACCAGAAGGCCATCGCAAGGGCGCCCAGGACGAGGGCGAACGACGCCAGCTGCCAGCTCATGGGCGCACCTCCACTCCCAGGAGGGCCTCGGGCGTGAGCTCGCGGCCACCGCGAAGCAGCGCGGCACCCTGCTCGGGCAGCAGAGCGCCACCGGCGCCATCGAGGATCCGGGCCGTCTCGGTGGCGAAGTACCAGCCGCCCGAGAGCAGCTCGGCGACGGGGCCGTCGGCGATCACACGGCCGTCGGCGAGTAGCACCGCCCGGTCGGCGAACTCCGCTGCGAACTCCACATCGTGGGTCGCGACGAGGACGGCCACGCCGGAGGCGGCACGGTCTCCCAACCAGCCCGACAGTCGGTTCTTGGCGGCCCGGTCCATACCCCGGGTGGGCTCATCCAGGGCCAGCACGGCGGCCGGCTCCTGTCCGCCGAGGATGATTGCCAGAGCCAGGCGCTGGCGCTCGCCGCCCGAGAGATCTCGCGGGTGGCGCTCGGACAGACCGGCGAGTCCGACGGACTCGAGCGCCTCGATGGGCGCCTCATCGGCCACCCTCTCATGCAGGAAGTAGTCGCCGGGGTTCTGCATCAGCAGCGCGACCCGCCCACCGGTGGCGACCTTCCCCCGCGTCGGCTCGAGCAGGCCTGCGGCGTGGCGGAGCAGCGTCGACTTCCCGGCCCCGTTGCGTCCCATCAGGACCACCGCCTCGCCCGGCTCGACAACCAGCTCGGCGCCGCGGAGGATCGCGGGGCCGTTCTGGATCTCATGCCACACCCCCCGCAGCTCGAGAGCGCCCGATCGGGGACGCCGTCGCGCGCCGAGGATCCGGTGCCGGCCCTTCGCCGGGCGCTCGAGGCCGGCTTCTTCCGGGTGATCCTCTCGGGACATCAGCAGCTCGTTGCGGCGAAGCGTGGCCCGGGCCTGCTTGACACCGCTGGGGGGCGGCTTCAGGCCAAGGAGATCCAGGAGCCTGGCGCCGGGCGTCTGAAGCGCCGGCTGCTCGACGGCGGCCCATTCGAGGAAGCCGCGGGGATCCCGGTCGCATACGACCTCGCCTGCGTCCAGGGCGATGACGCGATCGGCTGCCGCCAGGCAGCGCTCGAGACGGTGCTCGATCAACAGGACAGCGGTGTCCGACTCCTGGTTGAGCCGCCGGAGCTGCCAGACAAGCTCATCCCCGGCGACCGGATCGAGCTGGGAGGTCGGCTCGTCGAGCAGCACCACGCGGGGACGGGTGACCAGCGCCGCGGCAAGCGCGACGCGCTGAAGCTCACCGCCGGAGAGCTCTCCCGTCGCGCGGTCCAGCAGACCGCCTATGCCGAGCGCCAGGGCCGTCTCCTCGACTGCCCGAGCGATCGCCGTCGAGGAGCGGCCCAGGTTTTCGACCGCCAGAGCGAGCTCGGCCCTGACGGTGCTCATGACGACCTGTGTCTCGGGGTCCTGCAGGACTGTCCCGGCGACGGTCCCGATCTCGGCTGGCCCATTCCTCCGGGTGTCCAGCCCACCGACCAGGACGGCGCCGGCAAAGGTGCCTCCGTGGAAGTGCGGGACGAGCCCGGCCGCGGCCCGCAGGAGCGTCGACTTGCCCGAGCCGGACAGTCCGGTGACGACACAGAACTCGCCGGGCTCGATCGCCAGACTCACATCGTGCAGGGAATCTGCGGGGGCCCCGGGATAGCGGTAGGAGACCCCGTCGAAGCGGAGGACGCTCATGGCTCAATCCCTCGCCGGTCGGCAAACGGCGCGAGGGCCACGAGGGGCAGCGCCAGAGCGAGCATGATCGTGCCTCCCGTCATGGCCATCGAGACAAGCGGATAGGCCGTGAACGCGCCGGCCGGGCTGAGCGCGGCGAAGATCGACAGGCCCAGCACGCCCGCCGCAGAGGCGGCGAATGCGAGGTCGTGCCGCGACCGGGGAGCTCGCGAGCGCCGGCCGCTCCTCGCGTTCCCATAGCCGCGCATCTCAAGGACGGCAGCGACATCCAGCGAGCGCTCGAGCGCTCCTGAGACGGTCGCACGGAGAACGGCCAAGCGCCCTCGGGCACCGCTGGCGCCTCCGTCGGGTCGGCAGCGCTGCGCCTCGGCAAGGCGGCGGGCATCCTCTCCCAGCACCGGGATCAGCCGGGTCGTGAGCGTCGCGGTGAGGGCCGAGCGGGGCGAGATCCGCCGCAGCGCATAGAGCAGCTCGTCGGGGTTGGCCGTGCAGACCACCAGCAGGCAGGCCATCGACACGACGAACAGGCGCAGCCCCAGCACGAGCCCGTAGATGACCGCCTCGAGAGTCAGGTTCACCTCGCCGAGCACTCCCCAGTGCCCGAGCCGGGCGAAGACGGTGATGCCACCGCGGCTCACGAGGACGTTGACGAGGACTGTCAGCAGGAGCATCGGCACGATCGTGCGGCGGGCGGCCCGCATCAGCTCCCGTCCGACTCCTGCCGAGGCACCCGCGGCGAGCACGCTCAGCCCGAGCGCCCCCAGCAGAAGAGGGTTGTCGACGATCAGGGCTCCAGTCGCGAGGGCCGCGCCGTAGGCCGCGGCAACGGGGGCGCGAACGGCATGCAGGGGGCTGGCGAGGCGCCGATAGGCGATCACGCCGGGGTGCGCAAGAGTGCTCACTCGGAGGTCCCCGTGGCCGCCAGAGCCGGCAGCGAGATCGTCTGGCCCGCCATGGTCGCCACCGCGAAGCGGTTCTCGAGGGACGACTGATCGAAGGCCTGGGCGGCAGCTTCGACGCCACTGGCATCGGTGCCGGTGACGACCCAGAGAGGCGCGTCTTCTTCCTGGCGGGTAGCAGCAATCAACCCGGCGCCGGCGGCGAGCGTTCGGACGGTCTTCCCGTCGGGGTCGAGGAGGCTGATGCTCGAGCCCTCAGATGTGACGCGGGCATAGACGCCGCTGGTGGCCGGCCCCTTCTCGATCCCCCGAATGCCCGGTTCGGCCCGGACGGCCGTCCAGGGCCCGACCATGACGCGCAGGGTCTTGCCTCCGCCCGCGCCGATCGCTGCGATCGCGGCCGGGACGTGGGCATGGCGCAGGCGTTCGGCGACGGTCCGGCAGGCGCGGCCGGTCGCATCGGCGCATTCAACCCTGACTGGCAGGCGCTTCCCGGCGAGACCGTTCAGGAACGGCTCCGGGAAGGAGCCGACCACGGCGGGCGTGTGTGCCGTCTGGCTCCAGTCGTGGTGATCCCACCAGATGTGGTCGCCCGGATGGACGTTCGTGGCGGCCGCCCCTTCGGGCGCCTCGACTCCGTTGACGTAGTAGAACCAGTCGACCGGGCGCCCGCCTTCGGTGCCGCCGGCGAGCCCTTCGATGCTCTGGACGAAGCCGCCACCGAAGCGCGTCGTGACATGGTGGTTGCGAAGCAGAAGGCTCATGACAGTCTCCTGCCCGCGGATCACCGGCGAGGCGACCGGATCGATGGCCCTCGCTCCGAAGTCGCTGGTCACGAGCAGCTTGACGGCCGTCGGCGCGGGCCCCGCGCCCAGCCCGCAGCCGGCCAGCGCCGCGATGCAGGCGAGCAGAGCGACTTGTAGCGGCAGAGCCCTCACTTCACCACGATCGTCTCCGGGAACGCCGGGACGAGGCCCCGGCGGGTGGCGCTCAGGACGTAGCGACCTGGCGAGGAGGGCACGATCAGGCTCGCCCGGCCCGATGCGCCGGTCGTGACGAAGTCGGTGCCCAGCTTCACGACGGCGCCCGCGACGGCGGCGCCTCTGCCTTCGTTGTCGAAGCCGGTGACGCGCACCGCCAGCGTCCCCGAGCGCCCGACTGTCTGGGCGGCCGAGACTTCGAGGGTCCGCTGACAGCCTCCGGCGGTGGCTTCGCACCAGAACCACAGGACCCGCTGGCCGGAGCGCAGCAGCCGTCCATCGCCCCGGATGCCGCTGGGGTCGGCGGCGCCGGTGCTGCCGGCGATCCCCCCGGCCTTGTACTCCCATCCGCTCTGCCCGCGGTTCTTCTGACCGGCGACCGAGTAGACGAACAGCTGCCCCGAGTTGCGAGCAGCCGCACCACAGCGGCCGTAGTCACGCAGCAGGAAGGCCGGTCCGCCGAGGCGGCCCAGGCTTGCCAGGGCACCGAGCGGCGTTCCCGCGGCGACGCTGCAGCGCCTGCCGGCCACGGCCACGCTCGAGGGTCCGTCCTGAACGTTCCGGGGCCCTGACAGGATCGTTCCGCCCTGGCCGACGACCATCGTCTGAACGATCGGCGCGCCGCCGAACGCGACCGCCGGTGAGAGGAGCAGCACGCCGGCGAGCGGAAGCATGGCGGCGCGAGCAGCTCTGAAGATCCTCTCAGCGCACATAGAAGACGATCCGCGAGAACCCTCGGGCCAGTGCCGTCCTGTTTCCGGCTGCGTCCTGAGCGCTGATGTCCAGCACGTAGCGGCCGGGCCCCAGGGCGGCGGGAAGCAGGTAGGAGAAGCTCCCGCTCTTGGCCACCGCGAATGGCGTCCCCGTGCCACAGCGGGCCTTGACGAACCGCTCGCTGCTCCCGTCGTAGGCCGAGCAGCGGCCGCGACTCTGGCGGCGCAGCTCGAGACTGACCGAGCTGACGGCTTCGTGGGAGAGGATCGTCCCGCTCAGCAGGCGCGGCCCATGTCCGTGGGCGTAGGTGTGGCCGTCGCGCGGCGCCGTGGAGCGGGCGGCCAGCGCAAACGGGCCGCTGTAGCGCTGCTGGAAGCCGGCGACCCCACCGCCGGGGGAACCGTTCCCAGTCGTCCCGCAGCCGCCGTCGCCGGCAGCGTGGACGCAGACCACCCAGGGATCTGAGGGAACCGATCCTGGAGCCCTGGCCTGGAGGGTGTAGTTCCCGGGCGCCGTGAAGCTGACGCTCGCCGTCCCGCTCACATCGGGCACAACGCTCTGCGATCCGGCTGTGAGCCGGGCCTGTGCCGGCAGGACGGGCTCCGCCAACCCGGTCTGCGTGCTCACCGAGCCGAGCTTGACGGTCGTAGCTTCACCGACGAGCAGAGATCTCGAGGATGGCGAAGCGGCGGTGAGGAAGTGTTCGGGCGCGCCGGCTGATTCCGTGCACTGGGCGCCGGGCGCATAGCACTGCATGACGAACACGATGTCGGCGCCCGCGCCGACCTCCTCCGAGCATGCCCCCAGGGGCGCATATTCGTTGTTCAGCCAGAAGGCCCAGTAGGCATAGGTACCTTCCGCGAACGAGGGCAGGTTGAGACCCTGGATGCCGTCGATCTCGACGCCTTCGGGTTCGAGAGTCGCTTTCCAGTTGCCATGGGTCGCGTCATAGAGCGCCCCTCCGGCGCTGGTACCGCTGCAGGTTCCACCCTGAACTGGGACGGGGACTGCGGTGGTCGTCACTTCGGTCTGGGGCAGCAGTGTCTGGCCCCCGGGCCCCTCGACGCGGACCTTGACGGTTGCCGGTTCACCCACGGCAAGTGCCGACGACGGTGCTGCGAGCGCGATGCAGGCTCCGGCCAGAGCCAGAGAGAGACAACGAGATGTGTTCATGAGCCACCCCTTTCCACGAGGGCTTGCGGGCTGTGGTCGGAGGTAGGTCTCCTGGCTCCCGGGCCGATCCCTCCGCGCCTTCCCATCCCGCTCGTGGCGG
>CAZFGJ010000015.1:0-29462 GCA_964518445.1 uncultured Solirubrobacteraceae bacterium
CCCGGTGCTCCCCCGCGGCGACCACGTCATACCAGTCCCCGCCGACCTCGACGCCCGAGCTCGCGGCAACGTAGCGGGCGCTGACCTTCAGGCCTCGGACCTCGGGAAGCGTCTCCGGGAGCAGTGCGTGCTGCAGGGTCTGGGCGATGCTTCGCTGCTCGGTGTACATCTGCTCGATCTCACCCCGGGCCCGGTCCAGGCTTCCGGCGAGCTCCTCGGCCCGTTCCCGGCGCCGGGCGAGGCGGTCGGCCAGGATCGCGGCCACGATCGAGAGCGCCAGCCCGAACGCCACGACGATCCAGGGCAGGATCCGGAAGAAGGTTCCTCCCAGGCTTCCCCGGGGTGTGACGACCAGCGTCAGGGCCCGGTCGCCCAGTGGAACCGAGGATGAGGCGCGCCGGCCATCGACCGGCAGGTCTTGGAGGCTCGTGACCAGAAGGTTCGGTGTCTGGGTGGTGCGCCCCAGGTAGATGGCGTAGTCGAGATCCGAGAAGGCGGTGTTGCTCTCGAGTTTCGAGCGCCTGTTGACCGGAAGACGGGTTTCGCCGTAGACCAGGAAGCCGCGCCTGCCGCTCGTGGTGGTCAGGGCGTAGGCGATGCTCGGCTCCGACGCCTGCAGCAGGCCCTTCACCGTGAGGCTGTGGGAGTGGGCCGCTCGCGCAAAGAGCTCCTTCGCCTGGGCGCTCGTGATTTGGGGCGCGCTTCCGATGATGGTGACGGGGGCGGGGTGGGTGCCTCCCAGCCTCCACAGCGAGGCGGAGGCGAATTGCCCTTTCGGGCCGACCTGCGACTGGATCAGGGCTCGAAAGCGGGGGACGCTGCCCCCTGTGGCGTCGGCGAGGGCGGCTGCCGAGGCCATCTCCGTCTGTTTCGGCACGACGGCCGCGGTGAACAGCAGCCCCAGCTCTTTGGCTCTCAGCCCCAGCAGACGGTCCTCGTTGCGGTCGTAGAGGACTGCCGTCGTCACCGCCAGCAGCGCCGTGACCACCAGGCCGGTGATGAGCGCCACCAGGGCGACCGGCGACGGCCGCCAGGAGGGTTCGACTCCTACCCCGCTCGAGTCCATGGCCGGAGCTTAACCAGCGCACTGGCCGTCGGGCGAGGGTTGGCACCCACGATGCACACCCGTCGCTCCAGCGCCGGTTGGCGGGGGGCGCACGGAGCGACGGGTGGCAATCGGGATGAGGTGCAACAGGCTCCCGGACCGGGGAGTCCCGGAGGCCTCCCAAAACCTATTTTTCGGCCGCTTGGGAGTCCTCCGGGGTGAGCCGCAGCTCTGCGGCGGGAAACTACTCGGCGGCTTTGACCGGCTGGCGGATGATCGTCTTCAGCTTCTCGGGCGCCGCACGCCTCGGGTCGCTGAGGTAGATCTCGTGGTGCCTGCCGTGAGGCACGTGGCCCTCTTCGGCTATGAAGGCGTGCAGGCGGGTGATTGCCGGCCCCTCCTCGTCATAGGGGCCCACGTAGAGCATCTGAGCCGCGCGGCCCTCGTCGAGGCACTCGAGTCTGATCTGCTCGAGGGCCGGGAGCGGCTTGCGGCGTTTGGCGGTCTCGATGGCGCTCGAGAAGATCTCGGGCCCGACCTCCCGGGGTTGCATGATCATCATCGTCCAGTCCCAGTCGGCCTTGGAGATGAGCCCGAGCTCATGACCCCTCTCCGAGGACCAGAGTCCCTCCAACGGCATCACCTTGAAGTCGATTCCCTGGGGCTCGGCCCTGACAAGGAACTTCGCCGTGTAGGCGACGCTGAACAGGGCTTCCAGCGCGGCGGTGTATGCGGGCGAGGTGTTCGGGTCGCCCCGGCCATCGATCATCAGGTACGCCAGGGACGGGACCTCGACCATCGCCGGCTCGCGGCGGGCGGCGTAGAGCCCGTCGAGTTCCCGCCTCGGGTCGATCTTCGTCAGGGTCGTCATCGAGGTCTCTATTTCACGCCACGCGGTGGCGGAAGGCCTCAGTAGTGAGCCACAGTTCTCAGGCGGGATGCGCCCCGTGGCCGATCCAGGTCCGGCCCATCGGCGTTGCGGGGCCGTCCTCGCCTGCGCTCGCACGGGGCTTCTCCCGGCGAAGCCGAGCGATTCCCCGGAGGTTCGCCATCGCGGTGGGAATGATCGCCACGCGCGAGTCTGGATCGTCGACCCAGCGGACGGGCACCTCGGTGATCGACAGGCGGTGGCGCCGTGCCAGATAGAGGAGCTCCGTGTCGAAGAACCAGCCGCCGTCCTGGACGTCCTCGAGCAGTGGGGCGAGCGTCTCCCGCCGGGCGGCCTTGAAGCCGCACTGCGCGTCGGAGATGCTGATACCCAGAAGGTTCCGCAGGAGGATGTTGTAAGAGCGTGAGATCACCTCGCGCTTCAGCCCGCGTGTCACCTTCGACGCGGGCGCCAGGCGCGAGCCGATTGCGAGGTCGGTGCGATTCTCCAGCAACGGGCGGAGCAGGCCAGGGAGGCAGTCAAGGTCTGTGGACAGGTCGATGTCCATGTAGCCGACGACCTCTGCCGTGCTTGCTCCCCAGACGGTTCGGAGGGCGTTGCCGCGACCCTTCACGTCGAGGTGGAGAACCCGAACCCCCTCGAGCTCGCCCGCCAGCAGTTCGGCCCGCTCGAGCGTCGAGTCGGTGCTGGCGTTGTCGGCGATCGTGATCAGGGTCGAGCAGGCGAAGTGGCAGGCCATGTACTCGTGGAGTGCCCGGACGCTGGAATCGATGATCTGTTCCTCGTTGAAGACGGGGAGCACCAGCTCGATGGCCGGGGCCTCGTGCAGGTCCGGCGGGGAGGCGGAGTCACTCAGAGGCGCAGAGAGGGAGACGTCGGTGGTGGTGGTCATGTCCAACAGGATCGGACACTCACCTATTGATGGCATGAAGGGAACCTGAGAGGTTCCTGAATTACTCAGCCCCGGCGCTTTGCCTTCGGGCGGCTCAGGCTGCGTCTGGCCAGTCGGCCGGGCCCATCTGACCGTCTCCGTCCTCTGGGCGGTGGCTGCCGACGATGATCAGCTCGAGTCCCTCGGGGCCGGCCTCGAATGCGCGGACGACCTCGGGTGCGACACGCAGCACATCCCAGCGGCTCAGCTCGTGCACCTCGCCGTCGAGCAGCGCGTTGCCCGATCCGGCGACGACGATGTAGGCCTCCTCCTGCTCGCGGTGGCTGTGCGCAGCCGGGCTGCGGACGTTGGCGGCGTAGCTGAAGTGGCTCACGCCGAGGTCTCGCGAGTCGAGCTTGCCACGAGCGAGGCGACCCTCGATGCCGGGCGCCCGGTCACCCACGACGTTCTCCAGCTCAAGCAGGTTCACGACGGTATAGCCAGGCATTGTTCTCCTCCGATCGCGGGCTCCGGTTCGCTCTCACCCTAGCTGCGCGTGATCGCCCTCGCGGACCGTCCGGTACGGTTGCCCGATGGTTCTCTACACATGCGCTGTCGGCAAGTCCTTCGGTGGTCTGCCGGCACCGATCGCACATCCCTGCGGCCGAGCCGCCAAGGCCCTGGACGACGCAGGTCACACCTATGAGATGGAGGAGGTGAAGGGCGGCACCTTGAAGCTCTGGACCCTCCCCAGCCGGGCTCGCGACCGGGCCGAGGTCGAGCGGCTCAGCGGACAGCGAGCCGTGCCGATTCTCGTTCTGGACGACGGCTCAGTCGTCACCGGCACCTCGCAGATCGTCGGCTGGGCTCACAAGCACACCGCCGTCGCGGAGGCGTAGAAGCGCAAGGGTCTCGGGACCCGGTTCCTCGTCCCCTTGGGGCTCGCCCTGAAGAAGATCGAGTGTGAACGACGCACCGTTGTAGTGGAGATCATTCGATCGATCCCCAGACGGCGCGGGGCCCGGATCGACCTCGCCGAGCGCCGCCCGCAGCTCGCCGAGGGCTCGGGTGAGCTCTGCCGAGCCCAGTTCGCCCGGAAGGGCGATCACATATCCCTCCAGGCCCTCCGCTCGGGCGGCCCTCGTGAAGGCGAGCAGTGAGGGGGCCAGCTCTTGGGCGAGATCCCGCCCTCCGGCGCCGGGCCTCGCGGCGGGGCCGCCCCAGAGCCTCCTGCCCGCAACCGACGGCGGCAGCCGCGCCAGCACCGCGGCGGTGCTCGGATCGGAGTCCTCCCGTGCGAAGCGCTTCATGTCACGTCCGTGGATGACCGCGAACTTCTCGCTTACAGCGTGGGCGAGGTCCACCCGCAGCGTGCCACAGAGGAGCTCGAGCTCGCCGTGGAAGGCCCCGATCGCCTCTGTCAGCGAGGGCAGGTCCCCCGGCGAGCGCGGCAGCTTGGGCCCGTCGTAGAAGTTGACGACCCGCGCGATCTGCCCCGCGGTGATGAGGAGGCCCGCGGCGCTCCGAGGCGCGTCGAGCAGGGGCACCGGCCCCTGGGGGTCGCCGATGGCGATTCGGTACTGGTCGGCAAGTGCCGTGGTGATGATCCACAGGTCGGCAAGCTCGGACGCCAGGGCGCCCTCGCTGACTCGTTCCTCGACCAGCAGCTCGACCAGCTCTCCCAACTCCTCCAGCAGCCGGGCTACCGCCGCCAGCGGGCGCCAGTAGCCGCCGGCATCGAGCATCGTCCGGCGCACCTCCGCCTGCGCGGGCCCGGCCCCGGGGGGAGGCTGGTTCCCGGCCACGGCTCAGTCGACCTGCAGAAGCTCGACGCCCGCTGCCTCGAGCACGTCCTGGCCATCGAGGACGGCGTAGCCCGAGCGGAAGTAGAGCTTCGCCACGCCGGCGCCCGCGATCAGCTTGGCGCAGGGCGGGCAGGGGAAGTCCGTCACGTACATAACCGCGCCCTCGGTCTCGCGGCCCCGCCGTGCTGCATCGGCGATCAGGGCGGCCTCGGCGTGCACCGCCGTCGAGAGCTCGAGTCCGACGCCTTTGTAGAAGTTGCTGCGGGGATCCCCCGCGGCGTAGGCGCTCAGCCGATGGGGGAGATGCTCGTTTACGGCTGCCTCGGTGGTGCCGTCTGCGAAGCGGATCGCCGCGCCGACCTGGCGCCACCAGTCGACGCTCCCGCCGGCGGCCTCCTGGGCGGCGAGCGACAGCGCTGAGAGCTCCTCCTCCCCCGGGGGCGCGGACGGCGCAAGGGGCCGGAGCAGCTGGGCCGTCCGGGTCTTGTCCCAGCGCAGGAAGACGGTGTCGAAGCGGACCTCGCAGCCGGTGAAGAACCGCTCGGCCAGCTGGTAGCTGATGTCCTCGGCCGGCATCGTCAGGACCGGCTTCTCAGTGGCCAGGCGTTCGGCCCCCGCGAGATCCAGGACGCTCACATCGGAGCAGATCTCCCACGAGGCGATCGCTGGAGCGGCGAGCTCGGCCGCAAGAGCACGGATGTCCTTGGCCAGCGGGCGGTAGTCGGCGTGGAGCTCAGGGCCGATCAGATAGAGCGGCCGGCCCCGGCCGTGGGCCTCGATGAACCGCCGGTACCCCTCGTGGAGCACCGGGATGTAGGCGAGGAGCGCCTCGCTCATCCCCGGCGCAGGATGCTGTCGATCAGCCCCGGCAGAACCTCTGCGAGCTTCGGGCCGAGCTGCTCGCCCAGGTTCATGTACATCTGGCGGATCCGCTCGCTGGTCGTCACCGAGGCCTGGCGTTCGATCACCTCGATCCGCCCGCAGAGCTCGCCCAGCTCCTTCAGGTCCGTCTCGCTGTAGGAGTGATCCTCGGTCAGCACCAGCACATCCGGGCGGACCGCGGCGATCAGCGCCCAGCGCTCTTCGCCCTCGTCCTTCAGGTAGATCAGATCGACCGGCCGCTGGTAGGCCAGCAGCTCGAGCCGCTCGCGCTCGGGGACCATCGGGCGGTCATCGCCCTTGCTCCGCCGGATCTTCGCGTCGCTGTCGACCCCGACGGCCAGCACGTCTCCCTGCTGCTTGGCCCGCTCGAGGTACTTGACGTGACCGAGGTGGATCAGGTCGAAGGAGCCGGAGGTGAGCACGACCGCATAGCCCAGGCCGCGCAGGTGGGTGACCAGCCGGGTCATCTCCTCGAGCGTCGGAATCAGACGCTCCTCGAAGTTGGCGTTGGGGCTCAGGATGCCGGTGTTGACTGCCATTGATCTCTGCTCTCGGACGCCTTCTCAGGGAGGACGAAGCACCTTAGCGGCGTTCGCGGTCACGCCACATCAACCCCGGGCGCCATCCATCTGCCACAGGCTTCAGACTTGCTCGCCCACCGAGGAGAGAGCGACCCCGCACGATGCCCGACTACCTGCCATTCGACCAGCGCCGGCCGAGCACGGCCTACCGCGACATGCTGATCGCCATCCGCGAGCAGGGAACCCGTGTGCAGACCAAGCAGGGGGGCAGCGCCCTGGCGCTCGCGGGGCACTGCATGCGCTTCCCGATGGCCCAGGGGGCGGCCGTCATCACCGAGCGCTCGATCAAGGGCTTCGTCGGCAAGGCCATCGGCGAGCTCTGCGCCTTCATCAACGGAGCACGGACACTCGAGGAGCTGGCCGCCTTCGGGTGCGACTGGTGGGGAGCCTGGGCCACACCCGAGAAGTGCGAGGCCCGCGGCCTGCAGCCCGGGGACCTGGGCCCCGGCTCCTACGGCCACGCCTTTGCCAACTTCACCACCGACCTCGACGGGGAAGACCCCGGCTTCGACCAGCTCCCGCACCTGATCCGAAAGATCCGCGACCTGCCCCTGGACCGGACAGCCCTGATGAGCCCATGGATCCCCAACGCCAACCACCGCGAGATAGGGGTGCGCTCGCGCAACACGATCGCCCCCTGCCACGGCTGGATCCACGCCCTTGTCTTCGGTGAGGACCTGCACCTGATCCACAACCAGCGATCGGGTGACACGCCGATCGGGGTTCCCTCGAACATGGCCCAGTACACGGCCCTGGGCCTGATGCTCGAGCAGCTCACGGGCTACCGGTTCGCCGAGTACGTGCACTGGATCCAGTACGCCCACATCTACGAGGACCAGCTTCCCGCCGTCGAGCAGATGCTCGCACGCGAGCCGCTGCCTCTGCCGACCCTCCAGCTCAACGAGGCGGGCCGGAGGATCACCGACATCCACGATTTCCGCGCCGAGCATTTCGAGCTGACCGACTACGAGCCGCACCCTGCGATCGGCGGGATCCCGGTGGCCACCTGAGTGATCGCCCTCGTCGTCGCCCACAGCCGCAACAGGGTCATCGGGCGTGACGGCGGGCTGCCCTGGCGGCTTCCCGGGGACATGCGCCACTTTCGCGAGCTGACGACGGGGCACACCGTGCTCATGGGCCGGCGGACCTTCGAGTCCATCCCCGACTCATTCCGCCCGCTCCCGGACCGGCGCAACCTGGTCCTCAGCTCCAACCCCGGCTACCGCGCAGAGGGGGCCGAGGTCTTCGCCGACCTGTCCTCGGCACTGGAGGCCTGCGACCGTGACTGCTTCGTGATCGGCGGGGCCCGGACCTACGAGGAGTCCCTCCCTCTCGCCGGACGGCTGCACGCCACCGAGATCGACGCCGACATCGAGGGGGACGTCTACTTCCCCGCCATCGGGACGGACTGGCGTCTCGTCGAGGAGGGCGACACACTGTCCGAGAACGACCTCACCTACAGGATCAGGACCTATGAGCGCACAGCCTCCCCTCTATAACCTCGACGCCGCCCGCGACGAGGAGCAGCGCGCCTACATGGAGGAGCTCGAAGGCGCCGGGATCTGCGTTTTCTGCCCGGAGCACGTGGCCGAGTACCACCGCAAGCCCGTCGAGCACGTCGGTGAGCACTGGTACGTGACACGAAACGGCTACCCCTACGAGGGTGCCGCGGCCCACTATCTGATCGTCGCCCGCCGGCATGTCTCGAGCTTCGACGAGCTTCCAGACGAGGCCGGCGCCGAGCTGTGGGGGATCCGCCGCGAGCTGAAGGGGGAGCTGGCGCCTGTGGCGTTGGCCACCGTCGAGCGCAGCGGTGACATGCGGTTCAACGGCGGCAGCGTCGCCCATCTCCACGTGCACCTTGTCGCGCTCGAGGAGACCCCCGCGAAGACGGTCCGCTTCCGGGTCAGCGCACACGGCGAGTCCTAGGCCGGGGTCGCCTAGGCTCGGGGTGTGAGCGCCAACGTCACGTTCTCGCTCTGTGCCGCGACAGGAGCGCTGCTGGTCTCCTCGCTCTCGGCCGTCAAAGGCAGGTGGGCCGTGGCGATCGTGTTCGGCCTGTTGGTCGTCGGCTTCCTGCTGCGGGCTCTCGAGGGTCGCCGCGAACGTGCCCGCGATCAGCCTCCGCCCGCCGAGCCTCCCCGCGAGCGCCCGCCGCCGCGACGGATCAAGGGCGCCAACTTCAAACGGCGCTGAGCGACCGGCCGGCGCGCCGAAGTGAAACACTCCGCCGATGGAGCGCTATGACCTCAACGGCAAGGTTGCCCTCGTCACCGGTGCCGCCCGGGGGATCGGCCTCGAGACCTCACGGGCGCTGATCGGGCGAGGCGCATCGGTCGTGGTCGTCGATCTCGATGAGGGAGCGGCCACGCGGGCAGCCTCTGAGCTCCACGACACCCGCGCCTTCGGCATGGCGGCCGACGTCACAGACCGCGGTGCCATGCAGCAGGCCGTCGCGAGAACGGTCGAGCGGTTCGGCGGCCTCGACGTGGTCGTCGCCAATGCCGGCATCGCCTCGAAGGTGGCTTCATTCCGGGCGATGTCCACCGAGAGCTTCGAGCGGGTCCTCGAGGTGAATCTGATGGGTGTCTACAGGACCGTCGATGCCGCCCTGCCGGAGATCGTCGCGCGTCGCGGACACGTCGTCGTCATCTCCTCGATCTACGCCTTCACCAATGGGGTCGGTGCCGTCCCCTATGCGATGAGCAAGGCCGCCGTGGAGCAGTTCGGCCGTGCGCTGCGCGCCGAGCTCGCGCCCCACGGATCCAGCGCGAGCGTCGCCTACTTCGGGTTCATCGACACGGAGATGGTCCACCGGGCGATCGACGCGGATCCGCTCGCCGAGCGGATGCTCGAGACGCTTCCCAAGCCGCTGCACAAGCGTCTCTCACCCACCGTCGCCGGCGAGGCGATCGTCAAAGGGATCGAGGGCCGCCGGCCCCGGATCATCCGGCCGCGCCGCTGGGAGATCATGTCGGTGCTCCGCGGCATCCTCGGCCCACTAGGCGACGCGCACCTCGAGCGGGACCTCAAAGCCCGGGCTCTGGTGCTCGAGATCGACGCCCGGGCCGGCGAGGATCAGCCCACCACAGCCTGAGGTGGCGATCCTCGGGGTCGACCACGTCCAGCTGGCCGCGCCGCCGGGATCGGAGGAGGAGGCAAGGGCCTTCTACGGCGAGCTGCTGGAGCTCGAGGAGATCGGGAAGCCTGAGCCGCTGAGGCGGTGGGGCGGCGTCTGGTTCCGCTGCGGCCCACACCAGCTTCATATTGGAATCGAGGAGCCACACGTTCCTGCTCAAAAGGCGCATCCAGGGCTCCTGGTCGCGCGGGGGAGGCTCGAGTATCTGGCCGATCGGCTCGGCGCGGGCGGCGCGGAAGTAGATTGGGATGAGTCACTCGACCCGCTGAAGAGGTTCTACACCCATGACCCCTGGGGCAACCGCATTGAGCTCATCGAAAACAGGTAGGCGCCGATCGGCCGTCATCGCCGTGCTGGCGTCTGCGCTGGGCGCCCTCCTGCTCACGGCCTCCGCCCAGGCGGCCAGCGCCGCCCACATAATCTCGGTGCTCAACGCGCAACGAGCGGCCAACGGAATCCCTGCGGGAATCACCGAGAACCCCGCCTGGAGCGCCGCCTGTCAGGCGCACGATGCCTATGAGCACGCGAACAGGGTCTTCGGTCACGAAGAGCTCGAAGGCAAGCCCGGCTACTCGGCGCAGGGCAACCTGATCGCCAAGACGTCGGTGCTCGCACAGGGAATCTCCTGGGGGGCCGTCGACCCTTACAACAACGCGCCCTACCACCTGTTCGACCTGCTCAACCCTCGCATCAGCTCGACAGGCGCGGCCGACTTCGCCGGGTTCGGCTGCGTCGAGATCGAGCTCGGGACGCTGCGCCCCGCGCCCGCGCAGCCCGTCGCCTACAGCTATCCGGGCAACCACCGCAAGGCCGTCCCGCCCTCCCAGCTGGCAAAGGAGCTTCCCGGGACCCCGGCACAGACCCTGGGGCTCGGGAGCAAGGCGACCGGCCCGAACGTCTTCGTCTACTTCGACGGGCCCTGGAGCAACGGGTCGCGCGTCCAGGTCGGCTCGGCCACGCTCACCTCGGCTCACGGCTCCGTCGCGCTGCGCTGGCTCGACAACACCAGCTCGAATCTGCTCGCTCCGACGGGGGCGATCCTCGTTCCCGTCAAACCGCTGCGGCCGCACACCGTCTACCGGGTCAACGTCACGGCGGCCGTCGTGGGCGTCCTTCCCGGGACGAGCATCGAACAGGCTCTGTCCTCCTGCGGCGATCCCGAAGAAGGTGGTGGAGTCAGCTGCGGGACACCCGCCCCGAGCACCTGCGTCGAGGACTTCGCCACGCAGCTCTCGCTATGCGGCCTGGCTCACCAGTGGGCCGTCTCCGACCGCTTCTCGTTCACCACCGGGCGTAAATGAGCGAGCAGGTCGTCCTGCGGTGGGCCGAGGGTGAGGCCGATCTGCAGGGAGCGCTGGCGGTCCGGATGCGCGTCTTCTGCGAGGAGCAGGGGGTCTCGCCCGAGGAAGAGGTGGATGGCCGTGACGATCAGGCGCTTCACCTCGTCGCGATCGCTCCCGACGGGCAGGTCGTGGGCACGCTCCGGCTGCTCTTCACGGAGGCGTCGGTGAAAGTCGGGCGGGTCGCCGTCGACCGTTCCTGGCGGGGACGAGCTATCGCCGGGAGCATGCTCGAGATGGCGCTCGAGGAGTCCATTCGCAGGGGAGCAGGGGAAGCCCGGCTGACATCCCAGGTTGAGGTGATCGAGCTCTACCGGCAGGCCGGCTTCGAGGTGAGCTCCGACGTATTCGAGGAAGCCGGGATCCCTCACGTCCTGATGGTCCGGGCGCTCTGAGACGCCTGCTGGTCATCTTCGACTGCGACGGCGTCCTGGTGGACTCCGAGCCGATCTCCAACGGCGTTCTGGCCGAGATGCTCACAGAGCAGGGCCTCGCGACCACGCTCGCCCAGGCCAAAGCGACCTATCAGGGGATGCTGTTGGAGGAGGTCCTCACGACGGCCCAGTCAATGCTCGGGCGGGCCCTGCCGCCGGACTGGCTCGACGACTACCAGCGCCGCCGTGCCGCCGTCTTCGATGAGCGGCTGAGGCCCATCCCGGCCGCGGGCGAGACCGTCCGCGCCCTGCTCGAGGAGGGAGTGGCGATATGCGTCGCGTCGCAGGGGCGCCTGGAGAAGACCAACCGCTCACTTTCGCTGACCGGCCTGGACGGTCTCTTCGAGGAGGCCTGGCGCTTCTCGGCCGAGCAGGTGCCGCGCGGGAAGCCCCACCCCGACCTGTTCTTGTTCGCTGCGCAGTCGATGGGCTTCGAGCCTGCCCGGTGCCTTGTCGTCGAGGACACACCCTCGGGAGTCGCGGCGGGGCTGAGCGCCGGAATGCGCGTCTTCGGCTACGCCGGGGAAACCGATCGGGACGTCCTCGAGCGGGCGGGCGCGCAGGTCATCTCGAGCCTGAGCGAGCTGCCGCCGCTGATCCTGGGAGTTCGCGGCGAGGGTTGACAGTCCGCGACTGCTCTGCCAGGATCCGCGTTCGCACGGGTGGAGGGGCCGTGCCGACGCTTAGGAGGATCCGTGCCAGAGCGGACGGGGATGGACGCAAGGACGCGGGGGCCGCGCTCCTACTCAGGCATGCTCTCTCACGGGCCACGCGCCCTCGGAGTGTCGGTATCGGTTGTCGCGGCGCTGCTCGCGATCTTGGTCTTCGGGGTCGCCACCGCGGCCGCCGAAAGGGAAACAGGCGCGCCGCTGAACACCGTCGCGCCGGTCGTCTCGGGTACGCCCGCGGAAGGCAAGAAGGTCAAGGCCGTCCGTGGGACATGGACCGGCGCTTCGCCGTTCCGCTACACCGATGCCTGGTCGCTATGCAGCGCAACGGGGACCGAATGCAAAGCGATCCCCGGCGCGAGCAAGACCTCCTACAAGCCCGTCAACGGCGATGTCGGCCATCGCCTGAAGGTCACGATCAAGGCCAGCAACAAGGACGGCGTCACCGAAGCGACCTCGGGGCCGAGCGCGATCGTCGGCCCGGCGCCGCCAAAGCGCAAGAAGCCGCCGACGATCACCGGCGAAGCGGTCGACGGCCGCATCCTGACCGTCGGTGAAGGCACCTGGAAGGGCTCGACGCCGCTGACCTTCACCTATCAGTGGGAGCACTGCAAAGGCCGCGTCTGCCAGCTGATCTCGGGGGCCAACGAAAAGACCTATCGCGCCCGGACGGCCGACATCGGCCTGAAGCTCCGCACCCTCGTCGTGGCCCACAACGGCGCCGGTGAAGCAACGGCGAAGTCGAAGGCCAGCGCCAAGGTGGTGCCGGGCTCGCCCCTGAACCTCGCCCCGCCGAGCATCTCGGGAATCGTCCTGCCCGGCCAGCAGCTGACGGCGAACAACGGGACCTGGGTCGGCACGCCGCCGATCACCTACGCCTACCAATGGCTGAGCTGCCCCGCTCTGGGAGGCGGCTGCAGCCAGATCCCCGGCGCCACCGAATCGACCTACACGGTCGGCAGCGGCGAAATCGGCGATGCCTTCGAGGTCGTCGTCACGGCCACGAACGCCCAGGGGAAAGCCTCCGCGACCTCGCCCGAAACGGGCATCACCGGTGGCGGGGTTCAGCCCCCCGAAGTGATCGTGGCGCCGGCGATCATCGGACTCGCGGTGACCGGCCAGACGCTGACAGCGACCGAAGGCCTCTGGAAAGGCACCGAACCCAAATACGCATTCCAGTGGGAGCTGTGTAACGGCTCGGGCGCGTCATGCGAACCGATCTCCGGAGCGAAAGAATCGAAATACACGATCCCCGACGGTGAGGCAGGAAGCACGCTGCGGGTCACCGTCACGGCGTCGAACTCGGCAGGGAACGCGTCGTCGACCTCGGAAGCCACGACACAGATACTCGGTGTCGGGCCCGTCAACGTGGAAGCGCCCACCGTCTCCGGCACCGCCACGGCGGGCCAGATCCTTACGGCCGCATCGGGCAAATGGACCGGGACTGAACCGATCCTCTACGAATACGAATGGCTCCGATGCGACACCTCGGGCAGCGAATGCACGACCGCTCAGGCGCCCTCGCCGCTTCCGATCTACGTCGTCGCGGGCGCTGATGTCGGCCACACGCTCCGCGTCGAGGTGATCGCTAAAAACATCGCCGGCACGGGGACCGCCGAATCGGCTCCGACCTCGACCGTCGCGGGTGTCGCTCCCGAAAACCTCGTCGCGCCGCTGGTCCTGGGCCTGTCGATCACGGGGCAGACGCTGACGGCGACCGAAGGGACCTGGAAAGGGACCGAACCGTTCAGCTACTCGTTCCAGTGGCAGCTGTGCAGCAAATCCGGGACGGGTTGTGAAGACATTGCCGGCGCCACGAAATCAACGTTCACGATCCCCGATGGGGATGCCGGTCACACGCTGGTGGTTGTCGTGACGGCGAAAAACGTGGCGGGGTCCGCTTCGAAGGCTTCGGCGGCGACGACTGAAGTTCTGGGCGTGGGGCCGAAAAACACTGAAGCTCCGACCGTCTCGGGCACCGCCACGGCGGGCCAGATCCTGACGGCCGCATCGGGCAAATGGACCGGGACTGAACCGATCCTCTACGAATACGAATGGCTCCGATGCAACACGGCGGGCGCGGAATGCGTGACCGCACAGGCTCCCTCGGCGCTCCCGATCTACACGGTCGCCGGGGCCGACGTGGGCCACAGGCTGAAGGCCAAGGTGATCGCGAAAAACATCGCCGGCTCCGGAACGGCCGAATCCGCCGCGACCGCTGAAGTCGGCGGCGTGGCGCCCGAAAACATCCTGGCGCCGACGGTTGTGGGGCTGTCGATCACAGGGCAGACGCTGACGGCGACGGAAGGGACCTGGAAAGGGACCGAACCGTTCAGCTACTCGTTCCAGTGGCAGCTGTGCAGCAAATCGGGGACGGGCTGTGAAGACATTGCCGGTGCGACGAAATCAACGTTTGTGATCCCTGACGGGGACGCCGGTCACACCCTCGTCGTTGTCGTGACCGCCAAAAACGTCGCGGGCTCGGTGTCGAAGGCATCCAGCGCCACTCCGGAAGTGCTCGGAGTGGGGCCGAAAAACACTGAAGCTCCGACCGTCTCGGGCACGGCCACGGCCGGCCAGACGCTGACGGCGGCATCGGGTAAATGGACGGGGACCGAACCGATCCTCTACGAATACGAATGGCTCCGATGCAACACGGCCGGCGCCGAATGCACCACGGCCGCCGGAGCCTCGATCCTGGCCACCTACACCGTGGTCGGGGCCGACGTGGGTCACAAGCTGAAGGCCAAGGTGATCGCGAAAAACATCGCCGGGTCGGCCGCCGCCGAATCGGCCGCGACAGCTGAAGTCGGCGGTGTGGCGCCCGAAAACATCCTGGCGCCGACGATTGTGGGACTGGCGGTCACGGGTCAGACGCTGACGGCGACGGAAGGGACCTGGAAAGGGACCGAACCGTTCACCTATTCCTTCCAGTGGCAGCTGTGCAGCAAATCGGGGACGGGCTGTGAAGACATCGCCGGCGCCACGAAATCAACGTTCGTGATCCCCGACGGAGATGCCGCTCACACGCTGGTCGTTGTCGTGACGGCCAAAAACGTCGCCGGGTCGGTGTCCAAGGCGTCGGCCGCCACGAGCGAAGTCCTGGGCGTCGGGCCGAAAAACACGGAACCCCCGACCGTGACGGGGACCGCGATCGCAGGCCAGACGCTGACGGGCGCGTCGGGTAAATGGACGGGGACCGAACCGATCCTCTACGAATACGAATGGCTTCGCTGCAACTCGGCGGGCGCTGCCTGCACGACCGCTGCAGTCGCCTCGATCCTGACCAACTACACGGTCGTTCCGGCTGACGTGGGCCACCGGATGAAGGTCAAGGTGATCGCCAAAAACCTGGCGGGCACCGCGACGGCCGAATCAGCCGCGACGGCTGAAGTCACCGGCGTCCTGCCGAAAAACACGATCGCACCTCTGATCGTCGGGGCGCCCGTGAGCGGGATCGCCGACACCGCCACTGAAGGGACGTGGGAAGGCACGGCGCCGATCACCTACTCGTTCCAGTGGGTTCACTGTGCGGGGTCGACGTGCACCGACATCAGCGGCGCGACCAAAAACACATTCACGCCAGCTCCGACGGAAATCGGCAAAACGCTGAAGGTGAAGGTCACGGCGAAAAACGTCGCCGGCTCGGTGACGGTCGAATCGGCGGCGACGATCCCGATCATCCTGTGACGTTTGGGGGAGGGCGCGGGCGGTGCGGACGGGAGCTCCGCGCCGCACCGCGCCGGGGTCCGCGGAGGACCTAGGCGGCGCGGTCAGCCCGCGAGGATGGCCCGGGCTACGGCTGCGGGCACTTCGAGAGCCGGCCAGTGGCAGACGTCCGCGAGGGCCAGAAGAGGTGCGCCGGGGAGCCGCTCACGGATCCGCTCCGCCATGTGGGCGCCCGAGACCGGGTCGAGCATCCCCCAGATGAAGCCGAGCGGGACGTCCGTCCGCTCGAGGGCGGAGGTCCAGCGCTCGCCGTTCTCCTCACGGTCGGTGATGTAGCGGATCAGCAGGTGGGAGATCCGCTCGCCCCTGCCGTGGTGCGTTGCCTGCCAGATCTCGGCGCTGTCCTCGGCGGCGTCGAAGCCGGGGGCGAACGTCGGGGCCAGTCCCGCGACGAACAGCTCCTCGTTGACCATCGCGCTGATCCGGGGGCCCTGCTCCAGGTCGAGCAGTGCGACCTGGAGCGGCTGGGCGCGATGGAGTTCCGGGTAGACGCCTCCGTTGAGCAGGTGCAGGGACTCCAGCTCGACGGCCAGCCTGCCATCGATCCTCCGCGCCAGGAGCTCCTGGGCGACGGAGACGGCGTAGTCGTGGGCGACGATCCGCGTCGATCCGATGCCCCGCCGGCTCCAGAGCGCTTCGAGGAGGTCGGCCTGCTCGAGCAGCGAGTAGCGGTGCTCAGCGGGCTTGTCCGATGCGCCGAAGCCGAGGAAGTCCGGCATCAGCAGCGAGTGGCCCCCGAGCATGGGAGCTACCTTGGCCCAGTCGTGCGAGGAGCTCGGGAAGCCGTGCAGCAGGGTGATGCTCGGCCCATCGCCCTGCGAGCGGACGAAGACGTTCCGCACCGTGCCGCCGAGCTCGAGCGGAACCCGCTCGCCCCCTCTCCACCAGGCCTCGAGATCTGCCATGGAAGCATTATCCAGGCCCGGGCGAATAGTCTGTGGCCGATGCGAGCCCACCACGTGAAAGTCGAACACCGATTCGCCAAGCCGCCCGAGCGCATCTTCGCCTACCTCGCGGAGCACGAGTACCTCGGTGAGATGTTCGGCGCCAACATAACTCGCCTGCGTGACGGTGACACCGAGCGAAACGGTGTCGGCTCGGTGCGCCAGCTGAAAGTCGGCCCGGCGCCGCCGTTCGAGGAGACGGTCACCGAGTACATCCCGTCGAAGCGGATCGTCTACAAGATCACCAAGGGCTCGCCGATCAAGGACCACCTGGGCGTCATGACCTTCGCGCCCGACGGGGAGGGGACCCTGTTCCGCTATGACATCCGCCTGGGCTCATCGATTCCCGGTCTGGCGGCGCTGGTCAAGGCGTCGCTGACGCGGTCGATCCACAAGGGCCTCCCGAAGGTCGAGCAGGACGCCTGAGCGCCCCGCGCCGCGGGCTCGCCCGCCCGGCGCACACAGGAGAGCATCCACAGATGGGCCTATCGTGCTTGGCTCGTGTCTCCCAACTCCTTCTCAGCGTCCCTGTACCGCGATGAGGCTGTCCTGCGGTTCCCCTACGACGAGGATCTGCGCCAGCTCCTGCGGGCGATCCCAGGACGCCGCTGGGATCCGGGGGAGCGGGCCTGGTGCCTGCCGCTCGGGCCGGAGCAGGCCGAGGCGCTGGCCCGGATCCTCGAGTCGCTGCCCGGCGAGCCCGATGTCGAGGAGTCGCTGAGCAGGGCGATTCGCCGGGCCCGCGCCCGCCGTCCGCGCGAGCAGTGCGTCGTGGAGCTGGCCCGCCCCGACTCGGACTGGTGGTTCAGCTTCGCCACCGACGGAACCTCCGAGGCCCTTGCGGCGCTGCTCGAGCACCCCGAGGCCCGGGAGCTCGAGGCGATCGGCAGGGCGCTGGTTCCGGTCGACGCGCAGTCCGCCGCCCTGGTCAGCTCGCTGGACGGCCGCGCGGGTGGGCTGCTTGCAAGCGACGCGGCGAAACGAGCCATTCGCGACCGCGAGGGAAGGACCGGGCGTTCGCCGGACGCGGAGGAGACTCAGCGCCGGCGCCATGACATCGAGTTCCGCCGTGACCGCCGGGGAGCGCACTGGATCCTGATCGGCGAGCGCGCGGCTGCGATGGCGCGGGTGCTGGCCGAGCGGCTTGGCCTGCGCTCGCGCGAGGGGCCCGAGGGCAGCGTCGGCCTCGCGGCGGTCGAGTCCGACGCGGAGCGCCTCGGCCAGCTGCTGGGCCACATCGAGGATGTCGAGGTGGACCCGCGGATCGGCGCGTGGCTGCACCGGGCCACGACCTGGCGGGGCAACATCGAGGTCGAGGGTTCGGCCGAGGACCCGGTGTTCATGCTGATCGGTGACTTCGACCGCCTGCCGGGCGAGCTGCGCGAACGCGCGAGCCACGCCCCCGGCGGCGCGACGGTTCCTCTCACGCTCGAGTCCTGGCGGCTGATCGACGAGCGCCTCGAGGGCTGGTCCAGCCAGGCCACCCGCCGCTGCGTTGCGGCGCTCGAGTCCGGACGCCCGGCGCCCCCGGCTGTGCTTGAGTGCTCGGCCGTCCACGAGGACCCCACGTTTGTCCTGGCCCCCGGGCACGACCCCTCGTTGCTCGAGCGCTTCTCCGCCCTGAAGGGGGCGCTGCTGCCGATCGGCGGCACGGCCGCGGCGCGTGAGCATGCGGTCCTGCCGGCGATCCGGGCGGACCCGTTCTGCGTTCCCGAGCTGGACGGGTTCCTCACCGACGGTCGGGTGTGGGTCGAGGAGGACGCGCTGCTGCTGTTGCAGGAGATCCGCGAGGAACACGCGCGCTCGGCCGGCCTCGTGGCGCTCTCCGCGGCGGAGGACGCTGAGCTCGATGTCCCTGGCCTTGGCGGTGAGCTGAAGCCGTTCCAGCGGGCCGGGGTCAGCTACCTGCTGCGCCGCCGCCGCTCGTTCCTCGCAGACGAGCAGGGGCTGGGCAAGACGATCGAGGCGCTTGCCACCGTCCAGGCGGACGAGGCGTTCCCGGCGGTCGTGGTCTGCCCGGCCAACCTGAAGCTCAACTGGATGCGGGAGATCGAACACTGGCTCCCCGGTCGCACGGTTCGCCTGCTCTCCGGTCTCGGGCGCTCCTCGGGCCCGGAGGACGCCGAGCTGACGGTGGTCAACTACGACATCCTCGACGCCCGCCTCCAGGAGCTGCTCGCGGAGCGCCCCCGGGCCGTCGTGATCGACGAGGCCCACTACTGCAAGAACCCGGCCGCCAAGCGGACAAGGGCGGTGCAGAAGCTCGCCGCGGGGGTCGAGAAGGAGGGTCTGGTCCTGGCTCTGAGCGGCACGCCGATCGTCAACCGGCCGACCGAGCTGATCTCGCAGCTGAGGATTCTGGGCAGGCTGGAGGACTTCGGCTCGGGCGTCCAGTTCGGGGCCCGCTTCCGCGGAGCCGACGCCCATCAGCGGCTGCACTGGCACCTTCGGGCGCGCTGCTATGTCCGGCGCCTGAAGCAGGACGTCCTGCCTCAGCTGCCGGCCAAGACCCGGGCCGTTGTTCCCGTGGAGCTGGACAACGAGGCGGAGTACCGGCTGGCCGAGCGCGACCTGCTGGCCTGGCTGCGCAGTCAGCCGCTGGACCTGGGGGAGCTCGACGCGAAGGTGGCGGCGGCCCTGCGCGCGGAAAGGCTGGTCCGCCTCAACGCCCTGAAGCTGCTGGCCGCCCGGGGCAAGCTCGCCTCGGCGCTGGCCTGGATCCACGACTTCACGACATCGGGTGAGCGGCTTGTCGTGTTCGCCCGCCACCGCGAGGTGCAGCGAGCGGTCATCGAGCGCTTCCCCTCTGCGCTCCACATCCTCGGCGAAGACCGCCCGGGCGATCGTGACGGCGCCCTGCGCTCGTTCCAGGAACCCGATGCTCCGGGCAACCAGCTGATCGTCTGCTCGATGGAGGTCGCCGGGCAGGGCCTGACGCTGACCCGTGCTTCGAACGTCGCCTTCCTCGAGCTCGACTGGACGCCGGCCAAGCACGACCAGGCCGAGGACCGCTGTCACCGGATCGGACAGCGCGACGCCGTGACGGCCTACTACCTGCTCGCCGCCGAGACCGTCGATGAGACGATCGCGACCCTGCTCGAGCGCAAGCGGGCCGTGATCGAAGCGGTCACCGACGGTCGCGAGGAGGACGAGGAGGGCGTTCTCGACGCGCTCGTCCGAGAGCTTCGCGGCACGCCCTACCGCCACCTCCGCGCCGTCGCCTGAGGCTCAGGGGTTCAGCACGAGCTCGTTCATGATGTCGCCCCAGGTGTCGACCAGGCGGGCTTCCATTTCCATCAGCTGAGATTCGAAGGACGCCGAGCGCCGGGCGATCGGCCTCAGATCGGGTGTCTCGAAACGCGCAAGGCCCGCCGGCAGGACCCCCAGCGAGACCCAGTTCGGGATGAAGGCCCCGACGAAGGGAGCCGTCGCGGCGGGCAGCTTCTTCCAGCCGCTGGCGGCCCAGGCGGCGATATCCGCGCAGACCGAGGGCTTCTTCAGGTTGTAGAGGGTGCGGAGCATCCGCACATAGCCGCCGACGGCCCGGTTGACGGAGCCGCTGCTCCAGTGGAGTCCCGAGACCGCACGGAGGTAGGCGCCGACGGCCGGGCGGTCGACAGTGCCTCCGGTCAGCACCATCAGGCCGATCAGCTCGTTGCTCAGCTGCGTCGATTCCTCGTCCTGCGGCGAGCCCTGAGCCGCCTGGGGGCATTCGCCTCGAACCTTGCCGAGGATCCCTTTGACGGCCGCTTCGCTGCGGGCGATGTTGGCGTGGCCCGCAGCCACGAGCGCGTAGTTGGCGTGGACGTAGGCCCTCGTCGCGGAGGCATCGGAGGCCACCGCGCTCCCCGGCGCGCCGAGCGCGAAGGCCAGCAACAGGGCGCCGACGATCAAGCTTCTCCCCATCCCCTGAGCGTAGGGGATCTCACGGCTACCGGCGAGAGCCATCCGCCGGCTCGATATTGTGGCCGCGGCATGAGTGAGCTCCGCAAAGCGACCCTGCCCCTGGCCGGTTTTGCCTGCGCCATCGCGCTGATCGCGTGCGGCAGCGCCTCCTCGGCGAGCACCAGCGCGCCCAAGGGCGCGTCAACGGCCCAGGCCAACCCTGTTGCCGTCTCACCCGAGCCCGGCACCCCCGACGCCTCGCCTGTGACGCAGATCAGCTTCCTGGGCGGCGCCGGGACTAAGGTGGCCAACGTGACGGTCAAGGGCTCCTCCAGCGGCGCGCACAGCGGCGTCCTGAAGCCCTACTCGACGGGCACCGGCGAGAGCTTCCTGCCGAGCCATCCCTTCCGCGCGGGGGAGAAGGTGACCGTCCACGCCCAGATCACCGCCGGCCCCGAAACAGGCTCGGTCAGCACCAGCTTCACGATCGCCCACCAGTACACGGTCAGCCAGAAGCAGTTCCCGATCAACCCGGGCGACTCGCGTGCGATCCAGCACTACACGAGCGCTCCCTCCCTCCAGCCCTCGACCGTCAAGATCGTCACGCCCGCAAAGCCCGGCGCGGCGCCGGGCGACCTGTTCCTGGCTCCCTACCAGGGCAAGGGAATGGCGGGCCCCATGATCACCGACCAGGCCGGCAACCTGATCTGGTTCAAACCCCTCCCGGCGAACACGGCCGCGACGAACTTCCAGGTCCAGCAGTACCAGGGCAAACCCGTTCTGACCTGGTGGCAGGGGCGGATCCTCGAGGTCGGCTTCGGCCAGGGCGAAACGATCATCGCCAACGACTCCTACCAGCAGATCGCGAAGATCCGCGCGGGCAACGGCTACCACCAGGATCTCCACGAGATCCGCCTGATGCCCGACGGTACGGCCTGGATTGACATCTTCGACCCGATCAAGATGAACCTCTCGTCGCTGCACGGCCTCTCCGACGGTGTCCTGACGGACTCGGTGATCGAGCGGATCGACATCAAGACCGGCCTTGTCATGTGGGAGTGGCACGCCGACGGGCATGTGCCGCTGAGCGAATCTCACAACCCCGTCCCCAAAGCCAGCTACCCCTGGGACTACATCCACCTCAACTCGGTGGACCCCGGCCCGAACAACGACCTGCTGCTGTCATCGCGCAACACCTGGACGGTCTATGACGTCGATCTCCACAGCGGAGCGATCCGCTGGCGCCTGGGCGGCTCGCACTCGAGCTTCAAGGGCCCCTCCTCGACGCTCTTCTACTGGCAGCACGACGCCGAGTTCCAGCCCGGCGGGATCATCTCGGTGTTCGACAACGCGGCCAACCCGCCCAAGGAGAAGCAGTCCCGCGGCATTCTGCTGTCGCTGAATCAGGGCAGCCACACGGTCAGCCTGAAGAAGGCCTTCATCAACCCGACCCGGACCCTGCTGGCCTCGAGTCAGGGGAACACGCTCAGCGTCCCTGGGGGCAACTGGCTGCTCGGTTACGGCGGCCTCCCGGACTTCACGGAGTTCGACGCCGCCGGGCACATCATCCTCGACGGCCATCTCGGCAAGAGCGTCCAGGACTTCAGGACCTACCTCTCGCCCTGGACCGGCCACCCCAAGAGCTCGCCGGCCGTGGTGGCAAAGCCCAACGGCGCCGGCGCCCTGTCCGTCTCGGCCAGCTGGAACGGTGCGACCGAGGTCGCCTCCTGGCGTGTTCTGGCGGGCAGCTCGGCTACGTCGCTCGCACCCGTTGCCAACAGGGCGAAGACGGGGTTTGAGACGACCATCGCCGCGCTCACGACCGGTCCCTACGTCCAGGTTCAGGCGCTCGACTCGCAGGGCAACGTGATCGGCACGTCGGCTGCGGTGAAAATCTGAGGCCCGCCCGCCTCCTCGTCGGGCTGCTCGCGCTGGCGGCCCTCGTCCTCATCCCGGCGGGGAGGACATCCCGCTCGGCCCTCACGCTGTCCCTCTCCGCGGACGCGCAGGCCCCCGCCGCCGTAGCCGCAGCCGGAAGGGGCGCGGCCTCCTGCGCCCCTGTATCGCTCAACCGGAGCGCCCTTGTGGGAGGCCTCGTGACGGTTTCGCCGCTGCCCGAAAGCCGCGACGCCTCGCCGGCGACCCAGATCAGCCTGCGGGGAGTCCCGGCGGCGGCGCTCGCCGGAGTGTCGGTGAGTGGATCGCGCAGCGGGGCTCATCCCGGGCGGCTGGAGCCCTACTCCCAGGGAGACGGGGCCAGCTTCGTTCCGGCGCGTCCGTTCAGCCCCGGCGAGCTCGTCAGCGTCCGCGGCACGGCCGTTTCCGGCGCCAGGCGCACAGCTCTGGCCTTCCGCTTCACGGTGGCCCAGCCGGACACGTTCGGCGAAGCCGGGGGCAGCGCGGCGCCCCCGCCGAAGCCGAGCGACTTCCAGAGCTTCCACTCGCGGGTGGACCTGAAACCGCCGAGGGTCACGGTCACGGCGCACGCGCCGGGCGCGAGCCCGGGCGATCTGCTGCTGGCCCCCTATTCGGGGCCGGGGCAGTACGGGCCGATGATCCTCGACGAAGCGGGCAAGCTGATCTGGTTCAAACCACTCACCCCGTCGGGCGCCCGGGCCGCGGACCTGCGGGTCCAGAGCTATGAAGGCAAACCCGTCCTGACCTGGTGGCAGGACCCTCTGGTGACCGCCACGAGCCGCAAGTCGGGGATCGTGATGGCCGACAGCTCCTACCGGACGATCCACGTCGTGAGGGCCGGCAACGGCTATCAGCCCGACCTTCACGAGTTCCAGATCAGGCCGAACGGGAGCGCGCTGATCACGGTCTACGACGGGATCAACTGCAACCTCTCGGCGATCGGAGGCCCGGCTGCCGGCGCCGTGGCCGACACGCTGATGCAGGAAGTCGACATCAGGACGGGGCTCGTTCGATATGAGTGGCACAGCCTGGACCACGTGCCCCTGACGGACGCCTATGTATCGCCTCGGCCGGGCAGTCAGAAGGAACCCTTCGACTTCTTCCACATCAACTCGATCGACGTCCAGCGCGACGGCAGCCTGTTGGTGGACGCTCGCAACACCTGGGCGGCATACGACCTGGATGCGGCCACCGGCCAGGTTCGGTGGCGGATCGGCGGCAAGCACTCCAGCTACAAGCTCGGCCCTGGGACGGTGACCGCCTTTCAGCATGACGCCCGCCAGCAGCCGAACGGCAACCTCACCTTCTTCGACAACGGCGCCACGCCGGCCGTTCACCCCCAGTCGCGCGGAATCGAAGTCTCGCTCCAGCCCAACGGCATGACGGCGACGCTGACGCGGCGGGTCGAGCACTCACCGAAGCTGATCGCGGGCAGCCAGGGCAACCTCCAGGTGCTCCCCGGCGGCGACTGGCTGATCGGCTGGGGCCAGTCGCCCTGGTTCACCGAATACGGCCCTCAGGGACAGCTCCTCTTCGACGCGCATCTGCCCTCGGCGTATGAGTCCTACAGGACCTTCCGACAGGCATGGAGCGCACAGCCGGCGGTCGGGCCGGCCTTCGCCTTCGTACGCTCAGGGCGGGGAGGCGTCGTCTACGCGAGCTGGAACGGCGCCACGGGCGTGGCATCCTGGCGCGTGCTCACCGGCACCTCGCCGAGCGCGATGAGCGCCGCGGTGACACGCCCCCGCAGCGACTTCGAGACTCCGCTCGCGCTGGCCACGGCACCCTCCTCGGGCGCCTACCTGTCGGTGCAGGCGCTCAGCCCTTCGGGCGCTGTCCTGGGCCAGTCGGTTCCGAAGCGCCTCTGACGGCGGGGCGCTCGCGCGGCGGCGTCGGTCCCTGATGGTCGGTCAGCTGCCCGACCGTCTGTTCCGAGCGAGCCTTGCGCCGGGTGGCCGCCTTGGCAGCGGCCACTCTTGCCGTCGAGAAGTAGTCGGCGAAGCCGCGGCCGTGAGCAGGCTTCAGGCGCTGGGGAAGGGGCTCGCGGAGCTCGTGTTCGAAGGCGTGTTCGTGCTGTTCGATCAGCCTCTGCTCGAGCGGGCTGTGGTCGGCGGAGTTGTGGACCTCGAGTCGCCCGGCACTCGTGGAGTAGTCGTAGAGCTCGACTTCGCGCCCGGCCGAGGTCGGTTCGATCCCTTCGAACCAGTGGGAGTAGGTCGCGTACTTCGCCTCGGGGGTTCGCAGCGAGACGATGTGCAGGGGCGCATTCGCCGAATAGGATTCGACGGCGAACTCGGTGACGACCTCGTCGGTGGCATGGAGGATGTAGGGGCGCCCTTCTGCGTTGGGGTTGGCAAGGATCGCCGAGAGGTCGAGGCGGCTTGCGAGGTGGGCGTAGTGGGCCTCCTGGCGCCAGGCGTTCGAGCCCGTCGCGATGCTCAGCATCAACGGGGCAAGGTCGACGCTCGAGGCGAGCTGCGTCCTTGGCGTCTGAGGGGCGCTGGTCAGCTTGCCCCGACGGTCCTTGACGATCAGGGGAACCCGCGTCGCCTCCTCGTAGGCGGCGGCCCCCTTTCCGCGCAGCCCATGGGAGGCCGCGTACTCACCGTGATCGGAGGTGAAGACGATCACCGTGTTGGCGGCAACCTCAGGCCGGCTTTCGAGCGTCCGCATGACGTTGCCGATGTGCCGGTCGACCTCCCGCTGCAGCTTGGCGTAGAGGTCCAGGAAGGACAGCCAGATGGGCACGGCTTCCGGCCCTTCGAAGGGGACGGGGCCGAATGACGCGGCGGCCGTCTCCTGGAGCGAGCGCTGAAGGCGCGGCTTGCGCCGCTGGTCGAGCAGTTCAGGGGTCTCGAAGTTCGGGGGGAGGCGGCTGACGGTCGGTCGTGCCGCCGCCTCGGCGGCCACCCTGTCGCTCCAGACGTACCACCAGGCGATGTCGTGAGGGTTCACGAAGGAGACGGTCGTACACCAGGGTTCCGAGCGGCCCTCGGCCCTGAACCACTCTGCGAAGCCCGTGGCGATCTTCGGATCGATGCGCCATCCCTGCCCGGGGCCGCCGTTGGGTGAGGGGAAGATGCCGCCGGCGAAGCCGTATTCCTCGAGCGCGGCTTCGCCGAGAGCCGGTGTCCAGTGGCCGTCGTGCTGGGTCAGGTGCCACTTGCCGAGCCAGCGTGTCTTGTAGCCCTGCTCGCGGAGCATCGTCCCCCAGGTGGGAAAGCCGGGATCGAGGGTGCTGCCGCCGGTGATCATGCATCCCGTCTGATGGGTGTAGAGGCCGGTGAGCATCGCGGCGCGAGCGGGAGAGCAGTCGTTCGAGGCCGTGTAGTAGCGGCTGAACGAGACGGCCCCCTCGCTGAGGCGGCGCAGGTTGGGCGCCAGGCCGGCTCCCATGGAGCTCGCCCCGAACCACTGCGGGAAGCGCAGCTGATCGACCACGATCACAAGGATGTTGGGCTGCGAGCTGGGGCGGTGGCGCCTGCTCGTTTCAGCCGGAGCGGGGACGAAGGCCGGCGTGCTGGGGGAGTCCCCGCCGCTGTCGGCCAGGGCGCGGATGCCCAGGCCGGCTCCGGCCGCCAGGCCGCCCGCGATCAGGCCGCCCTTGAGGAACGTGCGGCGATCGACTCTCCTATGCTGCTCGGAATCCATGACTTGTTTGAGGGCTCTCATCCTGGGGCCGGTTCTGGCCCTTGGTATGGGTCTTGCCGGCCTGACCGCCACCGCAGTGGCGCAGTCCGCGCCAACGTGCGTCCCCGCGAGCCTCAACAATTCCGCTCTGCAGGCCGGTGCAGTAACAATATCGCCCCTTCCGGGCACAAGGGATGCCTCGCCGCAGACGCAGATCAGCTTCCTGGGGGTCCCGGCCTCCGAGCTGAGCGTCCAGAGCGTCACAGGATCTGCCAGCGGGGCCCACAGCGGGCGCCTGAGGGCCTATTCGCAGGGGGACGGGGCCTCGTTCCTGCCCAGCCGGCCGTTCGTTCCGAGCGAGCGGGTCACGGTCAGAGCACGCCTTACGGTCGGGCGGGTGACCCATCCGATCCTGGATGTCTTTGTGATCGCGGCCCCCGACACGATCACCTCGACGCCCGAGAGGATCCATTCCGGGACGGCCGCCCAGGAACAGCATTTCCGCTCCCGCGGCGACCTTCGCCCGCCGATCGTGACTGTCACGGCGAACAACCCCGGAGCCGCCCCGGGGGACATCTTCGCGGCGCCCTACACGGGGCCGGGGCAGGCCGGCCCGATGATCCTCGACCCCTCGGGCGGGCTGCTCTGGTTCAAGGCGCTCCCAACGAACACATTCGCCACCGACCTCCGTGTCCAGGAATACGCAGGCAAGCCGGTCCTGACCTGGTGGCAGGGCAACATCTCGGTGCACGGCTTCGGCACCGGTGAAGGGGTCATCGCCAACGGCGCCTACGAGGACATCGCTCACATCCGCGGCGGAAACGGGCACCAGGTCGACCTGCATGAGCTTCAGGTGACACCGCAGGGAACGGCGCTGGTGACCTCGTATTTCCCGATCCTCTGCAACCTGTCCTCCGTCGGCGGAGCCTCCTACAGCGCCGTGACGGACGGCATCATGCAGGAGATCGACATCCGGACGGGCCTGGTCATGTACGAATGGACCAGCCTCGACCACGTCGCACTGAGCGAGTCCTACGCGTCCCCCAAGCGCTCCATCCCGCCCTACCCCTACGACTTCTTTCACATCAACTCGATCAACCTCGACCGCGACGGCAGCCTGCTGATCTCCTCGCGGAACACCTGGGCGATCTATGACGTGGCCGTCTCCACGGGGCACATCACCTGGCGCCTGGGCGGGAAGAAGAGCAACTTCAAAGCGGGCCCCGGGACGAGGACGGCCTGGCAGCACGATCCCCGCGAACTGCCCGACGGCTCCATCAGCCTGTTCGACAACGGGTCCTCCCCGACCGTTCACCCCCAGTCCCGGGGAATGGTCGTCCGCCTCGATCCGGCGACCGGAGAAGCCACGCTCGTCTCCCAGGTCTTCCACAGCCCGGCGCTGGTCGTGGAAAGCCAGGGCAACACGCAGGCCCTCCCGAACGGAGACTGGTTTCTGGGCTGGGGCCAGGAACCGTTCTTCTCCGAGGTCAGCCCCCAGGGCGCGACGATCTTCGACGCTCACTTCCCCGTCCACACCCAGTCCTACCGGAGCTTCCGCTTTCCCTGGGTGGGGTCTCCGGCGCATCCTCCGGCGTTCGCCTTCTCAGCCGTAGGGACCGGCGCGGGGACCGTCTATGCCAGCTGGAACGGGTCGACCCAGGTCGTCTCCTGGCGGCTGATGGCGGGCGCCTCGGCCAAGTCCCTGCGGCCGATCCTGACCGCTCCGAGGGCAGGCTTCGAGACGGCAATCACCGTTCCCGGAGGCACCTCGGGTCCCTATCTGGCCGTGCAGGCGCTGGACGGGAGCGGCAAGGTGCTGGGCAGCGCCCCGGCGGTCTCCGAGCCGGGCCTCTGAGGCCCCCGCCGGCTCGTCTGACCCGTGGCACCCGAGGCGGCAAGCTCGCGCTCTCCCCGACGCGGAGTAAGGGCGTCCCTGTCACTTCTGTCCGCGCTCGCCGCTCTCGCCTGTGCGGCGGGCGCCGCAACCGCTGAAACGGCGCCCCTCCCGCCGCCCGTTGCGGCCGGGCGCTTCTCGGTCCCCGCCTCGGCCGGCCAGCTTGTCGTGGTCTCGAGCCCCAGGCGTGACCCCGCCGGGCACCTGGCGACACTCCGCGGTTACCGCCGGGCGGGTCCGGCCGCCTCGTGGAGGCGGGCCTTCGGGCCCTGGACGGTGGAGATCGGCTCAAGCGGGCTGAGAGACATCCGCCGCGAGGGCGACGGGTCGACCCCCACCGGCGTGTTCGCCTTCGGCGCTCGGATCTATGGCATTCAGCCGAACCCTGGGGGCCTCCACGCCGCATACCGACGCCTTGGATGCGGGGATTGGTGGGATGAGGATCCATTCAGCCCCCGCTACAACCGCTTCGTCCATGTCGCCTGCAACTCGAGTCCGCCCTTCGGGGCGGGCTCCGAGGCGCTCTGGAGGCAGGAAACGGCCTATCCCTATTTCGCAGTGATCGACTTCAACGAGCACCCCACGATCGCCGGCGCTCACGCTCGGGGCTCAGGAATCTTCCTGCACGCCTGGGTGGGCGGCCCGACCGAAGGCTGCGTCGCGCTCCCCGTCGGGCGCCTGCTGCGCGTGCTTCGCTGGATTCGCCCGGCACAGCACCCGGTGATCGAGATCGGCACGCGCGCTCAGGTGGGCGGGACGACCGGGGAATAACGGAAGGGGGGGGATTCGAACCCCCGAGACGGGGGTTGCCCGTCTGCCGGTTTTCAAGACCGGTGCATTCAACCGCTCTGCCACCCTTCCAGGGAGGGCACAACGCTAGTCGAAAGCCCCGCCAGGCTCGTAGCCGGCCATGGTGGTTCTTCCCCGACCCGCGCCAGTGTTTCCCACAGTTGCCCGGGCGTCCTCCCCGGGACTAGGTTGAGAGCATGGTCGGCTTCAGGCTCCGCCTCCCCATCAGGTGTGTCACCGGTTCGTTCTGCGCAGCAACGGCCGTCGCCTGCCTCCTGTTTGGCGTCTCCCCGGCGCTCGCCGGCTGGTCGGCGCCCTTGAGCATCTCGGCGGCGCACGACACGATCTCCGGCCTGGGTCTGGCCTCCGGGCCCTCGGGGGACCTGGCCGCCTGGACCTTCTACGACCTCCAGGGGAAATCCACGCAGATCTTCGGGGCGCCGGGCGCGCGCTACGCGGTCGCGCCCGTCAACGGAACCTTCGGATCCGAACGCTCGGTGCCCGCCGAACGGGCAAACGGAACGTTGCTCAACCTCGGCGACGATCACACGGCGCAGCTGATCCTGCGGCGCAGCGGCGTCAACTCCTTCCGGCCCGAGGTCCTGCTGGGAGGCGTCGACGGCACGACCTCCGCACGGCTCTCGGTCAAAGGGTCGGCCTGGGCCGGCCGGGCCGGCCTGGCGGGCAACTCGCGAGGTGAGCTCCTGCTGGCGTGGATCGGCACGAGCAGTTCGGGCCGCCGGCAGGTGTGGGCAAGCGTGAGGCCGGCCGGCCGGCGCTTCTCCCGGCCAGAACTGATCTCCGCCGCGGGCAATCCGCAGCAGGTCATGGCCTGGATCTCCTCGCCGTCGCACCGGACTGATCGCGGTGGCTTCGCCGCGGACATGCTGGTCGCGTTCCCGACGAAGCAGGGGCGGCTGATCGTCCGTGAGCGCCGCCACCTCCAGGGATGGAGGCGTGCCGAGGACATCGGCCCTGCGGCCGTGGGCTCGGTGAACGGGATCGCGGCCCACATCGGAC